>JALORY010000133.1 GCA_025458675.1 Gammaproteobacteria bacterium | reverse complement strand
GGTCGGGATGCCGGGCAGCCGCGCCCGGCAGACGGGTGGGGCAGGGTCGGCGTCGGCCACGGGGGGAAGCGCGAGCGGCAGCGGTGGGCCGGTAACCGCGACGCGCAGGTTGACGACCTCGACCGGGAGGTCCAGGCGATGCCCGTAGCGGGCGAGGTGGGTCGCCGCGAACGACTCCGCCGAGGCCGCCGGCCCGGCCCACGCGATCTCGAGCGTGTACGACTGGCCGACGTAGCGCAGATCCGCGGTTCGCGACGCCCGCACGTCGGCGTCGCGAGTCCCTTCCTCGAGCAAAGCGGCCCGGCCCGCGGCTTCCATGTCGTGGAAGACGGCTTCGACCTCGGCCGGGGACAGGCGATCGAGCCGGCCGGCGTGTGTCCGCGAGAGCCTTCGCCCGGGGGGCGTGGCGAGCATGCCCAGCGCGGACAGGACCCCGGCGTGCACGGGGACCATCGCCGCTTCGAGGCCGAGCGCGTCGGCCAGGGCGCAGACGTGCAGCCCGCCGGCCCCGCCGAAGGACACCAGGGTGTGGTTTCGCGGATCGACACCCCGCTGCACCGAGATCACCCGCAGCGCACGCGCCATGTGCTCGTCGGCGAGCCGGACGATTCCGGCCGCGACCGCCTCGACGGTGCAGTTCATGGCCGAGGCGAGCCCTTCCAGCGATCGGCGCGCGGCCGTCTGGTCGAGGGACATCGCGCCGCCCAGGAAGGCGTCCGGGCGCAGGCGCCCCAGCACCAGGTTGGCGTCGGTCACCGTGGGCCGCGTCCCGCCGCGCCCGTAGCAGGCCGGTCCCGGGTCCGCGCCCGCCGACTCGGGGCCGACCTGCAGCATGCCGCCGGCGTCCAGCCACGCCAGGGAGCCCCCGCCCGCGCCGATCGTGTGCATGTCCACCATTGGCACTGCGACCGGGTAACCCGCGACGCGTCCCTCGGTGGTGAGTCGGGGATCGCCGTCGACGAGCGCGACGTCGGTCGAAGTCCCGCCCATGTCGAAGGTCAGCAACCGCGTCGCGCCGCCGAGCTCGGCCACGAGACGGGCCCCGCGGAGTCCCCCGGCCGGCCCGGAGAGCAGCAGCCGGACCGCGCTGCCTGACGCCTGTGCCGCACCGATCGTGTCTCCCGAGCTCTGCATCACCGACAAGCGGCTGCCCGGCAGTGCGTCGCCGAGCCGGCGCAGGTAACCCTCGACCAGGGGCCCAACCCATGCATTCAGCCAGGTCGCGACCCCGCGCTCGTACTCGCGAATCTCGGGCAGCACGTCGGACGACAGTGAGACGTGGACGCCCTCCGGCACCGCTGCGGCGATGGCGCGCTCCGCCGCGGGGTCGAGATAGGAGAACAGCAGGTTGACCGCGACGGCCTCCGGCGCGAGCGCGCGAAGTCGCTCGCGCAGGGTGGCGACGTCGTCGGCCGTCAGCGGCTCCAGCCACTCGCCGGCGCTTGTGAGGCGGCCGCCGGTTTCCAGGCACAGCTCGGGCGGGACCGGCGGGTTGCGTGGCGGCGGCTGGAGGTCGTAGAGCCGCTCGCGGGCCTGGCGGCCGATGCTCAGGAGGTCGGCGAAACCGCGGTTGGTGACGAAGGCGGTCCGCACGCCCTTGCCCTCGAGCACGGCGTTGGTCGCGACCGTCGAGCCGTGGACGACGCGCAGCCGGGCCGGGTCAAGCCCGAGCTCGCGGATGCCCTGCAGGATCGCCCGCTCGGGAGCCTGCGGCGTGGACAGCACCTTGTGCACGCGCAGCCCGCCGGGACCGAGCAGCACGAAGTCCGTGAAGGTGCCGCCGGTGTCGATGCCGAGGAGCGTCATGGATGGCGTGTCGCGGACAGGGCGCCGACCCATGTCCGCCGTCCTCGAGGTCAGCCAGCTCGCGCGCCGCGACGGTCCGCGCGTGCGGGTCTCGGGGGTGAGCTTCACCATCCAGCGGGGCGAGGTCGTGGGCCTGCTCGGGCTCAACGGAGCGGGTAAGTCGACGACGCTCGCCATGATCGCGGGGGTGCTCGGCGCCAGTGCCGGCACGGTGAGCATCGACGGCAAGGACCTGGTCGCCCGGCCGCTCGAAGCGCGAGCCGCGCTCGGCTATCTGCCGGACGAGCCGCCGCTCTACCGCGAGCTCACGGTTGACGAGCACCTCGACCTGGCGGCCTGCCTGCACGGACTAGGGCGCGGCGCGGCGGAGGCTCGGCGGCGCATCGCCAAGCGACTGGGGCTCGCCGGCGTGGGGCGGCGCCTCGCCGGACGGCTCTCGCGCGGGTACCGCCAGCGCGTGGGGCTCGCCCTGGCGCTGCTCCACGAGCCGGCGCTCGTGGTCCTCGACGAGCCTACCTCCGGCCTCGACCCCGCGCAGGCCGCCGAGCTGCGCGGGCTCGTCGGCGAGCTCGGGCGCGAGCGGGCGGTGCTGTTCTCCAGCCACCGGCTCGATGAGGTGCAGCGCATCTGTCACCGCGTCGAGATCCTGCACGAGGGCCGGCAGGTCGCGAGCCTGCCGGTCGACCCGCCCGGCGCGGCCGGCACGGTGCTCGTCGCCGTGCTCGCGCACCCCCCGGGCCTACCCGTGCTCGAGGTGCTACCCGGCGTCGCCGCGGCGGAGTCACTCGCCGAGGGGCGGTTTCGCCTGCGGCTGCGCGACGCGGCGGATCGCGCGCTCGTCGCGCAGCAGCTCGTCACGCTGGGCTACGGGCTGCTCGAGCTCGGCCCCGAGCGCCCCAGCCTGGAGCGCCGCTTCCTGGCCCTGACGCGCGGGGAGGCGGCATGATCGCCGCCATCGCCGGGAGGGAGCTGCGCGGCCTCTTCGTCTCTGCCGTGGGCTGGACCTGGCTCGCCGTCGCGGTCGCGCTCGTCGCGTGGATGCTGTTTGCCCAGCTCGAGAGCTTCACGCGGATCGCGCCGCGGCTGTCGCTGGCCGACGGCGCCCCGGGTCTGACGGACCTGGTGGCCATGCCCGCGATCGAGGCCGCAGGGCTACTCGGCATCCTGCTGGCCCCGCTGCTGGGCATTCGGCTCTTCAGCGAGGAGCTGCGCAGCGGCCGCATCGTGCTCTGGCTGTCGGCGCCGGTACCGCCGAGCCAGGTCGTTCTGGGCAAGTTTCTCGGTGGCCTCGGCCTGCTGGCGCTGCTGTGGCTCGCGACCGCCATCCTGATCGCGAGCCTGCAGCTCGGCACGTCGCTGGACCTGGGCAAGCTGGCCGCGGGCCTCCTCGGTCTGCTGCTGCTGTTCGCGGCGGCGCTCGCGATCACGAGTGCCGTGTCGCTGCTCGGCGCTCAGCCCGCCGCGGCTGCATCGGCTGCCTACGGCCTGCTGCTCCTGCTGTGGATGGTGGGGGGGGATGGCAAGGGCGGCACGCGATGGATCGGCTTCGGCAGCCGTTTCCAGCGCTTCCTCGACGGCGTCGTGTACGCGGAAGACGTCATCTTCTTCCTCGTCGCGACCGCGCTGCTATTGGGGATCGCCGTCCTGCGTCTCGCCCTGCTGCGGTCCGCACCCGCCGACGGTCCTCGCTCGCGCTGGCCGGTGTGGCTGCTCGTGGTTCTCCTGGTCGCCACGTCGGGGCTGACGCTGCGCGTCGCCCACCGCTACGGCGGCGCCTGGGACCTGACGGCGGGCGCCCGCCAGTCGCTGACCGTGCAGAGCAGGGCCGTCGTGGCCCGGTTGGCCGGGCCGGTGCGCATCACGGCGATCGTGCCCGACGCCGGTGGGCTGCGCGTCCCCGTTCAGCAGCTCCTGGACCGGTACCGGCGCGCGAAGCCCGACGTCTCGGTTCAGTTCCTCGACCCCGACCTGCACCCGGAGCAGGCGCGCCAGCTCGGGGTGCGCCTGCCGGCTGAGCTCCTGATCGAGCATGGGGGACGCAGCGAGCGTGTGGCCCGGATCAGCGAGCAGGCAATCACCGCGAGCCTCCAGCGGCTGTCGCTCGAGGGCGAGCGGTGGATCGTCGGTCTCTCGGGGCACGGCGAGGCGGATCTCTCGGGCAAAGCGAACTTCGACCTCGGCGAGCTGGGGCGCGTGCTGGGCCAGGCGGGCTACCGTCTCCACGGGCTCGGGCCT
>JALORY010000081.1 GCA_025458675.1 Gammaproteobacteria bacterium | reverse complement strand
GCGCGCACCTCCTCGACGAGGTCCGCGGGCACTTCGCGCAGGAAGCGCGACGGCAGCGGGTAGCTCTCGGCGCCGTGCAGACGGCGGCTCTCGGCGTGGGAGAGCGTGAGCTCGCGCATCGCCCGCGTCATGCCGACGTAGCAGAGTCTGCGTTCTTCCTGCAGACGGTCGGGGTCCTCGGCCGACAGGCTGTGGGGGAACAGCCCCTCCTCCAGGCCGACCAGGAAGACCAGCGGGAACTCGAGGCCCTTGGCCGAGTGCAGCGTCATGAGCTGCACGCTGTCCTCGAAGGCATCGGCCTGGCCCTCGCCGGCCTCGAGCGCGGCGTGCGCCAGGAAGGCGTCGAGGCCCGTCAGCCCCTCCTGCTCGGGCGCCGGCTCGTTCTCGAAGCGGCGCGCGGCGTTGACGAGCTCCTCGAGGTTCTCGACGCGGTCCTCGCCCTTGCCGTCGCGCCCGGCGCGGAAGTGCTCGACGAGGCCGGAGCGCGCGACGACCTGCTCGACACGGTCGGCCAGGTCGGCCCCGTCGGTCGACGCGGCGGTTTCCTCGACGAGGTCCAGGAAGCCCTTGAGCGCGCTGGCCGCTCGCGCCGGCACGGCCCGGCCGCGCAGCAGGTCGACCGTCGCCTGCCAGAGCGGGCAGGCGAAGTCGCGGGCGTGGGCGCGCACGGCGTCCAGTGTCTTCGCGCCGATGCCGCGCGGCGGCTGGTTGACCGCGCGCTCGAAGGACGCGTCGTCGTGGCGGCTGGCGACGAGGCGCAGATAGGCGAGCGCGTCCTTGATCTCCGCGCGCTCGAAGAAGCGCTGCCCGCCGTAGACGCGGTAGGGAATCTGCGCCTGCATCAGCCCCTCTTCGAACAGCCGCGACTGCGCGCTGGTGCGGTAGAGGATGGCGATCTCGCTGCGCCGGTAGGCGCCGAGCGACTGGCGGATGCGCTCGACGACGAAGCGCGCCTCGTCGACCTCGTTGTAGGCGGTGTAGACGCGGATCGGCTCGCCCCTGCCGCCCTTCGTCCAGAGCTCCTTGCCGAGGCGCGACGGGTTGTTGGCGATCACCGCGTTGGCGGCATCGAGGATGGTCCCGGTCGAGCGGTAGTTCTGCTCGAGGCGGACGAGCGGCGCGGCGGGGTGATCCTTGCGGAAGTCGCGGATGTTCTGCACGCGCGCTCCGCGCCAGCCGTAGATGGACTGATCGTCGTCGCCCACGACGAACAGGTTGCCGCGTTCGCCCGCCAGCTGGCGCAGCCAGGCGTACTGGATCGCGTTGGTGTCCTGGAACTCGTCGACCAGGATGTGGGTGAACCGGTCGCGGTAGTGCTGCAGGACGTCGGGCCGGTCGCGCCAGAGCTCGTGCGCGCGCAGCAGGAGCTCGGCGAAGTCGACGCTGCCCGAGCGGCGGCAGGCCTCCTCGTAGGCGGCGTAGATGCGCAGCATCTGCCGCGCGTAGGGGTCGCCGCCGGCGTCGAGGTGCTGCGGCCGCCGGCCCTCGTCCTTCTCGCCGTTGATCCACCACTGCGCCTGGCGCGGCGGCCACTTCGTGTCGTCGAGGTCGAGCTCGCGGATCACGCGCTTCACCAGGCGCAGCTGATCGTCGGCGTCGAGGATCTGGAAGCCCTGCGGCAGCCCCGCCTCCTGGAAGTGGGCGCGCAGCAGGCGATGGGCGAGGCCGTGGAAGGTGCCGACCCACATCCCCCCGACCGGGACGTGCAGCAGCGCCTCGATCCGGGCGCGCATCTCGTGCGCCGCCTTGTTGGTGAAGGTGACGGCGAGGACGTTCCAGGGGTGTGCGCCCTCGACCTGCAGCAGCCAGGCGACGCGGTGCACCAGGACGCGCGTCTTGCCCGAGCCGGCGCCCGCCAGCACGAGCACGCCGGGCTGGGATGCGGTCACGGCCTCGCGCTGCGCGTCGTTCAGGCCCTCGAGGAGGTGGGGATGAGTCCGGTCCACTCGCGGGGTCTCACCGACGGGGCAGGATCCGGCTGGGCGTCCTGTCAGCGGTCGAGCCTGACACAGCCTTTCTCGCAGGGCACCACCTTGCTCGAGAACTCCGGGAACTCCTCGAGCCAGGCCCGCACCGCAGCCCTCTCGTCCGGGCGGTCCGCGTCGTCGAGGAACACGGTGCAGTGCTCGGCGAGATAGGGCATCAGCCGGGGCACTGCCGGCAGCCGCGCCTCCGCGCAGAGCTCGGCCGGCGGCCCGTCGACGACCAGCATCGCGATGGTCCGCGCAGCGGGCGGAAGGTTGTCGAGCGAGTACCAGAGGCGCCCTTCGGTGCCGGCCAGGCCCCGCAGGGGCGCGTCGACGACGGTGGCCCACGTCTCCAGCTGCTGCAACCGCAGCTGGTGTCGGGTCTGCTGCGCGAACTGCGGCTCGTGCTCCAGGCTGTACACGTGTCCCGCGCCGTTGAGCTGCAGGCAGCGTGCGAGCACCAGCGTCGAGCTTCCGGAGCTGCACTCCATCACCACCCCGGGCTTCGCCTCGAGGACGTGCTTGGCGATCTCCAGGAGGAAGTCCGGCGAGCCGGCCCAGCCCCGGAGCGACGGCAGGGGCCACGGCAGACGCAGCAGGCCCGCAAGCGAGTGAAAGGCCTGGATCTGGCCGTAGAGCGTGGCGACCTCGCGCTGGGTCGCCTTTACGCGGGTCGCGAGGTCGAGCGCGACGAGGTGCGTGCGGCGTGCCTTGTGAAGCGTCAGCGCGGCGATGGCCAATAGCGCGGCCATGCCGAACAGGGAAGCGAATTCGACGAACGTCATCTCAGCCACTCACTCCACGGTGACCGACTTGGCGAGGTTCCGCGGCTGGTCGACGTCGGTGCCGCGCAGCACGGCGACGTGGTAGGCGAGCAGCTGCAGGGGCACGCTGTAGACGATCGGGGCCGTCGTCGGGCAGATGTCCGCCAACGTGAGGTTCTGGTAGCGGTCGAGCTCGATCTTCGCCGCCTGGTCGCTGAACAGGAAGAGCTCGCCGCCGCGGGCCCGTACCTCCTGCAGGTTCGAAAGCACCTTCTCGAGCAGGGGGTCGTTCGGCAGGGCGCAGATCACCGGCATCTGCGCGTCGACGAGCGCGAGCGGGCCGTGCTTGAGCTCCCCCGCCGGATAGGCCTCGGCGTGGATGTACGAGATTTCCTTCATCTTGAGGGCGCCTTCCATGGCGATCGGGTAGAAGCAGCCGCGCCCGAGGAACAGGGCGTGCTGGCGGTCCGCGAACGCGCGCGCGATCCGCTCGATCTCGCCTGACAGCGCGAGCACCACCTCGACCTGACGGGGCAGGGCGTGCAACTCGTCGACGAGCTCCCGCTCCCGCTCAGGATCGAGGCCGCGGCGGCGCGCGAGGGCGAGGGTCAGCAGGCGCAGCGCCACGAGCTGGGTGGTGAACGCCTTGGTCGAGGCGACGCCGATCTCCGGACCGGCGCGCGTCATCAGGGCGACGTCGGACTCGCGGACCAGCGAGCTCTCGGGCACGTTGCAGACGGTGAGCGAGCCGACGTACCCGGCACGGCGCGCGCCGCGCAGGGCTGCCAGCGTGTCGGCGGTCTCGCCCGACTGCGAGACGGAGAGGAACAAGGTGCCGGGCGCCACCACGACGCGGCGGTAGCGGTACTCGCTCGCGACCTCGACGCTGCAGGGCACGCCGATCTCCTCGAGCCAGTACCTTGCGACGAGCCCCGCGTGGTAGCTCGTGCCGCAGGCGATGATGTGGACGCCCGCGGTGCGGTCGAGGAGGGCCTTGGTCTCGTGGCCGAAGGCGTCCTCGAGGAGGCGGCCCTTGTGGATCCGGCCCTCGAGCGTCTCGGCGATCACCGCCGGCTGCTCGAAGATCTCCTTGAGCATGTAGTGCGCATAGGGCCCCTTCTCCGCCGTCGAGGCCGAGAGCTTGGACTCGCGCACGGGCCGGGCGGCGCGCCGGCCGTCCGCGTCGTAAACGGTCACGCCGTCGCGCCTCACCTCGGCGGTGTCGCCTTCGTCCAGGAACACGAAGCGGTGCGTCACCGGCAGCAGCGCGAAGACGTCGGAGGCGACGTAGTTCTCGCCTTCGCCGAGCCCGACGACGAGCGGGCTGCCGACGCGGGCGACCACGATGCGGTCCGGGTCGTCCGGGCTCGCGACCGCGAGCGCGTAGGCGCCGACCAGCTCGCGCGCCGCGCCCTGCACCGCGCGCAGCAGGTCGGGCTCGCGGGTCAGTTCGTCGGCCAGCAGGTGGGCGATGACCTCGGTGTCGGTCTCGGACGTGAAGCGGTAGCCGCGCGCCCGCAGCGTCTCGCGCAGCTCCGCGTGGTTCTCGATGATACCGTTGTGGACGACGGCGACCTTCTCGCCGCTCATGTGCGGGTGGGCGTTGCGCTCGGCCGGCATGCCGTGCGTCGCCCAGCGGGTGTGAGCGATGCCGAGCGCGCCGGGCATGGGTCGCTCCACCATCATTCCTTCGAGCGCCGCGACCTTGCCGACGGAGCGGATGCGCTGCAAGCGGCCTTCACTGCTGCGGACCGCGATGCCCGCCGAGTCGTAGCCGCGGTACTCGAGCCGCTTCAGCCCCTCGATCAGGATCGGCGCGACGTCGCGCTGGGCCACTCCACCGACGATTCCGCACATGTTCGTATCCCGCAGCCGCCTTCAGAGCAACATCGACGCGAGCCTTGCGTCGGGTGCTGCGCGCCCTACTTCTTTTTCACCGGGCGCTTCCAGCCGGTGATCGTCGCCTGCTTGGCCCGCGCGACGGTCAATGCCTCCGCGGGCGCGTCGCGGGTCAGCGTCGTTCCCGCGCCCACCGTCGCACCTTCGCCGACCGCGATCGGTGCGACCAGCGCGGTGTTCGAGCCGATGAACGCCCGGTCGCCGATGACGGTGCGGTGCTTGTTGGCCCCGTCGTAATTGCAGGTGATCGTCCCGGCGCCGACGTTGACGTCGCAGCCGACGGTCGAGTCGCCGACGTAGCTCAGGTGGTTGACCTTCGAGCCGGGCCCGACTTCCGAGTTCTTGATCTCGACGAAGTTGCCGACGTGGGCGTCGCCCAGCAGCCGCGTTCCGGGCCGGAGGCGCGAGAAGGGGCCGATCCGGCTGCGCGGGCCGATCGAGGCATCCTCGATCACGCAGTTCTCCAGCACCTGCGCGCCGTCGGCGATCACGGCGTCGCGCAGGGTCGTGTTCGCGCCGATCCTCACGTCGTCGCCGAGGACGACGGTGCCCTCGACGATCACGTTGACGTCGATCGAGACGTCGCGACCGTGGCGCAGGGTGCCGCGCAGGTCGAAGCGGGCGGGGTCGGCCAGGGTGACGCCGGCGCGCATGAGCCGCTCGGCCGCGCGCCGCTGCCACTCGCGCTCGAGCTGCGCGAGCTGTGCCCGGTCGTTGACGCCGGCCACCTCCAGCGGATCGGGGGCTGCGACCGCCTCGACCGGGAGGCCGTCGCCCACGGCCATGGCGATAACGTCGGTCAGGTAGTACTCGCCCTGCGCGTTGGCATTGGACAGCCGGCCGAGCCAGCCGGACAGGCGCGTCGCGTCGAGGACCATGATGCCGGTGTTCACTTCCTCGACGGCGCGTTCCTCGTCCGTCGCGTCCTTCTGCTCGACGATCCGGCGCACGCGCGACGCGCCGTCGCGGACCACGCGGCCGTAGCCGGTCGGGTCCGCGAGCCGGACGCTGAGCAGCGCGACCGGTTCCGGGCGCCCGAGCAGCCCCTGGAGCGTCCCGGCCTCGACCAGCGGCACGTCGCCGTACAGGACGAGCACGCGGTCACAGCCGCCGAGGTGAGGAATGGCCTGCTGGACGGCATGGCCGGTCCCCAGCTGCGGCGTCTGCTCGACCCAGAGCACGCCGTCGCGCTGGGCGAAGCTCGCCGGCACCCGCTCGCCGCCGTGCCCGTAGACCACCACGGTGCGGGTCGGCGCCAGCGCGGCGGCCGTCTCGAGGACGTGGCCCAGCAGCGGCCGGCCCGCGAGGGGGTGCAGGACCTTGGGCAGGGACGACTTCATGCGGGTTCCCTGACCCGCCGCGAGGATCACGATGCCGAGGTGCATCCGGTGTCAGCCCGATCGAGTGGACGAGACATTGTAGCGAGCGGGGGAACCAACTTCTTGAGGCGCGCGGCGCGCTGGCCGGACGGCCTCGCGTCCGGCGACCCCCGGCCCGCTCAGTTCATCATCCGGCCGACGGCGTGGATGCCGGAGGTCAGCGCGTCCTCGGGCGTCGCGTCCCGCACCTCGTGGATGCGCACGTGCACGCGCAGCGTCTTGCCCGCGAGGGGGTGGTTGCCGTCGACGGTGAGCCGGCCGTCGGCGATCCGGGTGACGTAGAAGGTCCGCTGCTCGCCGGCCTCGTTCTGCATCGGCACCTCGGCGCCGAGACGCCGGAACTCGGGCGGCACGTTCGCGATGTCGTCCGTGAAGGTCATCGACGGGTCGTGCTCACCGAAGCCCTTGTCCGGGGGGACGACGGCCGTCACGGTGTCGCCCGCCTTCCTGCCGATCAGGGCCGAGTCGATCCCGCCGATCAGCTCGGTGTCCCCGCCGTAGACGAAGGACAAGGGCAGATCGTTCTGCTCGAGCACGTCGCCCGCGTCGTCGGTGATCGAGTAGGTGAGGGTGACGAGTTTGCCGCGCTGGACGACGTCGGACATGGGGGCCTCCAGAAAAGAGCAGCCCTGCCGGAGGGCAGGGCTGCCGAGTCTATCAGGGTGCTGACCGGTCAGACCTTCATCGTCTCGGCCTTGGCGACGGCCTCGTCGATGCTGCCGACCATGTAGAAGGCCTGCTCGGGCAGGTGGTCGTACTCGCCCGCGACGATGCCCTTGAAGCTGGCGATCGTCTCCTTGAGCGAGACGTACTTGCCCGCCGCGCCGGTGAAGGCCTCGGCCACGAAGAACGGCTGCGACAGGAAGCGCTGGATCTTGCGCGCGCGGGACACG
>JALORY010000080.1 GCA_025458675.1 Gammaproteobacteria bacterium | reverse complement strand
GAAGACCGGCACGAAGGCGAGGATGATCACCAGCATCGAGAAGAAGATGGGTCGTCCCACCTGGGTGGCGGCGACGAGGGTCTGGTCGAAGACCTCGGCCGCGGTGAGCCGGCGTCCGAGCCGGTCCTCGGCCCGCTCGCAGTGGCGGATGACGTTCTCCGTCATGACGATGCCCGCGTCCACCAGCACGCCGATGGAGATGGCGATCCCGGTGAGGGACATGATGTTCGACGGGATGCCGAGCTGATCCATCAGGATGAACGAAATCAGGATGGAGGCCGGCAGGGGCAGGGTGACGATCAGGATGCTGCGGAAGTGGAAGAGGAAAAGAATGTGCATCAGCGTCACCAGGATGACCTCCTCCGTGAGGGCATCCTTCAGCGTGGCGATCGCCCGCTCGATCAGGTCGCTGCGGTCGTAGAAGGACGCCACCCGGACGCCGGGCGGCAGGCCTGGGGCGAGCGCCGCGAGCCGTTCCTTCACGTCCTGGATGACCCGGTAGGCGTTCTCGCCATAGCGCATCACGACGATGCCGCCGACCGCCTCGCGCCCGTTGACGTCGAGCGCGCCACGGCGGAAGTCGCCGCCGACTTGCACGGTTGCCACGTCCCGCAGGTAGAGCGGCGACCCGGCGTGCGCCAGGAGCGGGATCGCCTCGAGGTCCGCGACGTCCTGCACCAGGCCCACGCCGCGCACGTGCTGCTTGAGCTTCAGCGACGACACCTCGATCTGGTACTGGCGCACGAAGCCGCCGATGCTGGCGACCTCCGCCACCCCGGGCACGGCGGCGAGCTGGTAACGGACGAAGGTGTCCTGGAGGGTGCGCAGCGACCCGAGGTCCTGCGTTCCGGAGTCGTCCGTGAGGTAGTACTGATACACCCAGCCCAGGCCCGTGGCGTCGGGGCCTAGCCGGGCAACGACGCCGCTCGGCAGCAGATCGCCCAGGGAGTTGAGCCGCTCGAGGACCCGGGTGCGCGCGAAGTAAGGGTCGACGCGGTCCTCGAACACCACGGTCAGGAACGCGAAGCCGAACATCGAGCTGGCCCTGACCGACCGGACCCCGGCCAGCCCCTGCAGCGACACCGACAGCGGGTAGGTGATCTGGTCCTCGACCTCCTGGGGAGAGCGCCCGGGCCAGTCCGCGTAGACGATGACCTGGTTCTCCGAAAGGTCCGGAATGGCGTCGATGGGGACGCGCCCGACCGCGACCAGTCCCCACGCGCAGAGGGCGAGGAAGCCGCAGACGACCAGGAATCGGTTGTGCAGCGACCAGTGGATGAGCCGATCGATCATGCGGGATCAGTCGACCTGCTCACCGCACCGCAGCATGGCGGAGCCGAAGAACGGATTGCGCAGCTCGTTCGAACGCGACAGCCAGCGGGCCGTGCCGAGCACCGGGGTCATGGGGCACTGGTAGATCGTCATCCCCTCTCGGTGGTGCAGGTGGACCTCGCGGGCCAGGTCCGCCGCCGCCGTGCTGAAGGGTTCGAAGGCGCGCCGGGCCGCCGTGAGGTCCGGTCCGTCGGCGAGTTTGCCCGCGAAGGGCGCGAGGGGACCCCGCGCGCCAGGGGCGTAGCCGGCGAGATAGGCCGCGAGCGCCTCGCGCAACGTCGGGAGCGCTTTGCGGTAACCGTCGAGGTCGTCCGCAGCGAGGTAGGCGGCGGCGTCGGCGGCAGCGAAGACGAGGGCACGCAGCAGCCCGTAGGCCGCCTCGTCATGGGGCGCCGTGCCGGCCGCGACCTTGGCGGGAGCGGGGTCCCCGTGGTCGTGTCCGCCGCCCGAGACGGCCGCGTGGGCGAGCTGGGCCTGCGAGTCGAGGATCAGGGCCGCCTGAGTCACCACGCGATCGCCCTGCGCGAGCCCCGCGAGGACTTCGGCCTCCCTGTCGCCGACCCGTCCGGTCCGTATCTCGCGCGCACGGAATGCCCTGCCTCCAGCCCGTTCGCCCTCGGCGACGAAGACCACCGGCCTGCCGCTGTGCTGGAGCACCGCGCTGCGCGGCACCAGCAGGGTGTCGGGGGAGGTCCCGACCACCGTGGCCTGGGCGGTCTGGCGGTGCATGAGGCGGCGCCCCGGGTTCTCCAGAACGACCCGCGCCCGCGCCGTCCGCGACATCTCGCTCAGGTTCGGGTCGATGAAGCTTATCGGCGCGGTCAGCACCTGGTCCGGCAGGGAGGCGACCGAGACCTCGACCGGCTGACCGGGCTTGAGCCACGCGAGATCGGGCTCGTAGGCGTCGAACACGAACCACATGCGCGAGAAGTCGCCGATCTCGAACAGGCGGTCGTTGGTGCGCACGTACTGGCCCTCGTACACGTTGCGGGACACCACGGTGCCGGATTGCGGGGCACGGACCGTCACCATGGCGGTGGGCTGCTGAGTGTTGTCGAGGATGCGAATCTCCTCCTCGGTCAGGCCCAGCTCCAGCAGACGCTCCCGGGCGGCCGCCCGATCGGCCTGGGAGGTGGCGATGGCGCCGGCCTTGACCCGTTCCAGGTACTGGCGCTGCGCGGTGAGCATCTCCGGGCTGAAGATCGTGGCGAGAGGCGCACCGGCCTCCACCTCCGCTCCCACGTAGTTGACGTGCAGCTTCTCGACGCGTCCCGGCACCCGCGCCGCGAGGATGCGATGCCGGGTGTCGTCATCGTCGATGACGCCGCTCACCCGCAGGGTGCGAGTGACCGGGCCGCGCCGAACCTCCGCGGTCTGCACGCCGATCACGTTCGCCTGCGCCGGTGCGAGGGTGACCAGGTTCGGATCGTCGGCCGCCGCGCCGCCGTCCGGGCCGGCGGCTTCGACCAGGGCCATGCCGCAGATCGTGCAGCGGTCGCCGGCCTTGTCCGATTTGATCCAGGGGTGCATCGGGCACTGGTAGAGGCGCGCCTGCGCCCTGGGATCCGCGCCGGATCCCGGGCCCGGCCCGTGCTGACCGTGGTCGTGTTCGGCCACGGCGGCCGCGCCGCCAGCCGGGCCTGTCGGGCCGGCCGCGAGCAGCGCCCCGGCGGCGAAGACCGTACAAAATGCAAGGGTAGACAAGAGTTTATGCGGCATCTTGGTCGGCGTAGATCGGGCGTCGTGGAGACAAGAGAATAGACGCCTGCGGGGCTGCCGTGGTTCCGCGGCCGATCGGTAGCGTTGGTGCCGCGTCTCAACGCGGCCGGCGCAGCGGGACGACGTTTCCGGTGTACTCGGTCGGCGGCGGTTCGGCAGGGCCCTTCGGCTGCCCGGGCAGCGCTGGCATTCCCACCTCGACGCTGTCGTGGACGGCGACCGTCACCTGACCCGTGTCGCGCCAGCCGCCCAGGTCGAAGTCCGCGACTAGGCTGCCCAACGCCGTCACGCTGCCGCGGTAGCGTGCCTCGGTGCCGTCGTTGAAATCGAAGTCGAAGTGCCGGCGGAAGCGCAGCCCTTGCGGCGTCGTGCGCAACCTCAGGCGCCGCAGCGCCACCGTGTCGTCGAGGAGGAGCAGGCCGCGCCGCTTGCACTCGACGCGTGCCCGCGCGGTGGCCAGCTCGCGCGCCCGGGCGCTGTCCAGCCAGAACCAGACGGCGAGGCCGCAGAGGATGACGAGGAAGAGGGTGTCCATCGCGGGCGCGGGCTTTCGGAGTGCCGGGGCGGCACTCTAGCACCCGCGCGCGCCGCTGCCGTGGTTCAGGGAAAGAACGCGCGCTCCGCCGCGGCGGGCAGCGCGACGCCCGCCGCATGGGCGCGGCGCAGCAGGTCCCAGAAGTAGCGGTAGGTGGCGCGGTCGTGCAGCTCGCCCGCGTACTGGATCGGGCCCCAGTCCGCCTGCTGCGCGGCGAGCAGGATCGCGGCGCCGTCAGCGATCTCGGAGTGGTCCGGCGCCATGGCGTCGACGATCGGACGGATCTGCGCGGGGTAGATGGACCACATCCGCAGGAAGCCGAACTCGTGCCGCGCCCGGCGCGCGTCGAGGTAGGTGTTGTAGGGGTTCTTGAGATCCAGCGTGACGTTGTGCGCCGGCACCCGGCCGTTGGCCAGTGCGGCCGCGACCACCTCGGTCTTGGCGCGTGCGAGCAGCCGGTGCTCGAACTGACCCGGCGAGCGCATCGCGGAAGCGGGTATGGCGCCGTGGTGTCCCGACACGAAGTCCATCAGGCCGAAGTCGAGCACCTGCACCCAGTCGGTCCCGGCGATCGCCCACACGTCGCGCAGCGCACCGTGGGTCTCGATCAGCACGTGCAGGGGGATCTCGCGTCGCACGCCGCACCGAGCGGCGACCCGCTGGATGTACTCGACCATCTCGTGCAGGCGCCCGACGTCGGTCGTCTTCGGGATGGTGATGTACGCGGTGAGGTCGCCCACGCCCTCGACGAGGATGTCGACGTCCTGCCGCCACGCCGGGTGCGTCCAGTCGTGGATGCGCACGCCCGCCATGCGGTGCTTGTTCGCCTCCGAACGCTGCACCCGGACGATCATCTCCGCGTGCTCACGCTCCTTGCCTGCCGGCGCGCCGTCCTCGCAGTCGCACGTGATGTCGAAAACCGGGCCGATGCTGTCCTGCAGGCTCATCGCCTTGAGGATCAGCTTCTCGGTGCCGGCGAAGTGCTCGCACACGGGCACGGCCGGGAACGGCCGCTCGCCGCCGAACAGCGCGTCGTTGGGGTGCACAGGGTGGGTCATGGGGTCTCCTCGGAATCCTGTCGGGCGTTTCCCGGTCCCTTCAGGGGTTTCCGCCCGCCCGCATTCTGTCATCACTTAGTTGACAAGAGCTATAGGGAAATCGCGGGGTGCGCCGCTCGCTGCGTCGTGCGCCTGCCCGCAGGTCGTCGCAGGTTCATAATAAGTCGTTAATATCCTTCTCGTTCCGCTGCCGGCAGTCCGGACGGGGATGTTGCGATGCAGCAATCCGTGTCCTAGTATTGTCAGCACTTCGGCCGAATGCAAGTCATTCCCATTCATCCCGGGCCCGGCCGGCCCGCCAACGCGAAGGACGCCATGGTCACGACGGCATACCTCACCGACGTCACCGACGAGGCCGTGCTCGGCGATTTCTGGCCGGGCATCCAGCTCTACTACCCGCCGGTGAAGTACGCGCCCGCGCTCGGCGTCTACGAGGACCTCGACCAGGCCGCGGCGCGACTGCGCAAGCACGGCCACAACACGCAGGCGCACACCCTGCTCTTCGACCTTGAGGACGGCTGCCGCCAGAAGGAGATGAGCCGCGAGCTGCTGCTGCGCGAGCTCCCCGGCTTTCCGCGGGGCGCGGTGAAGATCGCCGTGCGCATCAACCCGTTCCGCACCGAGGAGTACGAGAAAGACCTCGCGATGGTGCGCAGCCTCGCGGACTACATCGACGTGGTCATGCTGGCGAAGGACCTCGCGATGGTGCGCAGCCTCGCGGACTACATCGACGTGGTCATGCTGGCGAAGGCGGGCGAGGCCTACGGCGCGGCGGAGATCCGCGATCTGTCGGCGTGGCTCGCGGGCGTGAACGGCCGGATCACGATCCAGCCGATCATCGAGCACCCGCGCTCGCTCAAACTCGCCCCGGAGATCATGGCCTACCCCACGGTCAAGCACGTGGTGTTCGGGATCCACGACTTCTCGAAGGCGATGGCGATCCACATCACGCCGGAGAACTGGACGCAGGAGCTGAAGACCTTCCTCGCGTTGCTGCTGTTCGAGGCGCGCATCCAGGGCAAGGGCGTGATCGGCGGCGTCGAGGTCCTGATCAACGGCGAGCCGATGCCCGAGACCTACGTCGAGAACCACGACGTGCGCCGCTGGCTCGACCTGCACGGCGACCAGGAGTCGCACGTGGTGTACCGGCACGCCTGCGAGGAGGCCGCGATGGGGCTCACCGGCAAGCAGGTGATCCACCCCAACCACATCCACCTGTGCAAGGTGGCCTTCACCCCGTCGCCCTCCGAGATCCGGCGCAACATCGCCATTCTCACGGCGGCGGTCGAGGCCGACGCGCTGCTCGGCGGCGCAATCCGCTTCGAAGGCGAGATGCTCGATCCTCCGATGTTCGGCAAGGCCCTGCAGAGCCTCCTGCGGGCCCGCGCGCTGCGTTCCCTGTCCGAACAGGACACGCGCTTCGCGCTCGAGATCCTCAAGCAACTGCCGGTTCGCGTGATCCGCGAGAACTGGCCCTACGGCGTGGTGGTGTGATGACGAGAGAACACGAGACGACCTGGCGCTGGCAGGTCCCCGAGCAGTTCAACATCGGCGTCGCCTGCACCGACGCACACGCCGGAACCGCGGCCGCGCAGCGGGTGGCGATGATCGTCGAGGACGACGCGGACGGCACGACCAGCGCGACCTTCGCGCAGCTCGCGGACGCCACCGCGCGCTTCGCCGATCTGCTGCGCCGCCTCGGCGTCGACGTCGGGGAGCGCGTGCTGATCCGCCTGCCCAACTCGCTCGCGTACCCGACCGCCTTCCTCGGGGCGATGAAGCGCGGGGCGATCGCGGTGCCGACCTCGACCCTGCTCGTCGCCGAGGAAGTGCGGTACCTCGCGCAGGATTCGGGAGCGGCGGTCCTGGTCACTCACAAGGCGATGTGGCCCGACCTCGCGCCCGCGCTGCGCGACGCCGCAGGCCTGCGGCACGTGATCCTCGCCGGGGCGGGGCCCGTGCCCGCAGCGGGCGACGGGCCGGCGCTGCACGACCTCGAGGCGAGCCTCGCCGCCGCGGACGGCTCGGTGCCACCGCACCCCACGCGCGCCGAGGATCCGGCCTACCTCGTCTACACCTCCGGCACCACCGGGCACCCGAAGGGCGTGCTGCACGCGCACCGCGCGATGATCGGGCGCAGCCCGGCGGCAACGCACTGGTTCGACTTCCGGCCCGGCGACCGGATCATGCACTCGGGCAAGTTCAACTGGACCTATGTGCTCGGCTCGGGCCTCATGGATCCCCTCTACAACGGTCTGACCGTGATCGTCCACGAGGGCCGCAACGACGCGACGCTCTGGCCGCGGCTGATCGCGAAGCACGGCTGCACGGTGTTCATCGGCGTGCCGACGATCTACCGCCAGATCATCCAGAAGACCGAGTACGCGAAGCAGGACGTGCCGACGCTGCGCCACTGCATGAGCGCCGGCGAGCACCTGTCCGACGAGATGCTCGCCGCCTGGCGGGACCGCTTCGGCATGGACGTCTACGAAGCGATTGGCATGTCCGAGATCTCCTACTACATCAGCCAGAACAAGTTCCACCCGATCCGCCCGGGCTCCGCCGGGTTCCCGCAGCCCGGCCACGACGTGCGCCTGCTCGACGCCGACCACGACGAGGTCCCGGCCGGCGAGGAGGGGATGATCTGCATCCGCGACGACGACCCCGGCCTCTTTCTGCGTTACTGGAACCTGCCCGAAGAGACCGCGAAGCACCGTCACGGCGGCTGGTTCCACACCGGCGACTACGCGCGGCGCGACGGCGACGGTTACCTGTGGTTCGTGGGTCGCAAGGACGACATCATCAACACCTTCGGCTACCGCGTGTCGCCGCACGAGGTCGAGCGCGTGATGAAGACGCACCCCGACGTGGCCGACTGCGTCGCCATCGGCCAGGATCTCGGGAAGGACAAGACCCTCGTCGCGGCCTGCGTGGTGCTTCGCCCGGGTGGCCGCGCCACCGAGGCCGATCTGCTCGCGTTCGGCGAGCAGCACCTCGCCGGCTACAAGCGCCCCAAGATCGTTCATCTGATGGACGACTACCCGCGGACCAAGAATGGCAAGGTGATTCGCAGCCAGCTGAAGCGCCAAGTCGAGGGCGGCAGGCCCGGGGAGGCGGCGTGAGCGCGGCGGGCACGGCCACCGGAATGCGGCCGCGGCGCACGATGCTGTACGTGTCCGCGGACATCGAGCGGCACCTCGAGAAGTCGCTCACGCTCGCGGCGGACTGCCTGATCTTCGACCTGCACGAGGCCGTGGCGGCCACGGCGAAGGCCTGGGCGCGCGACACGCTGGCGAAGGTGCTGCGTCAGGGGGGGTTCCGCGGCCAGGAACTGGTCGTGCGCGTCAACGCGCCGGAAACGCCCTGGTTCGTGGACGACCTGCGCGTCGCGGCCGGGCTGCCGATCGACGCCGTCGTGCTCACCGGCCTCGAGTCGCGCGACGGCGTGCTCGCCGCGCTCGCTGCGCTCGACGCGGCGGGGGGTGGGCACCTGCCGATCATGCTGATGATCGAGTCGCCTCGGGCGGTACTCGAGTCCCCCGCGATGGCGGCAGCCAGCGACCGCGTCTGCGCCCTGATCGTGAGCAACGCGAACCTGATGGTCAGCATGCGGCTGCCCGAGACGGCGGAGCGGATGGGGCTGCTCGCCAGTCTGTCGATGGTGGTGCTCGCGGCGCGTGCCGCGGGCATCAGCTGCGTGGACGGCGCGCACCTCGACGTGACCGACGCCCGGGGCTGCGAGTACGCCTGCCGGCAGAGCCGCGACTTCGGCTTCGACGGCAAGGCGGTCATCCACCCCGTGCAGCTCGCCTACACGAACGACGCCTTCACTCCGAAGCCGAAGGACGTCGACAAGAAGCGGGCGGTCGTCGCTGCCATGGAGCGGGCGCGCAGCGAGGGGCGGCCCTACGCGCTGATGGACGGCAAGCTGCTGCAGCCGTCGGTCTACGAGGCGGCCAAGCGCTGTCTCGCGATGGCCGAGGCGATCGAGCAGCGCGCGCAGCAGTTCGGCGGCAGCTGAGGCGGAGGAGCGGGCGATGTCCAAGACCAGCGCGGGCAACTTCTTCGAGGACTTCCGCGTCGGCCAGGTGCTGGCGCACGGCACTCCACGGACGATCACCGACGGCGACGCCTCGCTCTACGTCGCCCTCACCGGCAGCCGCTTCCCGCTGCACTGCGCCGCGCCCGCCGCGCACGCGGTGGGCTTCGAGCGCAACACGGTCGACGACCTGCTCGCCTTCCACGTCGCGTTCGGCAAGACGGTCGCCGACGTCTCGTTCAACGCGGTCGCCAACCTGGGTTACGCGGACGTGCGCTTCCTCGCGACCGTCTATCCCGGGGACACGCTGCGCTCGCAGAGCACGGTCATCGGGCTCAAGGAGAATTCGAGCGGTCGGAACGGCAACGTCTACGTGCGTTCCGACACCTACAACCAGTTCGGCGACCGGGTGCTCACCTGGGCGCGCTGGGTGATGGTGCACAAGCGCGATCCGGCGGCGCCGGCGCCCGAGGCGGTGGTCCCTGCGCTGCCGGCCGTCGTCCCCGTGGCGGAGCTGCCCTTGCCCGCCGAGCTCGACGGCACCCAGTACGACGTCTCGCTCACGGGGTCCCCGCACTTGTGGGAGGACTACGCGCCGGGCGAACGCATCGACCACGTCAACGGCATGACGGTCGACTCCGCCGACCACACGCTCGCGACCAAGCTCTACCAGAACAACGCGCGCCTGCACTTCGAGGAGCGCCTGATGGCGGACTCGCGCTTCGGGACGCGGCTGATGTACGGCGGGCACGTGATCTCGATCGCACGCGCGCTGTCCTTCAACGGCCTCGCGAACGCACTGCGCATCGCCGCGATAAACGCGGGCACGCACTGCAACCCGGCGTTCGCGGGCGACACCTTCTACGCCTGGACGGAAGTGCTCGAGCGGTGGGAGCTGCCCGGGCGCGCCGACCTCGGCGCGCTGCGCCTGCGCACGATCGCCGTGCGCAACGCAGCGACCGAAGATATCGCGGACGCGAAGGTCGAGAGGGAGGGCAGAAGCGTCTACCGCGACGAGGTGGTGCTGGACCTCGACTACACCGTGCTGATGCCGCGGCGGGGCCGGCCTAGGCGGCGCGCCGTGCGGGCGTCCCGGATGCGTCGAGCGCCGAGTAGGGGTGGCTGAACATCACGCCGATGCCGTCGGTGTGCCGGTGGACCACGACGGCGGCGACCGTGTTCCACCCGCCCTCCGCCGCCGGGTCGGGCAGGTCGACCCACACGACGCCGGCCGCGCCGACCTCGACGCGGTCGGTCTCGATGAACGCGCCGTTCTCGGTGACGTTGCGCGTGGTGGAAGCGTGCGCCGCGCCGTCGCGAATCCGGACGCGCACGCCGATGCGCCGTGCCGGTCGACGCTCGAACCGTCGCTCGATCATCGCTCTCCGCCCCCCGCATCGTTCCGTGGCTTGCCACCGTGGGTGTCGGCACCGAGCGCCGGGACTTGAACTAGATTCCCAAAGGGCCACCGGCGGCCGGTCCGGGCTGTGGCATCATCGACCGCACCGGTCCGAGCGGCGAGTCCACCTCGGGCCTCTCTCGGCTGGACCCGTCATGCGTCTGCTGGTCGTTGAAGATGACGAGAAGATCGCCTCGTTCGTGATCAAGGGCCTGAAGCAGGCGGGGTTCGCGGTGGACCGGGCGTCGGACGGCGAAGGCGGGCTCAGGCATCTGCTCGGCGGCGCCTACGACGCGGCGGTGGTCGACATCATGCTGCCGTTCCGCGACGGTCTGTCGGTCGTGCAGGCCGCGCGGCTCGGCGGCGTCGCGACCCCGATCATCTTCCTCTCCGCGCGGCGCGAGGTGGACGACCGCATCCGCGGGCTCCAGGCCGGTGCCGACGACTACCTCGTCAAGCCGTTCGCCTTCTCGGAACTGCTGGCGCGCCTCCAGGCGATCATCCGGCGCGCGTCGGGTGTGACGGATCCCGTGCGGCTGGTGGCCGGCGACCTGGAGGTGGACGTGATCAGACGCCGCGTCACGCGGGCGGGGAAAGAGATCGCGCTGCAGCCCCGCGAGCTCGCCCTGCTCGAATACCTCATGCGCCACCAGGGGGCGGTGGTATCCAAGGTCTCGCTCATGGAGCACGTCTGGGACTACAGCTTCGATCCGGAGACGAGCGTGGTCGAGACCGCCGTGAGCCGCCTGCGGGCCAAGCTCGGCGACGCCCGCTCCGGCGAATCGGAGCTCATCCAGACGGTGCGGGGCATCGGTTATGTCCTCACCCCAAGGCCACACTGAGCGCCGCCGTTCGGTCGCCTTCAAGCTGGCCCTGTTCTACGCGTTGTTCTTCGGGCTGGCGTCGGCCGGCGCCGGCACGCTGCTCTACCAGCTGGTGCGCGCCCACATCGTCGGCGAGATCGAACAGGACATCGGCCGGCACACGCTCGAACTGCGGCGGACGTTGACGGACGAGGGGCTCGGCGCTCTCGCGCACGCGATGACCGCCACGGTCGAGGCCCGTGGAACCGACGACTACGTCGTGCGCCTCGTCGGACCCGACGGCGCCCCCGTCCTCACCTCCGACGTCGCGAACTGGCCCAACCTCCCGCCGCCACCGCGCGACCGCGCGGGCGGCACCGAGTCGTTCACCACCGTCGATCTCGCCGACGGGCGCAGCAGGGCGCGCCTGCTGACGGTCGAGGCCGGCCCCGGGCGCTATCTGCAGGTGGGCACGTCGCTGGGCGGGGGCGAGGCCTTCCTGGAGCACCTGGAGCGCTACGGTCTCGCGGTGATCGCAACCATGCTCTCGCTGGGCTCCCTCGTCGGCTGGTGGCTGGCGCGCCAGGCGATGGCCGGGGTGGAGTCGGTCACGCGCGCGGCCGAGCGCATCGCCGATGGCCACTTCGCCGACCGCGTGACCGCGGCCGGGCACGGCAGGGAGATCGACGACCTGGTCGTCACGTTCAACCGAATGGCCGACCGCGTGCAGACCGTGATGCGGGAGATGCGCGAGGTGAACGACAGCATCGCCCACGACCTGCGCAGCCCGCTGACCCGCATCCGCGGCCTGGCGGAGTCCGCGGCGACGGACCGCACCGCGTGCGGGGAGACCGCCGACCTCGCCGGCAGTATCGTCGAGGAGTGCGATCGGCTGATGGGGGTCATCAACACCGTCCTCGAGATCGCCGAGACCGAAGCCGGCGTCCGGAGCCTGCGCCTGGAGGACGTCGACCTGGCCGATCTGGTGGCGCAGGCAGCCGAGTTGTTCGCCGGCGTCGCCGAGGACAAGGGCATCGCGCTCGGCCACACGGCCACGGTCCGTCCGGTGGTGCGCGGTGACCGGCGACGGCTGCAACGCGCGCTGGCGAACCTCGTCGACAACGCCCTCAAGTACACGCCGGGCGGGGGGCGGGTCGACGTCGCGGTCGTCGCGGCGGGACGGATGGCCGAGGTGTCGGTGCGCGACACCGGTCCCGGCATCGCCGAGGCCGACCTGCCACGGCTCTTCGAGCGCTTCTACCGCGGCGACCGCGCCCGCCACCTGCCGGGCAACGGGCTCGGGCTGTCCCTCGCGCTGGCCGTGGCGCGGGCGCACGGCGGCGACATCGCCGTGCGGTCGGGATCGGGCGGAAGCACCTTCACCCTCCGCCTGCCCCGCGTCGCGGGCTGATCGCCGCGCCCGGCGTACGATCGGTGCCGCACCTTGGCGCGGCGTGCTGGACAACCGTTATGTCTGTCGATATGAAGCTCGGGGACTCGACGAACCGCCAGAGTCGCGTGCCGGTGGTGACCCTGAGCGCCTGGGAAAAGGGGGGAGGGGGCGCCCGGCTGACCGAACGCCACGAGGAGGCTTTCCGTGAAACCCGCCGTCCTCTTCTTCGCCACCCTCGGCGCTGCCGTCCCGGGATTCCTCTGGACCGCATCCGCGGTCGCCGCGGAGGTCCGCGTGGCGGTGGCCGCCAACTTCATCGAGCCCGCGAGAGAGATCGGCGCGCGGTTCACGAAGGCGACGGGGCAGCGGCTGGTCCTGAGCTCGGGCGCGACCGGCCAGCTCTACACCCAGATCACGCAGGACGCGCCGTTCGAGGTGTTCCTCGCCGCCGACCGGGCGACGCCCCAGAAGGCGATCGACGAGGGCTTCGCCGTGGCGGGCAGCCGCTTCACCTACGCCACCGGCAGGCTCGTCCTGTTCAGCAAGGACCCCGCGCTGGTGGGGGGCGAGGCGACGCTGCGGGAAGGACGCTTCACGCGGCTGGCCATTGCCAACCCGGCGACCGCGCCTTACGGCACCGCGGCTGTCGAAGTCATGAAGGCGCTCGGCACATACGACGCGCTCGCCGGGAGGTTCGTGCAGGGCAACAACATTGCCCAGACCTATCAGTTCGTCGAGACGGGCAACGCCGAGCTCGGCTTCGTGGCGTTGTCGCAGATCGCCGGCCATGAGGGCGGATCGCGCTGGCTCGTGCCCGGCTCCCTGCACGCGCCGATCGCCCAGGACGCGGTACTGCTCGAGCGCGGCGCGGACAACGAGGCCGCGCGTGCGTTCCTGGTCTTCCTCCGGGGACCGGAGGGACGTGCCGTCGTGGAGAGATTTGGCTACGGTGCCGGCAACTGACCGTCGGGGCGCCCTGCCATGATCGGCAGCGACGACATCTGGTCGCCGGTCCGGCTGACGCTCGAGCTGGCCACGGTCACGACCGTCGTGCTGCTGCTCGTCGGCACGCCGATCGCCTGGTGGCTCGCCCGGTCGCGCGCCCGCTGGAAGGAAGCGGTGGCCGCCGTCGTCGCGCTGCCGCTCGTGCTGCCGCCGACGGTGCTCGGGTTCTACCTGCTGCTGGCGCTCGGGCCGAACGGCCCGGGTGGCTGGATCGCCGGGTTCTACGGCGCGCGGTCGCTGGCGTTCACGTTCGCCGGCCTGGTGATCGGCTCGGTGCTCTACTCGCTGCCGTTCGTGGTCCAGCCCATCCGCAACGCCTTCGAGGCCTTCGGCGAGCGCCCGCTGGAGGTCGCCGCCACCTTGCGGGCCTCGCCGCGGGACGCGTTCTGGTCCGTCGCGGTGCCGCTCGCGCGTCCGGGGTTCGTGACCGGCGCGGTGCTGGGCTTCGCGCACACGGTGGGAGAGTTCGGCGTGGTGCTGATGATCGGCGGCAACATTCCCGGGGAGACCAGGGTCCTGTCGGTGGCGATCTACGACTACGTCGAGACCCTGCAGTGGACCCAGGCCCACATCCTCTCCGCCGCCATGCTCGCGTTCTCCTTCGCCGTCATCCTCGGCACCTTTCAGCTCGAGCGCCGTCTGCGCCGGACGGGATCGTGAGTACGCGCGACGGAACGATCGACGCGCGCTTCACGGGCCGCCTCGGCGGCTTTGCGCTCGACGCGGCCTTCCGCGCGCCGGCGTACGGCGTCACCGCTCTGTTCGGACCCTCCGGCTGCGGCAAGACCACACTCCTGCGCTGCGTGGCCGGGCTGGAACGCATGGCCGGCCGCCTCGCGGTCGCCGGCGACATCTGGCAGGACGACGCGCGCGGACGCTTCCTGCGTACCCACGAGCGCCCCATCGGCTACGTCTTCCAGGAGGCGAGCCTGTTCCCGCACCTGTCGGTACGGCGCAATCTGGAGTTCGGACAGGCGCGGACCGCACCGGCTGACCGGCGGGTGAGATTCGCGGAGGTGGCGGAGCTGCTCGGCATCGTCGATCTCCTCGACCGCCGTCCGGCCGGGCTGTCGGGCGGGCAGCGCCAACGGGTCGCCATCGCGCGCGCTCTGCTGACCAGCCCACGCCTGCTGCTGATGGACGAGCCGCTGGCCTCGCTCGACCAGATCAGCAGGGACGAGATCCTCCCGTTCCTCGAACGGTTGCACGACGAGCTGGCGATGCCGGTGCTCTACGTCAGCCACTCGGCCGAGGAGGTGGCGCGCCTCGCCGACCACCTGGTCCTGCTCGACGCCGGGCGCGTCCGCGCGTCGGGACCGATCGCCGAGCTGCGGGCGCGCCTCGACCTCGCGAGAGGGACCGGCAGCGACGCCGACGCGATCGTGGACTGCCGCGTCGCCGGGCACGACGACGCGTTCCATCTCTCGTACCTCGATTTTCCCGGCGGGCGGGTGAGCGTGCCTCGCCACGACCTGCCGGTCGGTCGCGCGGTGCGGCTTCGCGTGCTGGCGCGAGACGTCAGCGTCACGCTCGCGCCGCAGACGGGCACCAGCATCCTCAACATCTTCCCCGCCGTGGTCGAGGAGCTGGCCGAGGAGAGCGCGGCGCAGCTGCTCGTGCGCCTCGGCGTCGGCGGGACCCCGCTGCTCGCGCGCATCACGCGCAAGTCGGCCGCGCTGCTCGATCTGGCGCCGGGCCGGGCGGTCTACGCGCAAGTGAAGGCGGTGGCGCTACTCGCCTGACGCGCACCGGCCGCCGGGCGTTCAGCCCAGCCCGCGGAAGGCCCCGTACAGGGCGACGATCAGCACCCGCAGGACGAGCAAGACGGGGTAGAGCGCCGCCAGCACGAGGAGAGCGAAGACCGCCTGCACCGGGACGGACTGACCGAGAAACCAGCCCAGCAGCTCGGCGAAGCGCGCGGCGGTGGCATCCATGGGGTTATCCTCGGCTCGTGTTCATCCGGCTCGTGGTCGCCATGCTCGGTCTCGCGGTTCCCGGGGCAGTCGCGCTCGCCGGACGGCTGCCCGTTGCGGTCGCGCTGCTCGCCCTCGGAGCGAGCGCGGTGGCCTTCGTCGTCTATGCGCGGGACAAGGCCGCCGCGCGGGCGGACGGCCGTCGGACGCCAGAGCGCAGCCTCCACCTGCTGGCCCTCGTCGGCGGCTGGCCCGGGGCCCTGGCCGCCCAGCAGTTGCTGAGGCACAAGTCCCGCAAACCCGCCTTCCAGCGGGTGTTCTGGGTCACCGTGCTCGTCAACGTCTCGGCGGTTGTCTGGCTCGCCGCGACCTGACGCCAGGGAGAGGTCGCAGGTGCGTGCCGGACCTACGCGTCCGGCGCCACCGGGCTCGCGAAACCCTCCGGCTTGACCGCGAGCAGCGAACAGCCCACGTGGTTGATCACGTTCTCGGCGGTGTTGCCGATCAGCAGGCCCGGGAGTCCCGTCCGACCGACGGTTCCCATCACGATCAGGTCCATCCGGTGCCGACGGACGAAGGACGGGATCACGCGGGACGCGGGCCCCTTCAACAGGTGGAGGCGGTAATCGGGAATTGCCGGCGGGTACCGGCCGAGCAGCGCCCTCAGCTCGTGGTCGCGGCGTCGGCGCTCCGTCTTGCCGAGGGCGGCCACTTCGTCCGGCGGGACGTTCATGAACGGGCCGCTAAGCGCCGCCTCCCCGGGCAGCGTCCAGGCGTGCAGGACGTGCAGCTCGGCCTCGTAGGCCGACGCCACGGCAGCGGCGAGGTCGAGAATGGCGCGGTCCAGCGATTCGCGCGCCGGTTCCTCGGGACACGGGTCGACCGCCGCCAGCACGCGCCGGTACCCGGTGGAGCGGGCCGGTCGGTCGATCCAGACCGGAACGGGGCACTTGCGCAGGAGGTGCAGATCGGTGCTGCCCAGTGGCGCACCCGCCGCGCCTGCCGCGCCCTTCACGACCAGGTCGTGCCCGTCCCGCAGCACGAGGCGGACGATCTCGAGGAACTCCGTGCCGACCCGCACGTCGACACGCACGTCCAGGCCGTCGCCCAGTCGACGCGCCAGGCGCTCGAGGTCGGCGCGTCGCGCGGCGACCATGGCCTCTTGCAGTTCGGCCTTGTCGCGCCCGCGGGGCAGCAACGCGCCCCAGGGCGGGAGAGGCTCGACGACTGCGGCGAAGGTCAGCGCGGCGCCGTTCCGCCGCGCCACGTCGGCCGCTCGCCACAATGCTCCGACCAACGCCGATTCATCGCCGGCGACGAACAGAACACTCTCGAACCGCCGCATCGCCAAGCCCTCCGACATCGCATCAGTCCCTGCCGCGGAAATCGTGGCGCCAGTCGCCGCCTTCAATGCGTGTCGAGCTCAGCCGTCGCGCAGGGCGGTCGCCGCTGCGACCGCGA
>JALORY010000027.1 GCA_025458675.1 Gammaproteobacteria bacterium | reverse complement strand
AGTCTGCTCGCCTGTCGTGACGATCTCCCTGCCGCCGGGGAGTCCGAGGTCGACGAGGGGTACCGGCGGTTGCTCGGCCTCTGCAGCCACGAGTACTTCCACCTCTGGAACGTCAAGCGGATTCGGCCGGGGTGCTTTTTCACGCCCGACCTCGCGGGCGAGGTCCACACGAGCCTGTTGTGGGCGTTCGAGGGCGTCACCTCCTACTACGACGACTTGATGCTCGTGCGCACGGGGCGCATCGCGCCGCAGAGTTACCTCGAATTGGTTGCGCGCAGCGTGTCCCGCCTGCTCCGCACGCCGGGCCGGCGGCGGCAGTCGATTGCGGACGCGAGCTTCGACGCGTGGACGAAGTTGTACAAGCCCGACGAGAACTCGCCCAACGCCGGCGTCAGCTACTACCTCAAGGGCGGGCTCGTCGCGTGGGGGCTCGACGCGGAGCTGAGGCTCGCCACGGGCGACGGGGCCACGCTCGACGATCTGATGCGCCTGCTTTGGCGCCGGTACGGGGCGACGGGCGAAGGGGTCGCGGAGGGCGATCTCGAGCGTCTCGCCGCCGAGCTTGCGGGGCGCGAGCTTCGGTCGTTCTTCGACCGCTACGTCTACGGCACCGACGAGTTGCCGATCGGGGACTGGTGCGCCGCGTTCGGCCTCGGCGTGCGGCTGCGCGCGGCAAGGGACGAACGGGACGAGGGCGGCTCGCTCACCGCGGCGCCCGTCGACGCGCCGCCCGCGCGGCGGACACTCGCCGTGCGGACGAAGGCGGGCAGTGACGGCGTGACGCTGCTCACCGTGTTCGACGACGGGCCGGCGCAGCGGGCCGGTCTCGCGGCGGGCGACGTCGTGGTGGCGGTGGGTGGGCAGCGCGCCTCTGCCGACACCTTTTCGAAGCTCGTTGCGCGGGCCCCGGCGGACCGCCCGCTGCTCGTCCACGCGTTTCGCGGCGGCGAGCTCGTCGTGTTCGAGGTGGATCCGGCGCCGGCGCCGCAAGACACCTGCGAGCTGTGGTTGCTGCCCGACGATGCGCTCTCTCCCGCCGGGCTCGCGCGCCGAGCGCAGTGGCTGCATGGCTGACGGGCCGGACGCCGATTCGCGGGCCGCGGCCAGGGCCGTGCTCCTGCGGCTGCTCGCCGACGGGCGCTTCCGCTCGGGCCAGGAGCTCGCCGGCGTGCTCGGAGTCTCGCGGGCCGCCGTGTGGAAGCGGGTGCGCGAGCTTGCGCACGCCCTCGAACTGCAAGTCGACGCCGTGCGGGGACGCGGCTACCGGCTGGCCTCGAGCCTCGAGCTCCTGGACAGCGACCGAATCGCCGCAACCCTCGCTGACGGCACGGCGTCTCGCCTTGCCGCGCTCGAGTTGCGCGGCACGGTGAGATCCACCAACGCCGAACTGCTCGGCCGCCGGCTCGACGACGGCGCGCGCGGCGTCGTCTGCCTCGCCGAGCAGCAGACCGCGGGCCGCGGCCGGCGCGGCCGGTCCTGGGCGTCGCCCTTCGGGGCGAATGTCTACCTGTCACTTCTGTGGCGCTTCGACGTGCCGCCGGCCGGCTTGTCCGGTCTGAGCCTCGCCGCGGGGGTCGCCGTCGCCGATGCCCTCACCGCTGGAGGGGTTTGCGGCGTTGCGCTCAAGTGGCCCAACGACGTGCTCTGGGGGGGGCGCAAGCTCGCGGGGATCCTCGTCGAGCTCGCGGGAGAGTCCGAGGGACCCACGCACGCCGTGGTCGGCGTCGGGGTCAACTGGCGCATGCCCGAGACGACGGGCCGCCGCATCGATCAGCCGTGGGTCGACGTCGCCGGCGCCGTGGCGGGTGCTCTCCCGTCCCGAAACCTGCTCGCCGCTCGGCTGATCGATCACTTGGTCGCAGCGGCCGCGGTCTTCCGGGACGCCGGCCTCGCCCCGTTCCTCTCCCGCTGGCGCGCGCTGGACGGCCTCGCCGGACGGCCGGTCCGCGTCGCCCTGGGCGAGCGGTCCGTGGACGGTGTCGAGCTCGGCGTGGCGGCGAGCGGTGCGCTGCGCGTGGCGACCGTCGACGGCGAACGGGAATTCCACGCGGGCGAGGTGAGCCTACGCCCGTTCGACGGTGTCTGAGGGCAGAGTCGTGGCCGCGCTGCTGGTGGACATCGGCAACACCCGGCTCAAGTGGGCGCTCCTCGACGCCGACGGGCTTGGACCGACCCATGCCGCGGTGCACGGGCACGAGTGGGCCGCGGGACGGCTCGTCGAGTTGTGGGGCGGGATGGCCGCGCCGTCACGCGTCCTCGTCGCGAGCGTCGCCGGCGCCACGGCCGCCGAGGCGGTCGCGCAGGTCGCACGCGAGCGCTGGGGGTGCGAGACAGCGGTCGTGCTTGCGGCGGCACGTGCCGGGGGCGTCACGAACGGCTACGCGCGGCCCGAGCAACTCGGGGTCGACCGGTGGCTTGCATTGATCGCGGCACACGCCGACCATGCGGGCGCCACCTGCGTGGCGGATTGTGGCACCGCGGTGACCGTCGACGTCGTCGACGCCGCGGGGCGGCATCTCGGCGGCATGATCCTGCCCGGAATTCGCTCGATGGGCGAGTGCGTGCTCGCCCGCACGCGTATTCCGCACTGCGAGGCCACGGACACGGAGCGGGCGTTCGGCCGGCACACCGCCGAAGCGATCGCGGCAGGGGGCCTGAACGCCGTCGTCGGCGCGATTGCCCGCGCCCTCGATGCGGCGCGCGACCTGCTCGGCGTTGAGCCCCGCCTGGTATTGGCCGGGGGGGATGCCGCCCGCGTCGCGGCCGCAGTGGGCCGACGCACCGAGTTGCGGCCAGACCTCGTCATCGAGGGCCTCGCCGTCCTGGCCAGAGATATCGACGCGTGAAAAAGCTGTTCTTCGCCCTGCTCGTCTTCAACCTCGTCTTCTGGTTGTGGGGCAAACGCCAGGAGCTCGTCCCAGAGCCGCTGTCGATCGAGCCGGGGGTCGGCGTCATCCGCCTGCTCGACGCGGACGACCTGGCCGCCCGACGCGAGGCCGCCGCCGGCCAGGCGATCGGACCGGCCGGCGCCACCGCGACATCCGGGGAGCCGGCGCGAGGGCTGCCGCCACCGGCAGACATCGACGCGCCGGTCGTCGCGGAGGTGCACGCCACCGCCGAACTGCCGGCCACTTCCGACGTAATGGCTGCTGCCGAGGAGCCGGCCGAGCCAATGGCCGAGACGCTACCCCCGGCCGCACCGGTCCGGCCTTCCCTGGAACGCACCGACGCTTCCGACCCGGTGGCACCGGCCGGGGTGGAATCGTCGCCGGCCGACCTCCCGCCCGACGCGGTCGAGATGCCGCCGGCCCCGGTTGCGGTCGAGCCTGTCCCCCGGATCGAGGCACCGACGGCCACGGCAAGCCCGGTGGAAGCGCCCGACGACGCCTTCGTCTGCGAATCGGTCGGCCCGTTCCGTGACCGCGCGAGTGCAGAACGCTACGCCGCGACAATGCCAACGCCGCTGCTGCGCTCGGGTGTCCGCGAGGAGGTGGTCGCCCGCGCTGCCCGCTACTGGGTCGTCGCTCCCGCCGCGCGGGATGCCGACCCGGCCTACCGGCAGGCCCTCGCCGACGCGGGCGTCCACGACGCGTGGCGTGTAAAGACCGGGACACTCGCGGGACGACTGTCCCTGGGTTCCTTCCTCGTGGAAGACAACGCCCGTAAGCAGATTGCACTGCTCGGCGCCAAGGGTGTCGCTGCCGAGCTTCTGCCCGTCAGGGAGCAGGAGCGGCGCTGGTGGGCCGACTACGAGCGGCCGCAGACCGCGCCGCCGCCGGCCCGGCCATCCGCGGGTGGCGAGCCGGCGAAGCAGATCGTCGGGCGTCGCTGCAGCCGCGTTGCCGGTCCCTGACGCGGTACCTAGAATGCGGGGCGTCCGGGCCGCTTGGCCTTCGACGTGCCGGCGTAGCTCAATCGGTAGAGCACCCGATTTGTAATCGGGCGGTTGCGGGTTCAATTCCTGTCGCCGGCTCCAAGTCACTGCAGCGTCGGGGCCCGAGGCGAGGCGGTGTCGTTTCCGCGCCCGAGGCGTTGCCACCGGAGGGACTCGAGGTGAGCCTTCGCGTTTCGCTTGCGCAGGTCAACCTGCTGGTCGGCGACGTCGGCGGCAACCTGCGGCGGGTGGTCGCTGCCGCGACGCATGCGCGCGACACGCAGCGCGCCGACGTCGTCGTGTTCCCGGAGCTCACCCTCACGGGCTACCCGCCCGAGGACCTCCTGCTGCGCCCGGAATTCGACCTCAGGGCTGCCAGCGCGCTCGACGACCTGCGTCTCGCGGTCTCCGGGATCCACCTCGTCGTCGGCTACCCGCGGGTCGTCGCGGGCAGGCGGTACAACGCGGCCGGGGTGTTGCGTGACGGCCAAGTGCTCGGCGAGTACCACAAGGCGCTGCTGCCGAACTACAGCGTGTTCGACGAGAAGCGCTACTTCGAGCCGGGGAGCGAGCCCTGCGTCGTCGACATCCGCGGCGTGCCGGTCGGCCTCACGATCTGCGAGGACATCTGGTACCCGTCGCCGGCGGCGCGGGCGCGCGAGGCGGGGGCCCGCCTGCTGCTCAACCTCAACGCGTCGCCCTTCCACAAGGGCAAGGCGCCGGAACGCGAAGGCCTGGTCGGCCGGCGCGCGCGTGACAACGGCCTGCCGATCGTCTACGTGAATCTCGTCGGCGGGCAGGACGAACTGGTGTTCGACGGCGGCTCCTTCGCCGTCGACGCCGAGGGGCGGCTCACCCATCGGCTGGGCTCTTTCGTCGAGGAGCAGGGCCTGTTCGAGTACGCGCCGGACGGCGCCCCCCACTGTGTGGCCGGCGCGCAGGCCGCCCCGCTGGGCGAGGATGAAGCGATCTACCGCGCACTGGTCCTCGGCGTGCGGGACTACGTCCACAAGAACGGCTTCCGCGGCGCGGTGCTCGGCCTGTCGGGTGGCATCGACTCGGCGCTGGTGCTGTGCATCGCCGTGGACGCGCTCGGCGCCGATCAGGTGGAAGTGCTGTCGATGCCATCGCGCTACACGGCCGGCATGAGCAACGAGGACGCCGCCGCCCAGGCGGCGCACCTCGGCGTGAAGCACCGGGTGATCCCGATCGAGCCGGCGTTCAGCGCCTTTCTGGGCATGCTCGAGGACGAGTTCCGCGGCCTCGCGCCCGACGTCACCGAGGAGAACATCCAGGCGCGGTGCCGCGGCATCCTGCTCATGGCGGTGAGCAACAAGACGGGCCGCATCCTGCTCACGACCGGCAACAAGAGCGAGATGTCGGTCGGCTACGCGACGCTCTACGGCGACATGGCGGGGGGCTTCGCGCCGATCAAGGACCTGCCGAAGACCCTCGTCTACCGTCTCGCGCGCTGGCGCAACCGGACCGGCGAGGTCATTCCCGCGCGCGTCATCGAGCGGGAACCTTCGGCGGAGTTGCGTCCCGATCAGCGCGACACCGACAGCCTGCCGCCCTACGAGGTGCTCGACCCCATCCTCGAGCGCTACGTCGAGGACGACTTCAGCGTTCGCGATATCGTCGCCGAGGGTTACGACGCGGCAACGGTCCGGCGCGTGGTCCGCCTGGTGGACCGCAACGAATACAAACGCCGGCAGGCGCCGCCCGGCATCAAGATCACTCGCCGCGCCTTCGGCCGCGACCGTCGGTACCCGCTCACGAGCGGTTTCCGGCCGGACGACGGCTGATACAATCCGCTCACCCCGCCCAAAGGACAGATGCGATGAAGAAGATCGACGCGATCATCAAGCCCTTCAAGCTGGACGACGTGCGGGAGGCGCTGTCGGCCATCGGCATCACCGGCATGACCGCCACCGAGGTGAAGGGCTTCGGTCGCCAGAAGGGTCACACGGAGCTCTACCGTGGTGCCGAGTACGTGGTCGACTTCCTGCCGAAGGTCCGCATCGAGATCGTCGTCAAGGACGACCAGGTCGACGACTGCCTCGAGGCGATCACCAGCGCGGCGCGCACCGGCAAGATCGGTGACGGCAAGATCTTCGTCTCCTCGGTCGAGCGCGTCGTGCGCATCCGCACCGGCGAGCAGGACGAAGCGGCGATCTGAGGCGGTCAGTTCTGGTCGAACTCGAGGTAGTCCCAGAGGCTGCGGCTCCAGGTCTTCTCGTCGACTTTCGCCGGATCCGGCGCGAAGCTGCCCTGCTGCTCGTTCACGGCGATCACGCGGCGCGCGTCGCCGGCGAGATTGGGCAGTTCGAGCCTGTCGTAGGACAACGCCATCAGCTCGAGGGCATCGCGCACCGCCGGGCTGCGCTGATACCGCTCCACGACGTAGGCGGCGCGGTTGACCGCCGCGACGTAGGCGCCGCGGTTGTAGTAGTACCGCGCGACGTGAACCTCGTAGCGCGCGAGGTTGTTGCGGAGATAGATCATGCGCTGGCGCGCGTCTTTCGCGTACTCGCTGTCCGGGAACTTCCGCACCAGCTCCTCGAAATTCTTGTACGCCTCGACGGCGGCACCGGCGTCGCGCTGCGACGGGTCGGTCGGCAGATAGCGTTCGAGCAGGCCGATGCCCTGATTGAAGTTCACGATGCCCTTCAGATAGTACGCATAGGGCGTCGCGGGACTGTTGGGATAGAGCTTGATGAACCGGTCGGCCGCGGCGATCGCCTGGTCGGGCTCCTCGTCCTTGTAGTACGCGTAGGCTACGTCGAGTTGGGCCTGCATGGCATAGCGCCCGAACGGGTAGCGCGCCTCCAGCTTCTCGTAGTATTTGATTGCGTCTGCGTAGCTGCCGTTGGCGAGCGCCTGCGAGGCCTCCGCATAGAGCTTCTGCGCGGACCACCCCTTCGTCTTGTCCTCCTCCTCCGGCAGCAGGCCGCAGGCCGTGAGCGCGGCGAGGAGGGTCAGCAGCGTGAAGAGGCGCGCGATGGTCATCGTCTGGGCTCGCCGGTCGGGGTGGTGAAGGGTGCGGCAGTATAGCAAGGGCGGGAGTCCCGCCCGGAGTGGGTGAGCCGATGGGCATGCGCACTTCGGAGCCGCGCACCGCGCGGGTCGAAGAGTCCCTGGCGGGGCAGCGCCTCGACCAGGCGTTGGCGCACCTGTTCGCCGACTACTCGCGCAGCCGCCTGCAGCAGTGGATCCGTGAGGGCCGGGTGCGGGTCGACGGCCGTGTGCTTCGGGCGAAGGACAAGGTCAGCGGCGGCGAGCGCATCGAGCTGGAGGCGGACGTGGCCCCGCGCGACGACGCCAAGGCGCAGGAGATCCCGCTCGACATCCTCTACCGGGACGAGGCGCTGCTCGTGGTCGACAAGCCGGTGGGCCTCGTGGTGCACCCCGCGGCCGGCAACTGGGAGGGGACGCTGCAGAACGCCCTGCTGCACGCGGATCCGGCGCTTGCGCAGCTTCCTCGCGCCGGGATCGTGCACCGGCTCGACAAGGACACCAGCGGACTGCTCGTCGTGGCGCGCACGCCGGCGGCGCACAAGCACCTCGTTGCCGCCCTCGCGGCGCGGCAGGTCAAGCGGGAGTACCGCGCCGTCGTCACCGGCGTGCCGACGGCGGGCGGCACGGTCGAGGCGCCGATCGGCCGCCACCCGACGCTGCGCACGCGGATGGCGGTGACGCACTCGGGCAAGTCGGCCGTAACGCACTACCGCGTCCTCGAGCGCTTCCGCCACCACGCCGCCCTGCAGGTCAATCTCGAGACCGGCAGGACCCACCAGATCCGCGTTCACCTCGCCCACGTCGGCTATCCCATCGTCGGCGACCCGGTCTATGCGGGCCGCCTTCGCCTCCCGCCGGGGGCCACACCGGAGCTCGTGGAGGCGCTGCGTGCGTTCCGGCGTCAGGCACTGCACGCGCACCGGCTCGCCCTCGCGCATCCGGAGACGGGACAGTGGATGGAGTGGGAGTCGCCCGTGCCTCACGACATGCGGGCGCTGCTCGACGCCCTGCGCGCCGATCGGCAGGCCGCCGACCCGTGATCCCGCTGCTGATCCCCGACTGGCCGGCCGCGCCGCAGGTTCGGGCTGCGTTCACGACGCGCGAGGGCGGCGTGAGCGCTGGCCCGTGGGCGAGCTTCAACCTGGCGGGCCACGTCGGCGATGATCCGGTGAATGTTGCGGAGAACCGGCGTCGTCTCCGCGAGGCGCTTCGGCTGCCGGGCGAGCCCAGCTGGCTCGAGCAGGTCCACGGTTGCGAGGTGGTGGCTGCCGGCGTCGGTCCTGGCCCCTGCACCGCCGACGCGTCGATCGCAAGCGCGCCTGGCCGCGTCTGCGCGGTCCTGACCGCCGACTGCCTGCCGGTGCTGTTCTGCGACGTCGCGGGCCGCTGGGTGGCGGCGGCGCACGCCGGCTGGCGCGGGCTCGTCGGCGGGGTCCTCGAGAACACCGTGGCGCAGTCTCCGGTCGCCGCCACGGAGCTGCTGGCCTGGCTCGGACCTGCGATCGGCCCTGCCGCCTTCGAGGTCGGCGACGAGGTGCGCGCTGCCTTCCTTCGCGATGACGACGGGGCCGCGGTCTGCTTCGCGCCGAGCCCTGCGGGACGGTGGCTGGCCGACCTCGCGGGACTCGCGCGGCGGCGTCTCGCCCGCGCCGGCGTCGGCTGGGTCGGTGGCGGCGGCGAGTGCACCCACGCCGACGCGCGGCGCTTCTACTCCTACCGTCGCGACGGCGTCACCGGCAGAATGGCGGCCCTGATCTGGCTGGACGGCTGACCGCAGGGCCGTCCGTGACGGCGCACCGACGGAGGAACCTGCCGTGACCGACTGGTACATGCTCACCCTCGTCGGCGAGGACCGTGCCGGCATCGTTGCCGGCGTCGCGCAGGCGCTGTACGACCGCAACCTGAGCCTCGGCGAGACCGCGATGATGCGGCTCGGCGGCACCTTCGCGATCATGATGATGGTGTCGGGGGCCGCCTCGCCGGGCGCGGTGTCGGAGGCGATCCGGCCGGTGGCCGAGCGCCTCGGCCTGCGGAGCCACGTCGATCCGATCGCCGGCGGACTGCACCGCCACGTCGTGCCGAACGTGCGCGTGCGGGTGAGCGGCGCCGACCGGGCCGGCATCGTCGCCCAGGTGACCGGCGCCCTCGCGACGGCCGGCTTCAACATCCTCGACCTCGCGTCCGACGTGGCCGGCACCGAGCGGCAGCCGGTCTACATCATGCACATCGAAGGCTACAGCGACGCGCCGCTCGAGCAGCTGCAGGCCGCCGTCGCGATGCTGGCGAGCCAGGGCGTCGACGTGCAGGTCTCGCCGATTGACACGCTGTACGGCTGACGCGAGCGATGGCGATCCTCCAGATCCTCGCGATCCCCGACGAGCGGCTCAAGCAGGAGTCGCAGCCCGTGACCGTCTTCGACGACGCACTGCGGGCGTTCGTCGCCGATCTGGAAGAGACCCGTCGGGCCGGACCCGCCGCCGTCGGCATCGCGGCGCCGCAGGTCGGCCGCTTCCAGCGCATCGTGATCGTCGACTGCTCGAGCACGCGCAAGCCCGTGCCGAACCACGGCCACCTGGTGCTGGTGAACCCGGAGATCACCGCGTGGGACGGCTACGAGATGGGCCGCGAAGGCTGTCTGTCGGTGCCCGACTACACCGGCAACGTGATCCGCGCCACGCGCATCGCGCTCAAGGCACAGGACCCGAACGGCAACCCGCTCGAGCTCGCCATGGAGGGTTTCGAGGCCCGCGCGGTGCAGCATGAAATCGACCACCTCGACGGCCTGCTGTTCATCGACCGCGTCGTGAGCCGGCGCACCGACCTGTTCGCCCGCAAGGTCTACCGGAAGGGCGGCGGCGCGGCATCCTGACCGGGTGCCGGCGCGCCGTCGAGACGGAAGGCGAACATACGCGAGCCGAGAAAGTTGAACGCCAAGGCGACGGCCGAGGCGACGGCGAACGCTGCCAGCGGGGTCGCCTCGAACCACGGGAACCGCAGGACCAGGGCGCTGAAGATGCCGAGGTTGATCGCGGCACCGACGCTGTTCACTGCGACGTAGCGGCGCCACTCGGCGAGGCGGCGTCGGCTCGCGCAGTGGCGGAAGGTGTAGACGCGGTTGAGGAGCCACGTGACCGTCACCGCGACGGCGAAGGACGCAAGTCGCGCGCCGATCACCGGCAGGCCGGCCGCACCAGTCAGTGCCATCAGCAGGCCTCCGTCGACCACGAAACCGATGGTCCCGATCGCCAGGAACCGCGGGAGCTCTTCGCTCGCCCGCGTGCGCGTCACGTCTGTCGCCGATCGCCCAGCCACGGGACCGAAAGGTATTGAAGGCGGCGAATCTCGCGCCGCGCGCGGGTCACGGAGCCCAGGATGATGCCGCTAGCGAGGCTGAGGAAGGCGAGCAGCATGATGCTCGCCGACAGGATGGCGGTCGGAAAGCGGGGCACGAGCCCGGTGCGCAGCCACTCGATCACGACCGGCAAGGCGAGCGTCACGGAGAGGGCCGCGAGCCCTGCAAAGCCGACGGAGAAGAAGAGCAGCGGGCGTTCCTCCTTCGTCAGCTGCAGGATGGTTCCGAGGATCCGCACGCCGTCGCGCACGGTGCGCAGCTTGCTCGCCGTGCCCGCCGCCCGCTCGACGTAGCGCGTGGGGAACTCGCCGACGGGCATCGCGAGCGAGAGGGCGTGAATCGTGAGCTCGGTTTCCGTCTCGAAGCCGGTGGACAGCGCGGGAAAGGACTTCACGAAGCGGCGCGAGAACACGCGGTAGCCGGAGAGCATGTCGTCGAAGCGCCGGCCGAACAGGCGCGCGACGATCCCGGTCAGCAGACGGTTGCCGAAGCGGTGGCCGCGTCGGTAGGTCGACTCGCCGCCGTCCACGCGGCGCGCATTGACCATGTCGAGGCGTTCGTCGAGCAGCAGTTCGACGAGCCGCGGCGCCGCGCTGGCGTCGTAGGTCCCGTCGCCGTCGACCAGGACGTAGACGTCGGCCTCGACGTCCGCGAACATGCGCCGGACGACGTGGCCCTTGCCTTGCTGCCGCTCGCGACGCACGACCGCCCCGGCCCTGGCTGCGACGCCAGGGGTGTCGTCGCTCGAGTTGTTGTCGTAGACGTAGACGGTCGCCCCGGGCAACGCGGTGCGGAAGCCGCCGACTACCCCCCCGATCGCGCCCGCCTCGTTGTGGCAGGGGATCAGTACGGCGATCGCCAGTGGGGCCGCGTCGCGCTCCTCGCCCGTCATCGGGTGATCCCCTCGAAGAGCCCGGCGCTGAGCGACGGGTCGGAGTCGAGCTGCGCCAGCAGCCCGCGGGCCCGCTCGATCAGGCGGGTTTCGCTCTCCGGCGTCTGGTAGAGCAGCGCCTTCAGCAGGATTCTGGCCTTGCGGGCGTCACCGACGACCACGGCCGAGAAAGCGTACTGGTAGAGGGTCTCGCCCGGCTCGTTGCGCGTGTAGATGTTGACCCCCTTCTCGAAGTGCTCGTACGCCGTCGCGAAATCCTGTATCACGTAGAGACACGAGCCGAGGTGCTGGTGCAGCGACGGGTGGAAGTCGCGCGCCGAGAGCGGGAAGGCCCGCCGGAAGTACGCGAGCGCCTCCGGGCACCGCTCGGTGTTCTCGAGGATGACACCTTTCAGGAGGTAGCTGTTCGGATCGCGGGGCTGGCGCTCGAGGAACAGATCGGCCCATTTCTCGGCCTCCGCGTAGCGCTTCGCGTCGACCAGGCCGCGCGTGAGCCCGTGCACCGCGCGGCCGCCTCGGGGATCGAGCGCGAGAACCTTCTCGATCTCCGGCGCCCGCTGCTCGAAAGGCACCTTGTCGTCGCGCAGGTTGAACGGGTTCACGGATGAGAGCTCGTGCGCGTCGACGATCGCCTGCTGGCGCTGGCGGTGCGCGTAGAGGACGCCTGCGTCGTCGAAGAACACCGGCGCGAACTCGCCCGACTCCTTGAGGAACCCCGCGAGCGCCTGGTGCTTGAGCTCGACGCTCACGAAGTCGATGGGATACTCGGCCTTCAGGCGTTTGAACGCCTCCGCGCTGCGGTGCGCGCTGAAGGCGCGGAACATGTCCCAGTCGCCGAACGGCGGCAGCTCCATGTCCGCGAACACGCGCACCCGCGGTCCGAGCTCCCACTGCACGTAGCCGGCGTAGGAAGGGTTCATGAAGAGGTTGCCCTCGCCGCGTGCGTCCTTGAGGAAGGTGGCGATCCCGCGTGGCAGGCCCTCCGGGTTGAAGGGGTAGGGCTGGCTGAAATCGAACTTGGCGACGAGGGTGGCGAAGGGCAGGAGCAGGACGACGAGCCCGGTCGCCCGGCTCGGCGGGATGCCGTGCCCGGCGTGGGGGTGCGCGTGGATCGTCGCGGCCTGCGCGCTCAGCAGAGGGAGGGCGAGCAGCGCCCACTCCCAGATGAACCGCGCACCGCGACCGAGCAGCAAGAGCCCGCCGCCGAGCAGCACCAGATGCGCAAGTCGCATCCGGCGTCCCAGCGTGGTCGCCACCACCGCGTAGATCGTGAACACGAAGAGCAGGGCGAAGGCGCTCTGCGCCCCGAGCTGGCCGCTCTGGGTCGCGACGGTGAACAGGGCCTCCCACGACAACGGCAGCATCTCGTTCACGTACTGCGTGATGTCCGCGGGGTGGGCGAAGGAGCTCCAGAGCACCGCGACGCCGTGCGGGTTGACGAACAGCGCGGGCAGGCAGGCGACGATTCCCGCCGCGTAACCCCACCCGCGGCCGCGGTCGCGCCCGAGCCGCCTGTCCAGCAGGAACTCGGCGAGGTAGGCACCGCCGATCAGGGCGCCGACCACCCACTCCACGCCGTGCAGGTTCACCCAGGCGATCGTCGCCGGTGGCAGCAGGAACACCCACCGGGGCCGATGCTCGAGCACGTAGACGAAGAACAGGATGAACGCGTAGGAGAAGAGGTGCGGCCGCAGCTGGTACCCGCGGCCATCGACCAGAATGACGTAGAGCGCGAACAGGGCGAGCAGCGCGACACCCGTCGTCTCCTTCTGACGGAAGCCTGCGATCACTCCCCAGGCGAGCGCCAGGATCGCGAACACGAGGACGGCGCGCAGGACGACGAGACCCTGGTAGCCCGCGAGCGCGTGGACCTTGTAGACGAGCGCCTGGAAGCCCCAGTAGTAGTTGACCCAGGCGCGGTCCGGGTCGTTGAAGCTGAAGAACGGGGAGCTCGGCACGCTGCCGTGCTCCCAGAAGTACCGCCCGCCGTTCAGGTGGTACCACATGTCCGTGTCGCCGACCACGATCGGGCTGGCGATCTGATAGACGAGCACGAAGCCGAGCAGCAGCAGCACGTAGCCGGGTTCCCAGCGCGGGCTGTTCAGTGCGCGGCCGGCGGCGTCGAGCCACTCGTGCCAACGCAGCCAGGAGGGCAGGAAGGGGCGGTCAGGGGAGGGGAGGCTCAAGGTCGAGGGGTCCCGGTTGCGGTAGGAGTCGGACGCGGGCTTTCACTCCCCGCCGCCAGTGCCTGGGAAGGCTTGAATTCCGGAGCGTCCTGCCCCAACTCAGACATAACCTCACGATCGCCGGAGTAATTGCGCCATGCGCCCCGACCGGTTCACCAGCAAATTCCAGATGGCCCTGGCCGACGCCCAAAGCCTGGCGGTGGGTCGCGACCACCAGTTTATCGAACCCCTGCATCTGATGAGCGCCTTGCTGGACCAGGAGGGCGGCACGGTGCGGCATCTCTTGAGCCAGGCGGACGTCGACGTCAACAAGCTCCGGTCGGCTCTCGGCCAGGCCCTCGATCGGCTGCCCCGCGTCGAGGGCGCGGGCGGGGACGTCCACGTCTCCACCGATCTCGCCCGCCTGCTGAACCAGGCGGACAAGCTCGCGCAGCAGCGCAAGGACGCATACATCTCATCGGAGCTCTTCGTGCTGGCCGCCCTGGACGACCGGGGTCCGCTGGGCGACCTTCTCCGGAAGGCGGGCGCGGCAAAGGGCAGCCTCGAGCAGGCGATCGACCGCATCCGGGGCGGGCAGAAGGTGGACGACCCGAATGCCGAGGAGCAGCGCCAGGCGCTCGAGAAGTACACCGTCGACCTGACCGAGCGGGCCGAGCAGGGCAAGCTCGATCCCGTCATCGGCCGGGACGACGAGATCCGGCGGGTCGTGCAGATCCTGCAGCGGCGCACCAAGAACAACCCGGTGCTGATCGGCGAGCCGGGCGTGGGCAAGACCGCCATCGTCGAGGGGCTCGCCCAGCGCGTGGTCAACGGCGAGGTGCCGGAGGGCCTGAAGGGCAAGCGGCTGCTGGTGCTCGACATGGCAGCCCTGATCGCGGGGGCCAAGTTCCGCGGCGAGTTCGAGGAGCGCCTCAAGGCCGTGCTGAACGACGTCGCCAAGCAGGAGGGGCGGGTCGTCCTGTTCATCGACGAGATCCACACGATGGTCGGTGCCGGCAAGGCGGAAGGCGCGATCGACGCGGGCAACATGCTCAAGCCCGCGCTTGCCCGCGGCGAGCTGCACTGCATCGGCGCCACGACGCTCGACGAGTACCGCAAGTACATCGAGAAGGACGCGGCGCTCGAGCGGCGCTTCCAGAAGGTGCTGGTGGAGGAGCCGTCCGTCGAGGACACGATCGCGATCCTGCGCGGCTTGAAGGGCCGCTACGAGGTCCACCACGGTGTGGAGATCACCGATCCGGCGATCGTGGCGGCGGCGACGCTCTCGCACCGTTACATCACCGACCGGCAGCTGCCCGACAAGGCCATCGACCTCGTCGACGAGGCAGCGTCCCAGATCCGCATGGAGATCGACTCCATGCCCGAGGAGATGGACAAGCTCGACCGGCGTCTCATCCAGCTCAAGATCGAGCGCGAGGCCCTCAAGAAGGAGAAGGACGAGGCGTCGCGCAAGCGGCTCGGTGATCTCGAGGCGGAGATCAACAAGGTGCAGCGCGATTTCTCCGAGCTTGAGGAGGTCTGGAAGTCGGAGAAGGCGGCCCTGCAGGGCTCGACCCACATCAAGGAGTCGTTGGACCGGGCGGGCGTCGAGCTCGAGGCGGCGCGCCGGGCCGGCGATCTCGCGCGCATGTCCGAGCTGCAGTACGGCCGGATTCCCGAGCTGCAGCGGCAACTCGCCCTCGCCCAGCAGGCCGAGCTCAAGGACATGAAGCTGCTGCGCAACAAGGTCACCGACGAGGAGATCGCGCACGTCGTCTCGAAATGGACCGGCATCCCGGTCTCGAAGATGCTCGAGGGCGAGCGGGAGAAGCTCCTGCAGATGGAGGACGTCATCGCAAAGCGCGTGGTCGGGCAGAAGGAAGCCGTCACGGCGGTGGCGAACGCGATCCGCCGAGCCCGCGCGGGGCTCGCCGACCCCAACCGGCCGAGCGGCTCCTTCCTATTCCTCGGCCCGACGGGCGTCGGCAAGACCGAGCTGTGCAAGGCGCTCGCCGAGTTCCTGTTCGACACCGAGGAGGCGATGATCCGCCTCGACATGTCCGAGTTCATGGAGAAACACTCGGTTGCGCGCATGATCGGCGCGCCGCCGGGCTACGTGGGTTACGAGGAGGGCGGGTATCTGACCGAAGCCGTGCGCCGGCGGCCGTACAGCGTGATCCTCATGGACGAAGTGGAGAAGGCGCATCCGGACGTCTTCAACGTGCTGCTGCAGGTGCTCGACGACGGTCGCCTGACGGACGGCCAGGGTCGCACGGTCGACTTCCGCAACACGGTGATCGTCATGACGTCCAACCTCGGCTCGCAGCTGATCCAGGAGATGGCGGGCGAGGAGCACTACGACGACATGAAGGCGGCAGTGCTCGACGTGGTGGGGCGACACTTCCGGCCGGAGTTCATCAACCGGCTCGACGAGATCGTGGTCTTCCATCCCCTCGGGCGGGACCAGATCCGCCGCATCGCCGACATCCAGATCGGCTATCTGAGACGCCGCCTCGGCGATCGCGACATCGGCCTCGAGGTCAGCGCGCCGGCCCTCGACCTGCTGGGCGAGGCGGGGTTCGACCCAGTCTACGGCGCCCGTCCCCTCAGGCGGGCGATCCGGGCGCAGCTCGAGAACCCGCTCGCGCAGGAGATCCTGGCGGGCCGCTTCCGGCCGGGGGACACCATCCAGGTCGGTGTCGAGAGCGGCCAACTCGCGTTCGAGCGCATCGCGCAGGGCGAACTGGTCGACTGAGCGGCAGCCCGCCGGCAGCTGAAAACAGAAGGGCGGTCCTCGCGAGAGGACCGCCCTCGTCGTTCCGGTGTCGGGCTTTCGGGCTTACTTCATCCCGGACATGCCGCCCATGCCACCCATGCCGGACATCCCCGACATGCCGCCCATGCCACCCATGCCGGACATCCCCGACATGCCACCCATGCCGCCCATGCCGGACATGCCGCTCATGCCCTGAGCGAAGGCCACGGGCGCAGCCGCCATGGCCACGGTCAGGGTCGCGAGCGCAAGCTTGGTCTTCATAGCCATCGAGTTTCTCTCCTAGGGTTTGATTATTGACGTCGATCTGCCCGGCCTGCCCGAGCCGCCGGCAGGCCAAGGCCCCTCCTGCCTCCATGTGCCGCCGCGTGAGCCGGTGCTGCGCCCTGGAGCCACGGCGCAAATCCGACCGTGCGCCTTAGCGGCGCGCGTCGCGGTCTTGTGGCCTCGGAGCCCGGATCTCCCCGCGCCGGGGGACTCGTCCGCCGGCGCTGGTCGGCACGCCTCGAGGGTGCCAGGCTCGCCTCGGGATACGCAGGATTCGGGCCAGCTGGCGAGCGCCCGACGATGCACCGTCCTTTCCGGGGGATTTCGCAGCGCCCGCATCCCGCGGGCCGGGCGCGGCGGCGCGCCCATGCCAGATTGGCATGCCACCGTGGCAGGACGCCGTCGCGACGCTCGCGGCTCGGGCGGGTTCGCCCGAGGAACGGTTCACGTCTTCGGGGGCTGCGCCGGCTCCGAGTAGCTCATGGCGCCCATGGGCCCGATGAGCGTGGCAGGCAGCTTGGGGAACGCACTGATCAGGGACATGATCAGCGCGGCTGCGTAGGGAATGGACTGGACCGCCAGGACGGCGGACCACACCCGGACGTCCAGCATGTCGCGCCCCTGGACCTCGAGTACCGCCCACGCGCACGCGAGCAGCGCGACCAGCATGAACGTTTCCTCGCGCGCGTCCATGAACGCCTTCATGACGGTGTTCGCGTTCGCCATCTTGGGGGTCCTGAAGAAGCCGATTTTCTTCGTCACGAACCCGGTGAGCATGGCCAGGGCAATCGTGTGCGACAGGGCGAGCCCGGCGACCGCGGCGCCGATGCTCTGCCGCAGCGTGGCCTCCACGCGTCGGCGGTAGAGGAAGAACATCTTCAGGACCTTGAAGACGAAGAGCACCAGCGGCAGCACGGCGAACATCACCATCGGCGGCTCGATGTGCTTCGGCGCCACGACCATCGCCACCGACCAGCCGATCGCGGCGATGTTGAACAGCAGGTTGAAGCCGTCGGCGAACCACGGCAGCCAGCCGGCGACGAAGTGGTAGCGCTGCCCCGTGGTCAGCGCGCTCGGCCGGTAGCCGAGCAGCTCGCCGAGGTGGGCGCGCATGATCATCACCGCGCCGTAGGCCCAGCGGAAGCGCTGCTTCTTGAAGTCGACGAAGGTGTCGGGCATCAGTCCCCGGCCGTAGCTCTTCGGGATGTAGGTTGCCGCGAGGCCCTTCTCGAAGACGCGCAGACCCAGCTCGGAGTCCTCGGTGATGCACCACTCGGCCCAGCCCCCCAGCTCGTCCATCACGCTGCGGCGCACCATCGTCATGGTGCCGTGCTGGATGATCGCGTTGCGTTCGTTGCGAGTGATCATGCCGATGTGGAAGAACCCGCGGTACTCGGCGAGGCACATCGCCTTGAACGCGTTCTCCTCGCCGTCGCGGTAGTCCTGCGGCGCCTGGACGATCGCGATGTTCGGGTCCTGATAGAGCGGGATCAGGTCGCGCAGCCAGCGTGGATCGACGATGTAGTCGCTGTCGATGACGACCACCACCTCGGCCTCGGGATGCGTCTCGCGCAGCACGTAGTTGAGCGCACCGGCCTTGAACCCGGACAGCGGGTCGACGTGAAAGAAGCGGAAACGCTCGCCCAGCGTCTGGCAGTGGGCCTCGACCGGCTGCCAGACCGCCGGGTCCTTCGTGTTGTTGTCGATGACGATGACCTCGAAGCGCGGGTAGTCGAGCGCCGCGAGCGCGTCGAGAGTGTCCTTCAGCATGTCCGGCGGCTCGTTGTAGGCCGGGACGTGGATGGAGACCATCGGCAACTGGTCTTCGGGAACGGGCCGCACCTTCGGCGCGCGCCGCCAATCGCGCAGCCACAGCGCCTCCGCCCATTCGTGGGCCTCGGCGAGCAGCACGACCACGACGCCGGTCATCGCGACCAGCAGCAGCACGCCGACGACCAGGCCGCCCACGGTCATGTACAGGCGGGTGAAGTCGTAGATGAGCCAGACGGCGACGGTGGCCGTCGAGTAGGCGACGAGCGCGAGGAAGCCGCGGCCCCAGGACTTGAGGCCGGTGCTGTCGCGGAACAGCAGGACGAGGATCAGAACGGCGACACCGATGGAGATGATGGCCAGCTGCCGCCATTCGGGGACGCTGACGATGGGCTCCGTGAAGTGGAACTTGGGGTTGCGGTTCACGTCGTACACACCCCAGTAGGAGCCGATCGCCCCTTCGGAGTCCCGCTTCCACGGCTGGTCGAAGGCCTCCATGATGTAGTACGAGTACTTCTCCTTCTCCGCATGCGCGAGGAAGCGCCGCAGGAAGGTCGCCTGGTTGGCCGGCGACGCCTCCGCGCCCTTGCGGGCCCGGCCGTTGCTGGGCCAGCCGACCTCGCCGATGATGATGGGCTTGTGCGGGTAGGCCTTCCGGATCTGCTCGTACCGCTCGGTGACGTAGTCCACGGCCTTGTCGAGCGGGATCCCTTCCCAATAGGGCAGCAGGTGCACGGCAATGAAGTCGACGTGATCCACCAGTTCCGGGTGGTCGATCCAGACGTGCCAGGGCTCGGCCGTGCTGATCGGGATCTTCAGGTCGGCGGCGCGCACGCGGTCCAGGTACTCGATCATCTCCGGAACCGTCAGGTCGGCGCGCAGGATCGCCTCGTTGCCCACCATGAGACGGATGATGTTGCCCGGGTTGTTCTTCGCGACCTGGATGAACTTCTCGAGCTCCTTCTCGTTGGCCTCCTTGTTCTTGTCGAGCCACGCGCCGACCACCACGTTGAGGCCGTGGCCCGCGGCGAGCCGGGGAATCTCGCCGAGCGTCATCTTGACGGTGTAGCTGCGCACCGCGTAGGTCTCGCCCTGGAGCAGGGCGAGGTCGGCGTCGATCTCCTCGACCGTCGGCAGGCGGTCTTCCGCCGGGTCGTGCTGCGCGCGCAATGGGGAAAACGAGAATCCCTGAATCTTGCTCGGCCAGGGGGGCTCGTACCCCGGGCGGTTGAGCAGGCCCCAGAGCGCGATCGTGAGAAGGGCGATCGCCGTGGCGATGGCTATGCTGGCTTTGTTCATTCGGGTGGCACAGAGGAGGCGCGCCGCGTCACTTCGGCACGGCGCCAGAAGCTACCAGAAAGTGCCTGCAAAAGCTTCCGCGCCGGCCGACTTCGAGGGTCCCTCAGACCCTGACGCCGGCGCCGGAGCGGAAGCTGTCGATCACCTGCACGTACTGGGCGCGCTCGAACTCGGCCGGGTTGGCGACCGCCGCCTGCGACAGCCTGCCGCGGACCTCGTCGATCGACTCCAGCCCTTGCTCTTCCATCCACGCCTCGACGCCGGCGAGGACCGTGGCGAGGTGCTCGGGTCCGCGCTTGAGCAGCGCCGTGCACAGGTGCACGACGTCGGCCCCCGCGAGGAGCAGCTTCACGGCGTCCTCGGCGGTGTGAATCCCGCCGGTGGCCCCCAGCGAAAGCGCGACCCGGCCGTGCAGGATCGCGATCCAGCGCATGGCGAGGAGCGCGTCGGCCGACGTGGACGGGTGGAGCGCCGGCATCAGCCGCAGGCTGTGGACGTCGATGTCCGGCTGGTAGAAGCGGTTGAACAGCGCCACTCCGGCGGCGCCGTGCTGCTCCAGGGTGCGCACCAGGTGGGCGACCGAGCTGAACTGCGGCGAGAGCTTCAGGTTGATGGGCAGGTCGATCGCGCTCCTGAGCGAGTGCAGCACCTCGAGGTAGCGGGCCTCCACTGCCGTCCCCGGCTGTGCCAGATCGGCGGCGACGTAGTAGACGTTGAGCTCGAGGGCATCGGCGCCGGCGTCACGGATCTCCCGGGCGTGCTGCAGCCAGCCGCCGGGCGTGACGCCGTTCAGGCTCGCGACGATCGGGATGCCGAGGCTCGCCTTCAGCGTGGCGATCTGCTCGAGGTAGCGGTCGAGCTCGCCGGGGAAGTCCATGTGGTCCGGCAGGAAGCTGTCCGCCTCGCCGAACCCGGTGTCCTGGTGGTGGAGGAAGCGCACCATCGCCTCCTCTTCGACCCGCACCGCTTCCTCGAAGAGCGAGTACATCACGATCGCGCCTGCGCCGGCGTCCTCGAGCCGCCGGCAGGCGTCGAGGCTACGGCTGAGCGGGGAAGCCGACGGAACGAGCGGGTTCCTGAGGGTCAGGCCGAGCCACTGGGTGGTGAGATCCATGTCGTCCTCGCGCGCTGCCGGCGGGGCGCCGCCGTCCGTCCTCAGCCGATCTCGGTGAGGCCATAGCGTTTTATCAGCCGGTACAGGTTGCGTTCGCTGATCCCGGTCACCTCGGCCACCTTGCTGCGGCGCCCGCCGTGCTTCTGCAGCTGGTGGGCGAGGTAGCGGCCCTGGAGGTCGTCCAGCGAAAGGTCCTGGTCGAAGGCCACCGCCGGGGCGGCCTCCGGCACCCCCCGCGGCGGGCCGATCCCCAGGTGCTCCGGGCCGATCACCGGCTTGTCCCGGGACAGGATGATGGCCCGCTCGATGACGTTCTTGAGCTCGCGCACGTTTCCCGGCCAGTCGTAGGCGACGAGTTTGCGGAGGGCCTCGGGCGCCACGCTCTTGGCGATCCGCCGCGAGAAGTTGTGGTTGTGGATGAAGTGCTCGACCAGGTGCGGAATGTCCTCCCGACGATCCCGCAGGGGCGGGGTGGTGATCGTGAAGGCGCTCAGGCGGTAGTAGAGGTCCGCCCGGAAGCCGCCCGTGCGGGCGAGGTCGGCGAGGTCGCGGTTCGTCGCCGCCACCACCCGGACGTGCGCGTCCAGGTCGCGGGTGCCGCCGAGCCGCCGGAACTTGCCCGTCTCCAGCACGCGCAGGAGCTTCGCCTGGATCGCCGGCTCGATCTCGCCGATCTCGTCCAGGAACAGGGTTCCTCCCTCCGCGCCCTCGATGAGGCCCTTCTTCTGCCGGTCGGCCCCCGTGAATGCACCCTTCTCGTGGCCGAACAGCTCGGACTCGAACAGCTTCTCCTGCAGGGTGCAGCAGTCCACCGCCACGAAATTGCGCTGCGACCGCGGCCCGGACTGGTGGATCGCGCGGGCGACCAGCTCCTTGCCGGCGCCGCTCTCGCCCTGGATCAGCACCGTCATGTCGATCGGCGCGACGGCCTCGATCAGCCCCTTGACCTCGGCCAGGGCGGCGCTCTCG
>JALORY010000132.1 GCA_025458675.1 Gammaproteobacteria bacterium | reverse complement strand
CGGCCGGTGAGCAGGCCCCGCAGGTGTTGGGCGACTTGCCGGTCGCATAGGACGACAGCAGGCACCGTCCCTCGACCATCACGCACAGGCTGCCGAACCCGAACACCTCGATCGGCACCGGGCTGTGCTCGGCCACCTGCCGTACCTGGGCGAGCGAGAGGACGCGCGGGAGCACGGCGCGGCGGATGCCGAAGCGCGCGTGCAGGAAGGCGAGCGCCTCGTAGGTCGTGGCGGAGCCCTGCACCGAGAGGTGCCGCGCCAGGTCGGGGTGGCGTTCGGCCGCGTAGTCGAGCACGCCGAGGTCCGCGACGATGATCGCGTCGACCCCGAGCGCCGCGGCGCGGTCCACCGCCGCCTCCCACTGCGGGAAATTGTGGGGCTGCGGGTAGGTGTTGAGCGCGACGTAGACCTTCACGCCGCGCGCCCGCGCCAGCCTGAGGCCCTCGTCGATCTGGGCGTCGGTGAAGTTGAGGCCGGGAAAGGCCCGTGCGTTGGTGGCGTCGCGGAAGCCGAGGTAGATGGCGTTGGCGCCGGCCTCGACCGCGGCCTTGAGGGCGGTCAGCGGCCGGCCCGCAGCCCCCGCTCGGACACGCCGTGAATACGTCCCTGTAGGCTCGAGCGCGGCATCCCTGCCGCGCACGGTCCTCGCAGGGGTTGCGGGTCGGCCGCCTGGGACACTGTGCAAGGACCCATGCCCGCGCGAGACGACGGCGCGGCTCCTGGCGTCCCCACGGCGACGCGCATCAACGGCTCGAGCCGTTGCCCCAGCGCCGCGCCCTGGCAGCTGCCGCGCTCGGCGAGGCGCTGGGCGATGGCGTTGAGCACGCGCCACTTGCCCGCGCACCAGGCGGGCGCGAGGAGGATGTCGGGCGACGCGGTGCCCGTGAGGCGGTGGTAGACGAGCTCCGGTGGCGTGCGCTCGACCATCTCGACCGCCGTCGCCACGTAGTCGGTGAAGGCGAGGGGGGCGTACTCGCCGCGCCGCCAGTCGTTCGCGAGCGCGGTTCCCTTCACCACGTGCAGCGGGTGGAGCTTGAGCCCGTCCGTGCCGACGTCGAGCACGCGCGCGAGCGACTCGAGCGCGGCGTCCGGTCCCTCGCCCGGCAGCCCGACCATGAGGTGCGTGCAGACGCGCAACCCCCGGCGGCGCGCGGCGCCGGCGGCGGCACGGTAGGCGGCGAAGCCGTGGCCGCGGTTCACCCGCGCGAGCGTCGCGTCGTGCGCGGACTGCAGGCCGAGCTCGAGCCAGACCTCGTGGCCCGCGTCCCGGTAGCGCGCGAGCAGGTCGAGGACGGCCGGCGGCACGCAGTCGGGCCGGGTCCCCACCGACAGGCCGACGACGTCGGGCTCCGCCAGCGCCGCGTCGTAGAGCGCACGCAGCGTGTCCGCGTCGGCGTAGGTATTGGTGTAGGCCTGGAAGTAGGCGAGGTAGCGCGTCGCGCCGGTGCGGCGCCGGATCACGTCGCGCCCACGGGCGAGCTGCTCGCCGAGGGGACTCGGCTGCCGCCCGTTCGGGCTGAACGAGGTGTTGTTGCAGAAGGTGCAGCCGCCGATGCCAAGGCTGCCGTCGCGGTTCGGGCAGGTGAAGCCCGCGTCGAGCGCGACCTTGTGCACGCGCGTGCCGAGGCGCTCGCGCAGTTCGCGGCCGAGGGTGCGGACGTGTAGCGGCAGGTGCACGGCGTGCTGGGGTTTGCCCGGGGGTGAGTCGGCGAGTATGGGGTCCGACGCCGGCTCGCCCAATTGACCGCTATCAACGGCCTCAGCCGCGGACCGAGATCCCCCGGAAAGCGTGGTGGTGTGCCCGGGTCGCGCCTTCGAGCAGGGCCGCGTCGACGCAGGCGTGGCCCTGGCGGTCGCGGCAGGGCTGCAGCACGACCTCGGGTGTCCCCGCGTCGCGCAGCCGGTCGAGCAGGGCGTCGAGCCTGTCGGCCGGAAACTGCGCCGCGTCGACGGTCACCCGGACCTCGTGCGGGATGCCGTGCGCGAGCAGCAGCTCGAGGCTCCGCCAGGCCGCGACGCCGCTGCCCCGGCGGGTCGTCAGGGCGTCGTAGTCCGCCGGCAGCGCCTTGACGTCGAGCCCGACCCAGTCGACGTGCGGCAGGACGCGCGCGAGACGGTGGGGGTAGGGTCCGGCGGTGTGCAACCCGACCTTGAGGCCGAGCCCGCGGACCTGCTGCATGGCGGCCGCGAGCGCCGACTGGAGGGTCGGCTCGCCTCCGCTGAACACCACCGCGTCGAGCAGGCCGCGCCGGCGCGCGAGGAACGACAGGACGTGACTCCAGGGCAGCTCGGCGTCGCCGTGGGGCGGCCAGAGGTGGTCGTTCTGGCAGTAGGTGCAGCGCCAGGCGCAGCCCTGGCAGAAGACCACCGCGGCGAGCTCGCCGGGGTAGTCGATGGTCGTGAGGGGGGTGAGCCCCCCGATGCGCAGGCTGGGCAGGTCGTTCATTGGGGGCCGCGCGGCGGATGGCCCGAGGATACACCCGTCCGCCGGGCCTGCGGCCGGCGGACGGGTGCCCGGGGGGGCGCGGCGTGACTCAGGACAGGCGCTGCGCGATCGCGCACTCGCGGAAGTAGGTGCGCTCCTGGTGCTCGGACTGCTTGCCCGGATTGAAGGCGGACACGGGGCGGTGATAGCCCATCACCCGGGTCCAGACCTCGCACCGGGTCCGCTCCTCGTCTTTCAGCTCAATGCGCGTGCTGTCGTGCATGGGTTGCCTCCTGTCGTTGCTTGCGGGCGATCAGCTCCTCGTCGCAGCACGGGCAGAACTCGTGCTCGCCGCTCAGGTAGCCGTGGACGGGGCAGATCGAGAACGTGGGCGT
>JALORY010000026.1 GCA_025458675.1 Gammaproteobacteria bacterium | reverse complement strand
CGAAGATCGGCTCGAGATGGCGCACCGCGTCGGTGTCGCCGCCGATCATCAGGCAGTAGCCGCGCTCGAGGCCCCAGACGCCGCCGCTGGTGCCGCAGTCCAGGTAGCGGATGCCCTGCGCGGCGAGGCGTCCGGCGCGGGCGATGTCGTCGTGGTAGTGCGAGTTGCCGCCGTCGATCAGGATGTCGCCTTCCTCGAGCAGAGGCAGCACGGCGTCGATCGTCGCGTCGACCACGGCCGCCGGGACCATCAGCCAGACGGCGCGCGGGCGGGCGAGCTGCTGAATGAGCTCGGCGTAAGTGAAGGCCGGCGTCGCGCCCTCCGCGGCCATGGCGCGCACCGGCTCGGGGCTGCGGTTGTAGACGACGCAGTCGTGCCCGCCCTTCAGCAGTCGCCGCACCATGTTCGCGCCCATGCGGCCGAGGCCGACCATTCCGATCTGCATGTTCCGTCCTCCCAGCGCCGGACCCGGCGCGCCCGATGCCCGGAGTATGGTGGGGGCGCAAGGTTGGCCACAAGGCAGGCCGTTCCGCCGCCCTTTGCGGCCGGTCCGTCCGGAGGCTATCGTCGCCACATCACCGCGACGGAGGGAACGCCGTGGCCCTGTTCACCAAGCGCTACCACGCCCCCGGGACCCTGCCCGGCACGCTTGCCGCCCCGGTGTGCGAGGTGCCGCCGCGCATCGCGCTCGTCGAGTTCGGGCCGGACACCTACGAGGAGCGGCTGATCGCGTCGCCGGCGGAGTGCCTCTCGCCTGAGGAGTGCCGCGCCTATCTCGACAGCCCGTCGATCACCTGGATCCACGTCGAGGGCTGCGTCACCCCGGACACCCTGCAGCACCTGGGCGGCCTGTTCGGCCTGCACCCCCTCGCGCTCGAGGACGTGCTGAACACGGGCCAGCGCACCAAGCTCGAGAGCTACGAGGGGCAGCTCTTCCTGGTCATGCACCTGCCGGCGCAGAACCGGGCCGGGGTCGAGGCGCAACAGGTCAGCTTCTTCCTCGGCCACAACTACCTGATCAGCTTCCACGACGGCGAGACGGATCCCTTCGAGCCGGTGCGCGGGCGCCTGCGGCGGCGGGCGGGCCGGCTGCGCGACCGCGGCGCGGACTACCTGCTCTACGGCCTCGTCGACCTCATCGTGGACCAGGGCTTCCCGCTGCTCGAGGACTACGGCGAGCAGATCGAGTCGATCGAGGAGGCGCTGCTCGACGACCCCGACAAGGCGCTGCTCAACCACATCCACCGCCTGCGGCGCGAGCTCCTGCTCCTGCGGCGCCTGATCTGGCCGCAGTCGGAGGTGCTGCGCCAGCTCCTGCACGAGGACTACCCGAGCGTGCAGGACCAGACCAAGGTCTTTCTGCGCGACTGCCACGATCACGCGCTGCACATCCTCGACCTGCTCGAGAGCTACCGGGAGATGACGACCGTGATGCTCGAGGCCTACCTCTCGAGCGCGAGCAACCGGCTCAACGAGGCGATGCGGGTGCTGACGGTCATCGCGACCTTGTTCATGCCGCTGACGTTCATCGTGGGTGTCTACGGCATGAACTTCAGCGTCAACGAGTCGAGCCCCTGGGCCATGCCGGAGCTGCGGTGGGCCTATGGCTACCCCGTGGTCTGGGGGGTCATGGTCCTGATCGGCATCGCCATGCTCTTCTACTTCAAGCGCAGGAAGTGGTTCTAGCGCCGCGCGGGCCTTGAAGGAACTCCTGCGCCGCCGCAGGCACCAACGGCGCAGAGGGGCTCGGCCGGTCATGGCGCCGACCGCTCCCTTGTGGCAACGTGCCCGCTCCACGCGATGCCCGGCACTCCCATGCTCAAGCGACTGCTCTTCGTCCTCGTGCTGCTCGCCGTCACGGTGGGCGGTGTGTTCGGCTGGAAGTACCACCAGATGCAGCAGGCCGCCGCCGGCCGCAAGCCGCCGCCTCCGCCGGTGGTGGCGGTCACCGCGGTGCGTCAGGAGGACTGGCGGCCCTTCCTGACGACGGTCGGCAGCGTGGTCGCCACCGCCGGCATCGACGTCACCAACGAGGTGCCGGGCAAGGTCAGCCGAATCCAGTTCGAGTCCGGCGAGACGGTGAAGGAAGGACAACCCCTCCTGCAGCTCGACGACGCGGCCGACCGCGCGGAGCTCGAGGGCCTGTTCGCCGCAAAGCGCCTCGCCCAGCTCAAGTACGACCGCCTCGCTCAACTGCTGCCGAACAAGTCGGCCTCCAAGGCCGACTACGACGAGGCGCGCGCGCTGCTCGACGTGGCGATCGCCGCGGGCGAGGCGAAGAAGGCGGCCATCGCCAAGAAGGAAATCCGCGCCCCCTTCGCCGGACGGCTCGGCATCCGCAAGGTGGACCTCGGCCAGTATCTCGCGCCCGGCTCCGCCATCGTGCCGCTCGAGTCGCTGGACCCGATCTACGTCGATTTCTCCCTGCCGGAGCGCCACCTGGCCACCCTCGCGCCCGGGCAGGAGGTCCAGGTCGCGGTGCAGGCCTTCCCGGGCGAGACCTTCGCGGGCCGCATCACCGCGGTGAATCCGGGCGTCGACCAGGGAACCCGGAACCTCAAGTTGCGGGCCACGTTTCAGAACGGCGATCACAAGCTGCGGCCTGGCATGTTCGCCGAGGTGCGCGTGCTGCTGCCGCAGCAGGCCCCGGTGCTGACTCTGCCGGCGACCGCGATCACCTACGCCCCGTACGGCGATTCGGTGTTCCTGGTACAGGACGGCGACAAGGGGACCGTCGTCCAGCGCCGCCAGGTCGAGACCGGCGACAGCCGCGACGGCCGCGTGGCGGTGACGAGCGGGCTCAAGGCCGGCGAGCGGGTCGTGAGCGCCGGCCAGGTGAAATTGCGCAACGGCATGGTGGTGACGTTCGACGACCATCCGGCGCCGGGTGAGCGGGCCAAGGCGCCGTGAAGTTCACCGATCTCTTCATCCACCGCCCGGTGCTGGCGAGCGTCGTCAGCTTGCTGATCCTCGTGGTCGGCCTGCGCGCGATCGTCGCCCTCGAGGTGCGCCAGTACCCCGAGACCAAGGACACCGTGGTGACGGTCACGACCAGCTACCCGGGCGCGAGCTCCGAGCTCGTCAAGGGGTTCATCACGACCCCGCTGCAGCAGGCGATCGCCGAGGCCGACGGCATCGACTACCTGTCGTCGAGCAGCACCCAGGGCCGCTCGCTGATCGAGGCGCGGATGCGCCTCAACTACGACCCGAACGCCGCGGTCGCGGAGATCCAGGCGAAGGTGGCGAGCCAGCGCAACGTGCTGCCGGCCGAGGCGGACGACCCGGTGATCGCATCGCAGACGGGCGATCCCACGGCGCTCATGTACGTCGCCTTCTACAGCGACACGATGACGCCCTCGCAGATCAGCGACTACCTGCTGCGCGTGGTCCAGCCCAAGCTCCAGGCGGTGCCGGGGGTCGGCAAGGCCCGCGCGATCGGCAACAAGACCTACGCGATGCGCGTCTGGCTCGACCCCTACCGCATGGCTGCCCTCGGCGTCACCGCCAACGACGTCGCCAGCGTGCTGCGGGCGAACAACTACCAGGCGGGGGTCGGCGAGACCAAGGGCGATTTCGTCACCATCGACCTCGGCGCCACCACCGACGTCGCCCGCGAGAAGGACTTCCGCAACCTCGTCGTCCGCAGCGAGGGCGGCGTGCTCGTCCGGCTCGAGGACGTCGCCGACCTCGAGCTCGGGGCCGAGGACTACGAGTCCCTGACCTGGTACAAGGGCAAGACCGCCATCTTCGTCGCTGTCGAGCAGACGCCGGGGTCGAACCCGTTGACCGTCGCGCGGGCGGCGCGGGCCGAGCTCGACGAGATCCGGGCGCAGCTGCCCGAAGGGCTGGCGTTCCGCATCCCGTACGACGCGAGCGAGTTCATCCAGGACTCGATCGACGAGGTCTTCAAGACCCTCGCCGAGGCGGTCCTCATCGTGCTCGTCGTCATCTACCTGTCGCTCGGGTCGATGCGGGCGGCCCTGGTGCCAGCCGTGGCGGTGCCGCTCTCGCTGGTCGGCGCCGGCTTCCTCATGCTGTGGATGGGCTTCTCCATCAACCTCCTGACCCTGCTCGCGATGGTGCTCGCGATCGGCCTCGTGGTCGACGACGCCATCGTCGTGGTCGAGAACGTCCACCGCCACATCGAGATGGGCAAGTCGCGCCTGCAGGCGGCGATCGACGGCGCGCGCGAGCTCGGCCTGCCGATCGTCGCGATGACCACGACCCTGGTCGCCGTCTACGCGCCCATCGGCTTCATGGGGGGGCTCGTCGGCGCGCTGTTCACCGAGTTCGCGTTCTCGCTCGCCGGCGCGGTGCTGATCTCCGGCGTCGTGGCGCTGACGCTGTCGCCGATGCTGAGCGCGAAGGTGCTCAAGCCGGCCGGCGCGCCGGGCCGGTTCGAGCACGGCGTGGAGCGCTTCTTCACCGGGCTCGCCACACGCTATCAGCGGCTGCTGCACGCGACCATCGAGCGGCCGTCGGTGGTGATGGTGTTCGCGATCGTGGTGCTCGCGAGCATCTACCCGATGTTCATGCTGTCGCAGAAGGAACTGGCCCCGACCGAAGACCAGAGCGTGCTGTTCGTGCACTCCACGGGGCCGCAGACGGCGACCATCGAGTACGACAAGGCCTACACGCGCGAGATCCTCGAGACCTTCGAGAGCATTCCCGAGTACCGGGAGAGCTTCCTCCTGCTGGGGTTCGGTGGGGAGAAGCACATCGTTTTCGCCGGCTTCCGCATGCCACCGACCTCGGAGCGCGAGCGGTCGCAGATGCAGATACAGCCGGAGCTGCAGGGCAGGCTCGCAGGGGTCGCCGGGTTCCAGATCGCCGTCATCCCGCGGCCCAGCCTGCCCGGCGCGGGTCGCGGCCTGCCCCTGCAGTTCGTGATCGTGACCGACGCGGGCTACGAGCAGCTGGACGAGATCGCCAATCAGCTGATCGGCCGGGCCATGCAGAGCGGGCGCTTCATGTTCCTGCAGAAGGACATCGAGCTGGCCCGCCCGAAGGCGACGCTCGTGATCGACCGCGACCGGGCGGCGGACCTCGGCATCTCCATGCAGGAGATCGGCCGCAACCTCGCCACGTTCCTCGGCGGCAACTACGTCAACCGCTTCAGCCTCGACGGCCGCAGCTACAAGGTCATCCCGCAGGTCGACCAGCGGTTCCGCCTCGACGCGGGGCAGCTCGGCAGCTACTACCTGCGCGCGGCCAACGGCGCGCAGGTGCCGCTGTCCACGCTCGTGCGCGTCGAGACCACCGTGGAGCCGAGCAAGCGTACCCAGTTCCAGCAGCTGAACAGCCTGACGGTCCAGGGGCTCATGGCGCCGGGCGTGACGCTGGGGGACGCCATGGCCTACCTGGAAGAGGAGGCCCGCCAGATCTTTCCGCGCGGCTACAGCTGGAACTACACCGGCGCGTCGCGGCAGTACGCGCAGCAGGGCAGCGCGCTGGTCGCCACCTTCTTCATGTCGCTGCTGGTGATCTACCTGGTGCTCGCGGCGCAGTTCGAGAGCTGGCGCGACCCGGTGATCATCCTCGTGTCGGTGCCGATGTCGATCGCCGGCGCGCTCGCCTTCCTGATGCTCGGCTTCGCCTCGGTGAACATCTACACCCAGGTCGGCCTCATCACGCTGATCGGGCTGATCGCGAAGAACGGCATCCTCATCGTCGAGTTCGCCAACCAGCTCCAGATCCACGAGGGGCTGGGCAAGCGCGAGGCCGTCGAGCGCGCCTCGGCGATCCGGTTGCGGCCGATCCTGATGACCACGGTGTCGATGATCGTGGCGATGGTTCCCCTCCTGATGGCGTACGGTCCCGGCGCGGTGAGCCGGTTCGACATCGGCCTCGTGATCGCGGCGGGCCTCGGCATCGGCACGCTGTTCACGCTCTTCGTCGTGCCGGCCGTCTACCTGCTGCTCGCCCGCGACCACGCGGCGCGCGTGCGTGGCATCGAGGCGACGACGGCGTAGCGCCGGGAGCGCTTTTCTCGCCTAGACTCTCCGGCGTCCCCGCGTCCTGCGTGGGGCGGCATTTCATCGATTGCTGATGAACCCGTGCCGGAGGCACCGTGGCAGCGCCATCCCCGCCCGAGTACGAGCACACCCGCACCGGCCTGTCGGTCGCCGCGCTCCGTCAGGCCATCATGGACAACCGTTTCTGCCTGCTCGGCCGCCCCTTCGACGCGGCGACCCGGCACGATCACTACATGGCGCTCGCCTACACCGTCCGCGACCGCATGCTCGAGCGCTTCATGCGTACGGCGAAGCGCTACAAGGAAACCTGCGCGCGCACCGTCTGCTACTTCTCCGCGGAGTTCCTGACGGGGCCGCACCTCGGCCACAACCTCGTCAAGCTCGGCATCTGGGAGAACGTCGAGCAGGCGGTGGCCGAGCTCGGCCTCGACCTGCAGGAGCTGCTCGACCAGGAGGAGGAGCCCGGTCTGGGCAACGGCGGGCTCGGGCGTCTCGCCGCCTGCTACCTCGACTCCACGGCGACGCTCGGCATCCCGGCGATCGGCTACGGGATCCGCTACGAGTACGGGATCTTCGACCAGGTGATCCGCGACGGCTGGCAGGTCGAGGTGACGGACGCGTGGCTGCGCAATGGCAACCCGTGGGAGCTGCCCCGCCCGAAGCTGCGATTTCCCGTCCGCTTCGGCGGCCACACGGAGCAATACACGGACGAGCAGGGCCGCCTGCGCGTCAACTGGGTACCGGAGCTCACGGTCTACGGCAAGGCCTTCGACACGCCGATCCTCGGCTACGGCGTGGACAACGTGAACCTGCTGCGCCTGTGGAAGTCGGAGGCGCGCGAGGCCTTCGACTTCCAGGCCTTCAACACGGGAAACTACTACGGCGCCGTCAACGACATGGTCGTCGCGGAGAACCTCTCGAAGGTCCTCTATCCGAACGACGAGCCCGAAGCCGGCAAGGAGCTGCGGCTCAAGCAGCAGTATTTCCTCGTGTCCTGCTCGCTGCAGGACATGATTCGCCTGCACCGCCGCGAGGCAGGCACGCTCGCGGGCTTCAACCGGAAATTCGTGGCGCAGCTCAACGACACCCACCCGTCGCTCGCGGTGGTCGAGCTGATGCGGCTGCTCGTGGACGAGCACCTGATCGGCTGGGACGAGGCCTGGGAGATCACCCGCAGCACCTTCGCCTACACCAACCACACGCTGCTGCCGGAGGCGCTCGAGACCTGGCCCGAGCCGCTGTTCCGACGCGTGCTGCCACGGCACCTCGAGCTGCTCCACGAGATCAACCGGCGCTTCCTCGACGAGGTGCGGATGCGCTTCTTCGGTGACGAGGATCGGGTGCGGCGCCTCTCGCTGATCGACGACGCCAACGGCCGGCGCGTGCGGATGGCGCACCTGGCGTGCGTCGGCAGCTTCGCGATCAACGGCGTGGCGGCGCTGCACACCGAGCTGCTGCAGACGACCGTGCTCCGCGATTTCGCCGACCTGTGGCCGGAGAAGTTCAGCAACAAGACCAACGGCGTGAGCCCGCGCCGCTTCCTCGCCACGGCGAACCGTCGCCTGGCCGCGCTGCTGGACGAGACCATCGACCACGGCTGGCTGCGCGACCTCGACCAGCTGCGGCGCCTCGAGGCCTGCGCCGACGACCCCGCCTTCCGCGAGCGCTGGCGCAGCGTGAAGCGGGCGGCCAAGGCGGACCTGGCGCGGCTGGTCCTGCGGCGCACCGGGGTGTCCGTCGACCCCGACACGATGTTCGACGTGCAGGTCAAGCGCATCCACGAGTACAAGCGCCAGCACCTCAACGTCCTGCACATCCTGAGCCTCTACTGCCGCATCAAGCACGACCCGAGCTACGTGCCGGTGCCCCGGACGTTCATCTTCGGCGGCAAGGCGGCGCCCGGCTACCGGATGGCGAAGCTGATCATCAAGATGATCAATGCGGTCGGCGAGGTCGTGAACCGCGACCCGCAGGTGAACGGCTATCTGCGCGTCGTGTTCCTGCCCGACTTCAACGTGAAGACGGGCCAGTGGATCTACCCCGCGGCCGACCTGTCGGAGCAGATCTCTCTGGCCGGCAAGGAGGCGTCCGGCACGGGCAACATGAAGTTCTCGATGAACGGCGCGCTCACGATCGGCACGCTCGACGGTGCCAACGTCGAGATCCGCGCCGAGGTCGGGGAGGAGAACTTCTTCCTCTTCGGCCTGACGGCGCCCGAGGTGCAGGGCGTCTGGGACCGGGGCTACCGGCCGCGCGAGATCTACGACCGGGACCCGCAGTTGCGCACGGTCATCGACGCCCTGGGCTCGGGGATCTTCTCCCACGGCGACCGGACGCTGTTCCGGCCGCTCGTCGACAGCCTGCTCGAGCACGACCCCTACCTGGCGCTCGCCGACTTCCGCTCCTACGTCGACTGCCAGGAAGAGGTCGCCCGCTGCTTCGTCGATCAGGCGCATTGGGATCGGATGTCGATCCTCAACGTGGCGCGGATCGGGCGCTTCTCGTCCGACCGCGCGGTCCGGGAGTACTGCGAGGGCATCTGGCGGGTGACGCCGCTGCGGGTGGACGCCCGGCCCGACGCCGTGCCCGCGGAGGCGTCTAGTGGAACGCCGGTGGCGGCGCGGGCGTAAAGAACGGCTTCTTGTCCTCCGGCGGCGGAGCGGCGTCTGACGGCGGGCCGCCCGGCCGTACCGGGCCCGTCCACCAGTCGTCGTAGACCAGGCGCTCGCCTGCGGGGGCGACCGGCGCCGGCGGCGGGGCAGGGGGCTCGGGCGGCGGCGGAGGGGGCCGCGCGGCCGAGGACGCCGCGGCGCGCGCCTTGCGCTCCCGCTCCATCTGGGCAGCCAGGTCCTGCATGGCCCGAAGGCGCCGGTCGGCGTGCTGCCGATCCGCCTCGCTGGGCGGGCGGGCGACGGACACCTCCTCGACCTCTTCCACCTCCTCGCCGTCCGGCGGCGGGGTCGAGGAGAAGGTGATGCTGCCATCGGGCTCGATCCACTTGTAGACCGTGCCCGCCGGCGCCGCGGCAGCCAGCGGCAGGAGGAGGGCGAGCAGGACGAGTCGCGGGGGCGTCATCACCGCGCGCGCGGCAGCGGCACCGGCAGCGGCTCTCGCGGCCAGAAGGCGGGGTGGTCCGGGTTGCGGTGATCCATGTTCGGCGGCGGCACGGGCCGTTCCGGCCACGGCGGGCGCGGCGGCCGCGGTCGCGGCGGCGTCGGGATCCAGCCGCCGTTCCAGCCGTTGCCGTAGGTGTACCCGGGGGGGGCGTCGACTGGCGACGGCGGCGGCTGTTCCGTCGGCGCCCGGTCCCGGGCGACACGCTGCTCCTCCGCCTGCAGCGCCTCGCGCTCCAGGCGCTGCTGCTGGAGCTGGCCGCCCAGCTCCGCGATTGCCCGTTCCCGCTCGCGCTGGGCCTCGACGCTCTCCGGCGAGGGGGGAGGCGGCAGGTCGACCACCTCGGCCCGCTTGCCCTCGGGCGGCGGCGTCGAGGAGAAGGTGACCTTGCCGTTGGCGTCGACCCACCGGTAGATCTGTTCCGCGCCGCTGCTTCCGGCAGCCAGCAGCGCGGGCAGCAGCGGCACCAGCACACGCAGCGTCTTCATCGTGGCGTCTCCCCAGCGGGCTCGGTACGACGTGGCGCCAGTATAGGCGAGGAGGCGGGCGGGCAGACCCGTACTATCCTCGTCGGAGGCGGGTGCGCGGCGGCAGGGCGTCCTGGACGGCTGGCGGGGAGGCGGGTCGATGCTGAGCGACTGGTGGAGGGCGGCGTTTCCCGACGCCCGGACGCGCGTGCGCCGCCGTGCGCTGCGCGAGGCCGTCGAGCGTTTCGTCGCCGAGACCGACCCCCGGGTGCGCGCCGTGCGCCGCTACCGCCGTCGCCTGCTGGAGCCCGTGGAAAGCGCCCTCGACTACGCGGAGTCGGTTGCGGCCCGCATCCCCGGCCCCGTGGCCTTCGACGCCAGCCACTGGATGGACGACGCGCTGGTCCACGCCTTTTTCTCCAGCGTGGACGCGCTGCGGACGACCTTCAGCCGCTCCCGTGAACTGCGCCGGTTCTTCGCGGCGCACCCCGACGCGGCCGAGGTCTACTGCGTGCTCGCGGCCACGCTCGAGACGCGGACGACCTTCGTCGTCCGGGAGATCGGAGGCGGTCCGCCGCGCGAGGTGGCGGCGCGCAGCGTCGGCTTCTCTGATTGCATGGTCCTCCTGCCCTGCGAGCGGGAGGCCCCGCTGCGCCGGCACCTCACGCAGCTCGTCTTCAACGGCCTGGCGCGCGCCGCGGTGATGCTGCAGGAACGAGCGGCAGAGGACGAGAAGACGCTCGTCGACGAGCGGGCGCAGTTGCGGCTGCGGGCCCAGATCGCCCGGCGCGAGGGGCGCTGCCTCGATGCGCTGCTGGCGGGCAGTGGCGATGGCGCGCACGACGCCTCGCTGCCGGATGTCCTCGCCGAGGTGGAGCAGCGGGTCGCGGCGGCGCGTCGCGCGAGCTCGGCCCCGGACGCAGGGCTCGAGCGGCTGCTCGCGGTGCTCGAGCGGCCACAGGCGCACACCTACCTGCGCGACGTCAGCTTCCGGCTCGATCGGATGAACCTGGACCTGCCCGAGGGGGCGGACGGCGTGCCCGTGCGGCTGGTGCAGGCGACGGGACCGCGCGGGACGCGGGTCGCCGTCGTCGCGCGTTTCGCCCGGGCCGACCTCCTGCCGGAGGCGGCGGTCTATCTGGATGCGGAGAAGGCGCTCGGCTAGCCGCGGGTGCGTTTGCGCAGCCGCTGGATGGCCTGCAGCTGGGCGATGGCCTGGGCCAGCTCGGCCTGCGCGCGGGCGTAGTCCATCGCCGCCTGGCGCTTGACCATCAACTCCTCCGCCTTCTTCTTCGCCTCCATCGCCTGGGCCTCGTCGAGGTCGTGGCTGCGGATGGCGGTGTCGGACAGGACGCTCACCACGTACGGCTGGATCTCCAGCAGCCCGCCCGAGACGTAGATGAGGATCTCGTCCTTGCCGTCCGGCGGCTGGATGCGGACGGAGCCGGGTCGCAGCGCGGCCATCAGCGGCGCGTGGCGCGGGTAGACGCCGATGTCTCCTTCCTCGGCGGGGACCACCACGAACTCGGCGAGGCCGGAGAACAGCGATTCCTCCGCGCTCACCACGTCGACGTGCATCGTCATTGCCATTGCGCTCGCCTCCCCGTCAGACCGCCGCGGCGCCGGCCGAGATTTCGGCCAGCTCCTGGGTGATCGCCGCCTGCCGGTTCTTGTTGTAGAGCAGCGTCAGCTCCTCGATGAGCTCCTGGGCGTTCTCGGAGGCCGCCTTCATCGCGACCATGCGGGCGCTCATCTCGCAGGCGATGTGCTCGGCGACCGCCTGGTAGAGCACGGACTCGAACGCGCGGCGCAGCAGGCGGTCGACGATGACCTGGGCGCTCGGCTCGTACAGGTAGTCCCAGTGCCCTTCCTGGGTCCGCTCCTCGCCCTCGAACACGACGCCCTTCAGCCACTCCGCCGTCGGGATGCCGAGCTGCGTCGCCACCTCGTCGGCGGTGTCCTTGATCGGCACCATCTGTGCCACGACCGGCTTCTGCGTCATGGTGTTGATGAACACGCTGGTGCAGATGTAGATCTGATCGATCTTGCCGTCGAGGTAGTCGCGGAAGAGGACGGTGAGCGCCGGGGTCAGCTTCTCGAGGTGCGGGCTGTCGCCGATGCCGCGAACGTAGGACACGATGTTCGCGCCGACGCGCTGCAGAAAGCCGATGCCCTTGTTGCCGATGGCGCAGACCTCGACCTCGACCCCCTGGTCCCGCCACTGCTTCATCCGCTTCACGACGGTGCGCAGGACGTTGATGTTGAGTCCGCCGCAGAGACCCTTGTCGGAGGTGATGACGATCAGGCCGACGGCCTTGACCGGGTCGCGCTGCACCAGGAACTCGTGCCGGTACTCGGTGCTGGCGTAGTGGAGGTGGCGGAGCACGGCGCGCACCCGCTTCCAGTAGGGGATGCCGGCCAGCATGCGCTGCTGCGCCCGGCGCATCTTCGACGCCGCGACCATCTCCATGGCCTTGGTGATCTTCTGGGTGCTCTTGACGCTGTTGATCTTGGTGCGGATCTCGCGGCCGCTGGCCATGGGCGGTCCCCTCCCGGGGCTGGGCGTCGGGAAACCGGAATTATCCGGGCGCCGACGGGCGAGGTCAAAACGCCGGCGCAGGGGGCGGGATGCGAATCCGCTGGGCCGCGGGGGCCGGGCAGGGCAGACTTGCGCCCCGATGACCGAGACGGGGGAGGGATGGAGGGGCACGCGATGGGCAGACGGGTCGTCCGGCGAGGCGTGGCCGTCCTCGCCCTGCTCCTTGCCGGCGCGGTCGCGGCGGCCCCGGCCCCGGCCCCGGACCCCGTCGCGCGCGTGCTGGCGCTGCCCCGGGCGGCGCTGCTGCTCGAGGAGGGCGGTCGCCCGGTGATCACCCGCCAGGCGGACCAGCCGATGGTGCCGGCCTCGACCCTGAAGATCCTCACCGCTCTGGCGGCGATCGAGCGCTGGGGGCTCGACCACCGCTTCCACACCGATTTCCACCGCACGGCCGACGGCTGGCTCTGGGTCAAGGGGGGCGGAGACCCGTATCTCGTGTCGGAGGAGCTCGACGGCGTGGCGCAGGCCTTGAGGCGCCTCGGCGTGCGCGAGGTGGCGGGCATCGGCACCGACGACGGCCTGTTCGCCCCCGACCTCGAAATCGAGGGCCGCTCCGCGACGCGCAACCCCTACGACGCGCCGGTCACGGCGCTCGCCGCGAACTTCAACACCGTCAACGTCGTGCGGTCCAAGGACGGCACCGTGCGCAGCGCCGAGCCGCAGACCCCGCTGACGCCGCTGGCGCGCGAGCTGGCCGGGCGCCTGCCGCCGGGCACGGAGCGGGTCAATCTGCGCGAGCGCGACACCGCCCTGCGCTACTTCGCGGAGCTGCTGGGCGCCAAGCTGGCGGCCACCGGTGTCGTGGTCGGGTCCGGGGTGCGCAGCGGACGCGTTCCCGCTGGCGCGGAGCGGGTCTATCGCCACCAGGGCAGCCGCGATCTGCAGGCCGTGCTGGCCGGAATGCTGGAGCACTCCAGCAACTTCGTCGCGAACGACCTCTTCCTGCTGCTCGGCGACGCCGGCGACGGCCGGCCGCTCACCGTAGCCGCCGCGCAACGGGCGCTGACCTCCTGGGCGACGCGGCGCTTCGGCTGGCAGGGTTTCCGCATCGAGGATGGCGCGGGACTCTCTCCCGGCAACCGCCTGAGCGCGCGCCAGCTCGTGGACGCGGTCAAGGCCTTCGCGCCCTACCGCGAGCTCCTGCCCGCGCACGGCAGCCAGGTGCGCGCGAAGACGGGCACGCTGAGCAACGTGAGCACCTACGCCGGCTTCGTCCAGCGCAACGGCGCCTGGCAGCCCTTCGCGCTGATGATCAACCAGCCGGTGCCCTACGGGCTGCGGCTCGAGGTCGCGGACGCGTTGTCGATTCGGCCATCAATGGCTGCGCCCTAGATTTCGCGTGCCATGGCGGCGAGGCGGGGCACGCGCGCCGGACGCCGCGGGCACAGGATCACCAGCATCCGGCGCAAGGTCCGCGTGCGTCGCTCGGCATGCGGCCCGAAGGATTACGCGGCGCGATGTAGGTAGCGCTCGACGTCCACCGCGTCGATCTGCTCCGGCGGCAGGAACTGCGCCGCGTAGCGCTGGGGCACGCCGCTGCGCAGGAAGAGCGCGAACAGCTCGGCGTCGATGTGGGCCTCGTCGCGCATCCTGGCCATGATCCCGAGGGCCTGGCTCAGCGTCTTGCCCGGCTTGTAGGGCCGGTCCCGCGCGGTCAAGGCCTCGAAGATGTCGGCGATCGCCATCATCCGTGCCGGCAGGCTCTGCGCCTCGCCCGCGAGACGCCGCGGGTAGCCGGTGCCGTCCATCTTCTCGTGGTGGCCGCCCGCGATCTCGGGCACGCGCCTGAGCCCCTTCGGGAACGGCAGGCGGTCGAGCATCAGGATCGTCTGCACGATGTGGTCGTTGATCTTGTAACGGTCCTCCGCCGTGAGCGTCCCGCGCCCGACCGACAGGTTGTGCAGTTCGCCGCGGTGGTACTTGAGCGCCGGGACGTCGAGGCGGAAGCCCCAGCGGTTGTCGTCCGGCATCCGCTCGCCCGGACCCCACTCGAACCGGTGCTCGGGCCGGTCGGCGAGCAGCGGCTCGTCCGCGGGCAGCGGCCGGGCGGGCTCGCGCTCCTTGCGCTGGCGCTCCTCCCAGGAGGTGCCGAGGCGGTCGTCCAGGGTGCGCTTCCAGGTCCGCGCCGCGATCGCCTCGAGGCGCGCGACATTCGTTTCGTCCATGTACTCGCCGCCGAGGTTGCAGGAGGCGACGAACGCGAACTCGTCGTCCAGCCTCGCCCACGCCGCCTCCAGTCCGGCCCGCAGCGCGTCGCGGTCGCCCCCCGCCGCCGCGGCCTTCCAGTAGTCGATCTCGGCGTCGCGTTTCACGACCTCGAACCGCATCCGCACCTCGTGGATCCGGTCGTGCACGGTCTCGAGCTTGGTGGCCTTGTCCACGACGAACTCGGGCGTCGTCACCTTGCCGCAGTCGTGCAGCCAGCTCGCGATCTCGAGCTCTTCCCACTGCGCCTCGTCGAGCGCGAAGTCGGCGAACGGTCCCTCCCGCGCGGCGCACGCCGCCTCGGCGAGCATCCGGGTGAGCGCGGGCACGCGTTGGCAGTGGCCGCCGGTGTAGGGAGACTTGGCGTCGATCGCGCCCGCGATGAGCTTGATGAAGGCGTCGAGCAGGTTCTTCTGCGCCGCGAGGAGCCGCTGGTTCTCGATCGCCGCTGCAGCGACGCCCGCCAGCGCCTCGACGAAGGCGAGCCGCTCCCTGCCGACCTGCTCCCGCCCGGTCCACAGGCTCAGGACCCCCACCACGTCGCCCTGACGGTTGCGCAGCGGAACGGCCACCGCGTTGCGCACCGCGTCGCCGACCCGGATGGCGACCGTCGGCGCTCCGAGCTCGGCGGCGAGGGCCTCGCCGCCGCGCACGACCGTGGCCTGCGTCGTCCCGGTCTGCGCTGCCGCCGCCAGCAACTTTCCGGGCGTTCCCTCGTCGACCGGCAACGGCGACAGCCCGTCCACGCCGGCGTCCTCGTCGCCGATCCGCAGGCACGCCGGCTCGAGCGTGCGGCCGTCGTCGGCCGCGAGGTGAATCGCGCCGCCGGCCGCCTGCAGCGCGCCGGCGGACTCGCCGACGATGCGCTGCAGCAGGCGGCCGAAGCGCTGCTCCGCCGACAGACTCGACGAGATGTCGAGGAAGCCGCGGATCGTCTTCTTCATCGAATCCATGGCGCCCGCGAGCTGGTCGACCTCGAGCACGACGGACCGGGTCGCGACCGGTCGGTCGAAGTCGAACTCGCCGATGGCGCGCGCCTCGCCGGCGAGGTGGCGCAGCGGGTTCGCGATGATGCGCGAGGCGAGCCAGGCGGCAGGCAACGCCGCCACCAGCGTCGCGAGCGTGAGGAGCACGGACAGGCGCCGTTGCCGGTAGGCGTCGGCGAGCAGTTCGTCCTCCGGTGCGGCCATCGCCAGGTAAACCTGCCAACCCGGCGCGAGATCGAGCACGTGCTGCTCGCCGAGCCAGAGCCGGCCGTCCTGTTCGATCCGCACCCCGTCCTGGCGCCCCGCCGACGGCACCGCGAGGCGCGCGAGCACGGGGCTGCCGAGCTCGTCCACGCGGGCGAGCGCTGGCCCGACCCCCGCCGCGCCGTCGCGCACCAGGCGCGTCGCGTCGTGGTAGGCGAGGGCGTCTCCCTGCGCGGTGTAGAGCGCGAGCGCGGCCGACGGGCTCACCACGTGGGCCGCGAGCGAGCGGGAGAGGTCGCGGAGGGTGCGGTCGGCCGACACCACGCTGCGCCCGCCCGCGCCTGCCTCGGTGGCGGTGACGCCCACCTCGCGGGTCGTGAAGAAGACGTAGGGTGCCGTGTAGGCCAGAGCGCCGCCCGCGCTCATCGCCGTCCGGTACCACGGCCGCTCGCGCGGATCGAACGCGGTGCCGGCGACCTGCTGCCGCGCGAGCAGTCGCAGGTCCCCGTCGTAGTAGAGGTGAGTCGTGGTGCGGTCCGGGCCATGGCGGTCGATTGCCTGCACCAGGAAGGCGGCGCCGTCCGGCGCGCCGACGCCCCGGCGCAGCGCGTCGGTCGCGAGCGGCCGCGCGAGGATGAAGCTGCCGTCGTCGTAGCCCGCGTGGACCGCGTCGAGATGCCGGTTGTCCTGGAGGGCCTGGAGCAGTGCCGGCACCCAGGGCAGGCGTTCGTCGAGGGTCGTCGCCGTGGCCAAGGGCGAGCGGGCGAGGCGCCGGACCACCGCCTGGGTGGCATCGCTCTGCTGGCTCAGGCTCTGCGCCACCTCGTCGTAAACCCAGGCGAGGTGCTGGTCGGTCGCCGCGAGAATGATCTCGGAGGTCTGGCGGTAGTTGAACAGCGCGATCAGCGCGCCGGTGACCGTCACCACCAGGATCATGAGCGTGCCGATCTGCACGTGCAGCGGGTAGTGGAAGCGACCGGGCGCGGCGCTGCCCTCGGAAAGTGACGTCTGCATGCCGGTCTCCGTCGGCCGCCTCGGCCCGCGGCTATCGTGGGCATGCGGCCCGGCGGGCGCAACGGGCGTCCACCCGCGGACCGCGCTAGGCTAGGACTTCCCGGGGGCCACCGCGGCGCCCGGTCTCGGGGAGGCACGATGTTCGATCCGGCAGACCTCGCCGTTGCGCACCGGTTTGCGATCGCGCTGCTCATCGGCGCCCTGGTCGGGACGGAGCGCGAGCTGCGCAAGACGGCCGACCAGGGCTTCACCTTCGGGGGTCTGCGGACGTTCATCCTGGTGGCTCAGGCCGGCGCCGTGTCGGCCTGGCTGTCGCTGCAGCTCGGCCAGCACTGGCTGTTCGTCGCGACCGTCGTCGCCGTGTCGGCGATCGTCCTGACCAGCTACGTCCTCGAGAGCCGGGTCAAGCCGGACGCCGCGGGCCTCACCACGGAGCTCGCGGCCATCTCGGTCTGCCTGCTCGGCGGCGCGGTGATCTACGGCCACGCGGCGACCGCCGTCGCGCTCGCGATCGTCACGGCGGCGGTGCTCGCCTACAAGCAGCCGCTGCACCGGCTGGTGGGCAAGATCGGGAGCGACGACCTCTACGCCGGGCTGCGCCTGCTGATCGCCACGTTCATCGTGCTGCCGCTCCTGCCGGACCGGCCGGTCGACCCGTGGCAGGCGCTCAACCCGTACAAGCTCTGGCTGCTCGTCACCCTCATCTCCGGCCTGTCGATGGCGGGCTACGTGGCGGTGCGCTGGCTGGGCAGCGCCCGCGGTGCCGCGGTCACCGGGCTGACCGGGGGCCTCGTCTCCTCCACCGCCGTGACGCTGTCCTTCGCCCGCCAGAGCCGCGTCGAGGCCGGAGCCCGTGCGGGCGATGCCCTCGCCACCGGGGTGCTGCTCGCCTGGCTCGTGATGTTCGCGCGGGTGCTCGTCGCGGTCGCGGTCGTCCACGCACCGCTGCTGCCCGCGCTGTTCTTTCCGTACGCGGTCATGGCGGCGGTCACTGCCGGCTTCGCGGCAGTCTGCGCCCTGCGCGGCCGAGGCGATCGCGGCCTGCCGCCGGCTACCGCGGTGCCCCTCAAGAACCCCTTCAGCCTCTGGGAGGCGAGCAAGTTCGGCCTGCTCTTCGCCGTCGTCCTGCTCGTCGTCAAGCTCACCGAGGTGTACTTCCAGGGCGGCGGCATTTACCTCGTGGCCGGGCTCGCCGGCCTCACCGACGTGGACGCCATCACGCTATCCATGGCGGAATACGCACGCCAGGGTGGGTCCCACGAGGTCGCCGTCGGCTCGATCGTCGTCGCCACTCTGACCAACACGCTGGTGAAGGGCGGCCTGATCGTCGCGCTCGGCAGCGCCGCCATGCGCGGCCGCGTGCTGGCGGCGACGGGCGGGATCCTGGCGGCCGGGTTGGCCGCGCTCCTCGTCGCCTGAAGGGAAGCCATGGACCGCAAGCTCTTCCTCACGCTCACCGCCTTCGCCGGGATGCTGCTGTCCCTGTACCTGCTGTTCCAGATCCTGCAGCCCTTCCTCCTGGCCCTCGCCTGGGCGGCGATCGTGGCCATCGCCACCTTCCCGCTCTACCGCCGCCTCGAGGCACGCCTCGGCGAAGGGGACTGGAAGGCGCCGCTGCTCATGACCCTCGCGGTGCTGCTCGTGATCGTGGTGCCGACCGTGGTGCTGGTCACGCTCCTCGTGCAGGAGTTGTTGCAGGTGCAGGACCTGATCGAGGCGCAGGCGGGCAGCGGCCAGGCGCTGGCCGACCGCCTGCTGCATCACCCGCAGGTGGTCGCGCTGATCGACCGTGTCCAGGTGCTGGCGAGCGGGGCGAACATCGACGTCCGCGCGGCCGGCGTGACCGCCGCGCGCAACGTCGTGACGTTCCTCCTCGGCGCCGTCACCGCCGTCGTCAAGAACGTCTTCTTCTTCCTGTTCCAGATCCTGCTCGTGCTGCTGGCGCTGTTCTTCCTCTACCGCGACGGCCGGTACGTGGATCGGGGCTTCTGGTCCCTCCTGACGCTGACTCCCGAACGGCGCGACGCGCTGCGCGAGACCGTCGACAGCGTGGTCTCCGCGGTCGTGCTCGGCGTGCTGGTGACCGCGTCGGTGCAGGCCCTGCTGCTCGGCATCGGCTTCTGGGCGGCGGGCCTGCCGTCGCCGGTGCTCTTCGGCGCGCTCGCGATGGGGGCTGCGATGGTGCCGGTGGTGGGCGTCCTGCTGGTGTGGGGCCCCGCCGCGATCTACCTCGCGGTGACCGCGGACGTCACCACGACGATCCTGTTCGTGCTCTGGAACGCCGTGGTCGTCGGCGGCATCGACAACGTCCTGCGCCCCATGCTGGTGAGCGGCCGGACCGGCCTGCCGCTGCCGCTGATGCTGCTCGGCGCGCTCGGCGGCCTCGCCGCCTTCGGTTTCCTCGGCCTCGTGCTCGGCCCGCTGGTGATCGCGCTCTTCATCGGCGTGTTTCAGCTCCAGGCGCGTGTCGCCGAGGACAGGCGGTCGGCGTGACCGCCGCCACGTCAGGCGCGACCTCGCGTCGCAGGGAGGATCTAGTGCACAGAACGCATTGCGCGCCGGCCCTCGTGCTGGCCGCCGCGGCGCTGCTGCCCGCGCCCGCGGCACTCGCCCAGGTGTACCGTTCGGTGACACCGGACGGCCAGGTGATCTTCTCGGACCAGCCGCCGCCGAACGCGGTGCGCACCGAGCAGCTCGCGGAGCCCGAGCCGCGGACGGCGGAGCGTGAGGGCGAGGCGGCACAGCAGGCCGAGCAGAATCGCGCGACGCGCGCCGCCATCGAAGCGCAGCGTCGCGCGCAGGCGGCCGACGTCAGCGCGGCGGACAAAGAGGTGCGCGAGGCCGAGCGCGACGTCGCCGCGGCCCGCAAGCGGCTCGCGGAGGGTCGGGTCGAGGGCGAGGGCGACCGGACCGGGATCGTCGGCCGCCGCGGCGGCGGGGCGCGGCAGTCAGACGCCTACCTCGACCGCGTGGGCCGCCTCGAGGCCGACGTGGCGAAGGCGGAGGCGCGGCTGAAGGCGGCGAAAGAGGCCGCCCGCCAGGCCCGGGCCCGGTGATGGACGGCACGGCGTCCCAGCGCCGTCGGGCGGCGCGCGCGGCCTTGCTGCTCCTGCTGCCGGGACTGATCGGTGCCAGTCCCGCCGCGGTCGCCGACGACGCGGCGCCGCGCTACGTGGGCAGCCAGGCCTGCGCGACCTGTCACGCGGCGGAGACGGCGCGCTGGCGCGGCTCGCACCACGACCTCGCGATGGCGGAGGCGACCGAGGCGACGGTTCTCGGCGACTTCCGCGACGCCGAGCTCGCCGCGCACGGCGTGACCTCGCGCTTCTACCGCAAGGACGGGAAGTTCTTCGTCCGCACCGACGGGCCGGACGGGGCGCTGCAGGACTACCCGATCCGCTACACCTTCGGCTGGTGGCCCCTGCAGCAGTACCTGATCGAGTTCCCCGGCGGGCGGCTGCAGGCGCTGGGCATCGCGTGGGACAGCCGCGCCCGGGAGGAGGGCGGGCAGCGTTGGTTCCACCTCTACCCCGGCGAGCGGATCGACCACACCCACCGGCTCCACTGGACGGGCCGCGAGCAGAACTGGAACTACCAGTGCGCGGAGTGCCACTCCACGAACCTCGAGAAGCACTACGACCTCGCGACCGATGCCTTCCGGACCACCTGGTCGGAGATCAACGTCGGCTGCGAGGCCTGCCACGGCCCGGCCTCGCGACACGTTGCGCAGGCCCAGGCGGCGCCCGGCCAGGCGCCCGTCTGGGGAGCGCGCAAGGGATTGATCGTCGACCTCGCGGAGGGCCGCGGTGGCCAGTGGTTCTGGGACGCCACGGCCGGGCAGCCGGCGCGCACGGTGCCGCGCGCCGGGCAGGCCCAACTCGACGTCTGCGCGCGCTGCCACTCGCGCCGCGGCCTGGTCAGCGAGCCCTACGTCCCCGGCCGGCCGTTGGGCGACACGCACCAGCTCGCGCTGCTCGATGCCGGCCTCTATCACGCAGACGGCCAGATCAGCGAGGAGGTGTACGAGCTCGGCTCCTTCCTGCAGAGCCGCATGCACGCCCGCGGCGTGGTCTGCTCCGACTGCCACGACGTCCACAGCCTGAAGCTCAAGGCCCCCGGCAACCTCGTGTGCACGCAATGCCACCTGGCGGCGAAGTACGACGTCGGCACGCACCACCACCATGCGCCGGGCTCGGCGGGTGCCGCCTGCACGAGCTGCCACATGCCCCAGCAGCTCTACATGGTGGTCGACGCGCGCGCCGATCACAGCATGCGCGTGCCGCGCCCCGACCTCTCGCTCAAGCTGGGCAGCCCCAATGCCTGCAACGCCTGTCACGCGGACCGGACGGTCGAATGGGCGGCCGACGCGGCGCGGCAGTGGTACGGGGACGGTCGCACCCCACCGCCACACTACGGCGAGGCGCTGCACGCCGGCCGCACGGGGGCGCCGGGCGCGGGCCGTGCGCTGGTCGCGGCCGCGGGCGATGCCGGTCAGCCGGCGATCGTGCGCGCCACTGCGCTCGATCTGCTGCGCGCCTACGCGGCGCCGGCTCACCTGCTGACGGTGCGACGGCTGCTCGGGGACGAGGACGCGCTGGTGCGGGCCGCTGCCGTGCGCTACCTCGAGCTGACCGACGGGAAGACGCTGCTCGAGCTCGGCTACCCGTTGCTCGACGACCCGGTGCTCACCGTGCGCCTCGAGGCCGCGCGCGCGCTGGCGCCGCTCGCCGCCGCCCTGCCGGAGGCGCAGGCGAGGCGGCTGGCGGTGGCGCTGGAGGACTACCGCGCGTCGCAGCGCGCGACGGCGGAGCTGCCCGCGTCCCACCTCAACATCGCGCTGGTCGACCTCGCGGCGGGCGACGCGAAGGCGGCCGAAAAGGCGTACCGCACGGCCCTGCGGCTGGACCCACGCTTCGCCCCCGCCTACGCCAACCTCGCGGACCTCTACCGCGCGCTCGGGCGGGACGGCGACGGCGAAGCGGTGCTGCGCGATGGCCTGGCGGCGGTGCCCAACGATGCCAGCCTCCACCACGCCCTGGGACTCCTGCAGGTCCGCAGGAAGGAGATGGCGAAGGCGGTCGCCTCGCTCGCCCGGGCGTCCGAGCTCGCGCCCGAAAACGCGCGTTACGCCTACGTGCACGCGATCGCGTTACAGAGCGCGGGAGACCTGCCGGGCGCGGTGGCGCTTCTCGAGGTTGCGCTCGCGCGGCACCCGAACGACCGGGAGATCCTCGCGGCGCTGGTGCTCTATCACCAGCAGGCTGGCAATGGGGC
>JALORY010000025.1 GCA_025458675.1 Gammaproteobacteria bacterium | reverse complement strand
CCTCCGGAGACGGGATCGCGACTGGCGACGTAATCCGCGAGCGAGCGATCCTGCAAGACCACGGCCAGCATAAGCTCGGCGGCGAGCATCAGACCCAGGGCGAGAAACCCGGTGCCGAGGCGAGCAGACGTGGAAGGCGCGACGGCGAATCGCCTCACGACGAATCTCCCCGCGATCACGATGACGGCAAACATCAACGGCATCTCGCTCAGCTCGGCAACGCGCTCGCCAAGGCGCGGGACCAGGAAGGAAACGCGTAGCACGCCGAGGACGAAGCCGGCGCCGAAGACCAGCGCGAAGTACGCCGCCCCGGCCTTGATCGGCTGGCTAGTCACGTCAGTACCGCCTCCACGGGCCTTCGCAGCGATGGCGGCAACGTCGGCCCGCGGCCGAAGCGAACGACCAGATCGGGCCTGCGTCCACCAACGCCCAGGAAAGCCGCAAACTGTGGCCTCAGCGCGGACACTTCCACCGGTTGATTGAGCATCGCATTGCGGATTCCCAACGCCGCCGACTGGAGCGCAAAGCGCTCGTAACAGCGCCCGACCTCGATCCACTGGGCAGGGTTCTCCGCCTCCGAAACGAAAATCGCAACTCCGGCCGAACTGCGGACATGCCTCGCGTATTTGTCGTTCTCGCTCTTTGGCGTGAAGAACCAGCCGAAAAGCAGACTGCCCAGCCACGCAGGAACAGACGGATTCCCCGACGATGCCGCATACAGCCCGTCTGCGGTCCGGACTGCGTCGCCAGCGCTGAAACGAATCCATGCCTTCAGCTCCTCGACGAAAGCAGGGTCGTTCATCTGCGCCGCATTTCCCTGAACGACATACTCGAGCACCTCCTCCATTGCCGCACGCTCGGTGAGGAGAAGGATCCGAACGCCACCGCCTTGGCCGGCTTTCTCCAGCAGCGCAAGTTCGCCCGTGGAAATCGGCTCTCCGTCGTATTCGCCCCGCGTGCTCTGGCGCTCCGGTATCGCGTTGAACAGGCTGGTCGCGACCGCCTTGGTGGGCTCCAGCAACAGCCTCAGCGTCCTGCGCGCCGAATCATCGTAAGCGACATTAGCCTTCAGCCCGTTGGCGAGCGCTGCCTGTACCAGGTTTTCGGCTGCACACCCGATCGAGACGAACAGGTGGTGATCATCCGGGTCCACCGCGGGGCATCTGCGCGACAGATCCGGCAGGATCGAAATGGAACCGTCTTCGAGGTGAAACTTCCAGCATTGCGTGTTGTGACTTGACGGCGCCAGCGTCGCGTAGCGCACCAGCTCGCGCAGGAGCGCCGGCTTGTCGCCGGAGCGCCCCTCGCTGTGATGCCAAGTCCTTCTTACGGCATTTTCGTAGCTGTCGGCGATGGTTTCTGATGCGCATGAAGTGAGTGTCGCCAGCCCGCCGATGGCGGCCGATGCGGAAGCAATGAATTCTCTTCGAGTCACCATGACCAGCCTTCGCGATCTCAGAACGACCTGCACCAATACCGGCATCGATGGCTTCAGCGACCGGTTCCAGGCCGCACGGGCCGGAGCCCGCGGCTACCCCGCAACGCCGAGACCTTCGTGACCATAAACCGAGGATTACCGAGCGTGAAGGGTTGGCTTCCACCCATCAGGGCCACAGGCACAGCATTGCGCCGTGCATCCGACTTTTGTCGCACGCGAAACTCGCCAACATTCGGCGCCAGCCATTCGAGGTCCACACGGGTCATCTCGCCCCAGCCTCGGCCGACGACTTCGATATGCTCATCGGGGTCATCCGCATTGCGTGGCCAAGGTGAACCTTTGTGATCTGAGGCATGCCGAAAATCGAGGCTGATTCCTGGCGCAGGGCGCGCGGCAGAGCGGCGATCTGGAGAGAGCTTCTAGGGCTCAGGCCACGCATAAGCAATCGAAAAGATGAGGATGATGAGCCCGAAACCCAGCAGGGAACCGAGTACCGCTGCCTGCCGCGGAGTGCGGCAGAGCAGAAGCAGCGGAAGACAGCCCAGCAGCACAACGACCAGCCCGAAAGCCCGCGCCTGCATGCCGATGATCGGCGGCGCGTGGCCGAAGCGCGTGAACAGACCTGGCGCGTGGGCCTGGGCGATCAGAAACGCGCCGTATGCGATGACGAGCATCGACGTGAGTAGCGCAAGCCATCGGGCTGTCGGTCTGGTCGTCTCCCGCCGTTGCGACATGTCCGCTCCTGAGTGCTGAGGTCTGAGTCGATGGGCCCCAGGACGGAGCGGCTGGCCGGCGGTCTTGGTAAGCGAAGCGAAAGACCGTGAAGAACTTCGAGGTATCACGGCAGCAATTCGTTCGTCGCCACAAACTGCCCCGCCTTCACGTCGAACAGAAAATACCTCGACGCACTCCTGGCGGCCAATAGCGCGGATACCGCCGTTGGAGCAAGCCGAAGCGATCGATCCTGTGATTCGCCCTGCAACCTGAACCGAAGGTTGAAAATCTTCGTCGAGACGCTCATTGATAGCGTAAACACATCAACGAACCTGACGTTGTCATCGAGCGCGTCATCGGAGAGCTCGCCAACGAATTCGCCTGCCAGGCGATTTAGCAGCCGTGCAGTTTCCCCCTCAATCACGCCACTGAGATGATCGCCAAGCGCATACTGGAGTTGCAGGGCAGCAACGAGTCGCTGCATGGCGTCGCCGAATGTGGCCGTCTCGAGCTCGTCTTTCAGCTCGGTGCATAGGTTTCGGATTTCTTCAGCCGTCGGCCTGTTGGGTGGATCGTATGTTTCGATCGCGCCTTTTTCGCAGATCGCGAGCAGTATCCGACCCGAATTCACGACCTTCAGGCCGACATCGGTTGGTTCGATCGGCGCTTCGATTCGGTAGAACATGGTCACCCTTCCATAGTCTGCCCAACCGGGACTTCCGGTGGTTGCGAGGCAACTGCGGGTCGAAAATTGCAACCTGCGCCGGGTGCAATCGTACGTCGGGGGGGCCCCGATGGATGCGCTTTCGCGGGCGACGGCATTCGGGCGAGAGGGTCGCGGCCGAGACCAACGCCCTCGTCACCGGCCCCGCGCAGGATCAAACGGTCAGCGCGGCCGTTCGGAGGTACCCAGCCTCGGCGGCACGTCTGCCGTGCGTCACGCGGATGTGCCTCCTGGAGGGCACCCGGCGGCACAGGCCATTCCGGGATAAACTCCCTGCCCTCCCGATTCCGCCGCCCCGGAGGTGTCCGCACCATGGCCGACTCCCCTCACGTCGTCGACGTCACCGCCGCCGATTTCGCCCGCGTCGTCCTGGACGGGTCGCGCGAGCGGCCGGTCCTCGTCGACTTCTGGGCCGCGTGGTGTGGGCCCTGCCGCATGCTGACGCCGGTGCTGGTCAAGCTCGCGGACGAATGCCGCGGCAAGCTGCTGGTCGCCAAGGTGAACACCGAACAGGAACAGGCGCTCGCTCAGCAGTTCGGCATCCGCAGCATCCCCGCCTGCAAGCTGTTCCGGAACGGGCAGGTGGTCGACGAGTTCACGGGCGCTCTGCCGGAGGCCTCCCTCCGGGAGTTCATCGACCGGCACCTCCCGCGCGAGGCCGACCAGATGGCGGCGCGCGCCCAGGAGATGCTGATGCACGGCGATGCCGACGGTGCGATGGCCCTGCTCGAGGCCGCCCGGCAGGCCGACCCGGACAACCCCCGCGTGCTCCTGGCCTACGCCCAGGGGCAGGCCACGCTCGGGGACATCGCCGGCGCGGAGCAGACGCTCGGCGCGCTTCCCGCCGAGGAGGCGCGCCAGCCGGAGGTCCTGGCCTTCCGCGCGCAGATCCACTTCGACGTGCTGTCGATGAACGCCCCGCCGCCCGAGGCGCTGGAGGCGCGGATCGCGGCGAACCCGGCCGACAGCGAGGCCCGGCGCCAGCTCGCCGCCTATCTGGTCATGGAGAACGAGATGGAGGCGGCGCTCGAGCAGCTGCTCGCGCTGATGCAGAAGGACCGCAAGTACGGCGACGACGCGGGCCGCAAGGACATGCTGCTGGTCTTCGACATCCTGGGCGGCGACCCGCTCGTCGCGCGCTACCGCTCGAAACTCTTCAATCTGCTGCACTGAGGTCGCGGGGCGCCGGACCCCGGACCTGCACCGTGACCGCGTCGAGCGCGGCGCCCCGGGCGTCGCGCAGCTCGAGGCGGTGGCGGCCGGGGGTCGGGGCCCACCGCAACGGCTCGGCGGCGCGGCCTAGCAGCGAGCCGTCGACCTGCCAGATCGCCTGCGCATCGGCGGGCTCCGCCTCCAGGGCGAGCGACTGCTGCGCGGGGGGGATGTCGGGATCGATCGCCACGACGACGCCGTCGGGCGGCGTGACGATCCGCGGCCGGCCCGCCGGCGCCGCCCGCTCGACCACCCCGGTCTCGGTCCCGGCGACGAACCACTCGGTGCGGGCGGGCTCGACCGGCGGCTCGAACCGGACGTCCATCGACACGAGGCCCGTCGGCGGCGCGGCCGCGGGCGACGGGCGCGGGTGCAGCGCGTCCAGGATCTCCCGCCACGCCGGCGCGGCGCCGCTGACGCCCGACACGTCGCGCATCGCGTCGCCCTCGAAGTTGCCCACCCAGACGCCGACCGTGTAGTCGCGGGTGTAACCGAGGCACCAGTTGTCCCGCAGGTTCTTGCTCGTGCCGGTCTTGACCGCGGCCCAGTAGCGGGTCTGCAGCGGTCCGCCCACGCCGAACGTCGGCGCGCGGGCGGCGGCGTCGCTCAGGATGTCGGACACGATGTAGGCCGCCGCCGCGGAGAGGACCCGATGCCCCGCGGGCGCCGGCGCGTCGGCGCGCAGCCGCGCCTCGCCGTGGATGCCGCCGTTCGCGAGGGCACGGTAGGCGTTGGCCTGGGCGAGCAGGCTCACGTCGGCGGCGCCGAGCGCGAGCGCGTGACCGTAGTGCTCGCCGGACTGGCCGAGGCTCGCGTAGCCGAAGGCGCGCAGGCGCTCGAGAAGCTCGTCGACGCCGGCGAGCTCCAGCACGCGGATCGCGGGGGTGTTGAGCGAGCTCGCGAGCGCCGTGCGGACGCTGACCGTCCCCTTGAAGTCGCGGTCGTAGTTCTGGGGCGCATAGAGGCCGACGCCGGTCTCCAGGGCGAGCGGCGAGTCGTCGATCAGCGAGGCCGCCGTGACGTAGCCGCGTTCGATGGCGAGACCGTAGAGGAAGGGCTTGAGCGTGGAGCCGGCCTGGCGCAGCGCCGCCACCCCGTCCACCTCGCGGGAGCGGGAGGCCGGCCCGGCCGAGCCGACGTAGGCCAGGACGTCGCCGCTCGCGTTGTCCAGCACGACCGCCGCCGCGTCGCGGGCATTGCCGGCGTCGAGATCCGTGACCTGGCGACGCAGCGCGTCGACGACCACTCCCTGGATGCGGGCATCGAGGGTGGTGCGGACGGCGGACCCGGCGCCGTCGAGGAGCCGGACCGCGAGCTGCGGCGCGAGACCGGGCGCGGTCGCGGGGGCCCGCGGCCCGTCGAGCACCCGGTGCGCGAGGGATTGCACCGTCGCGCAGTCGCTGGCGAAGCCGGCGGCCGACGCGACCCGGCACGCCCGCCGGGCGACGGCCCCCGCCGGCGCGCCCGGCGCCGGGAGCAGCGCCACGAGCAGCGCCGCCTCGGCCTCGTCGATGCCCTCGGGCGACTTCCCGAAGAGCACGCGCGTCGCGGCGCCGATCCCCTGCAGCTCGCCCCGCACCCCGACCAGGTTGAGGTAGGCCTCGAGGATCTCGTCCTTGGTCCAGCGCCGCTCCAGGGCGAGCGCCGCCCGCATCTGCCCGAGCTTCTGCCACGGGCTGCGGCCGCCCGGCGGCGGGCCGCCCTCCGCCGCGAGCATGCCGACCAGCTGCATGCTGAGCGTGCTCGCCCCGCCCGCCGGCGCGCCGCTCGCCTGGCCGAGCGCCGCCCGGGCCAGGGCGGTCCAGTCGACGCCGCCGTGCTCCGGGAACCGGCGGTCCTCGGCGGCGATCAGGGCCGTCACGACGGTCCGCGGCACCTGGTCGAGGGACACCCAGTCGAGGCGTTGCCCCCGTAGATCGACCCGCCGAACCTGCAGCACCTCGCCGTTGCGGTCGAGGAGCCGCGCGACGGACGGCCGCCAGGCCTCCCGCACCGCGGTGGGCGACGGCAGCTCGGGGCCCGCGCTCCCCCGCCAGACCGCGACGGCCGCAACCCCCGCCAGGGCGACGGCGGCCGCCGCGACCGCCCGCCACGTCACCGCGCGCCCTCCACGACGACGGGGGCGTTCGGCAGCTCGGCGTGGACCTCCGGTGCGTACAAGGCCTCGACGCGGGTCGGCGGCAGCGCGAAGCGGCCCGCGTTGTCGAGCCGCACCGTGTACTCGACGGCGAAGCGGCCCGCGGGCACGACCTCGTAGTACGCGCGGAAGGCGTCGAAGCGCCGCTCCTCGAACACCGGCCAGGCGCCGCCGCGGCTGCGCTCGCCGGCGACCAGCAGCGACGAGTCGCGACCCAGTCCGCCACCGAGGATCGACGCGCCGGCCGGCACGGGATCGTCCACCACCACCCAGGTCAGGTCCGAGCGCGCCTCGACCTCGAGCCGCACCCGCGCGACGTCGCCGCGGCGCCACACCCCGGGCTCCTGCTGCTCGACGGGGGTGACCGTGCGGGTCACGGTCAGGCCCGCCTCCACCGGCTCGGCCCGCGCGACCGCGGCACGGCTCTCGACGAAGGCCCAGGGCCTGCCCTGCCCCCGGTGCTCCAGGTGCAGCAACCCGCCCGCCCCCTGCGGCCAGGCCAGTTCCAGCGGCGGTGCGGACGGCGCGACGGGCCAACCGATCGAGTGGGACTCCTCGCCCAGCGCGGCGGCCGTGCTGCCCACCGGCAGCTCGCCTTCGAAACGCTCGCTGAAACGCCCCACGGCGAGCGCGCCCCAGGCATTTGCCACGGTGGTGTCCCAGTGCCCGCGCTGCATGCGCCCGACGGCCCCCAGGACGAGCCGCGGCACCTCGTCGCGCCAGTCCGGGGCGTCCAGCACGGCGAGGACCGTCCTGGCCGCGTTGCTGTCGCCCGAGACCATCAGCCACCACAGGCCGTCGCTGCGCTCGCTGGCGAAGCGCAGGGCCGTGCCCTGTAGCTCGAGCCGCGCGCGCAGCAGGCCGTAGGCCTCCGCGAGCCGGGCGTCGCGGCGGGGCACCCCGGCGACCCGCTGCAGGATCCCGATCCAGTCGAGCAGCGCCGAGGTCGGCCAGCTCGCCGGATCGATCGTGAGCGGCTCGACCTGCCCCGGCGTCGCCCTGCCATAGCGGGCGAGCGCGGCGACGGCGGCGAGCTTGCGCACCGTGAGGTCGGGCGCCGCGAGCGCCGAAGCCCGCGCTCGGTCCTTGCCTTCGGCGAAAGCGACGAGGCCCTCGAGGGCGCGGTCGCGCACCGGCAACGGCAGGGTCCAACCCCGCTCGTGCGCAATGGACAGCAGGTAAGCGGTCAGGCCGTCGTCGCCCTCCAGCCAGTCGCTGGCGAAGAACTTGAACAGCCCGCGCCGGTCCTGGTGCCGCGGCAGGACGTCGACGAGCGCCTCCCAGCCGGCGCGATCGCCGAGGGCGACGAGCTTCGACACCCGCTGCTCGAGACAGGAGTAGGGGTAGGACGCCATGTACGCGGTCACGCCGGCGAGCGCGTCGCCCAGCCGGCCGCGCAGGGTCACCCGGACCCCGCCGCGCCCGGGCTCCGCCCCCGCGGGCGGCGCGACGGCGAGCTCGAACGGCCGGTCGAGGCGGGCGAAGGTCGCCTGCTGCGTGCGCACCGGCAGCACGGCCGTGACCCGCTGCGTCGCGCGCAGCGCGTCGCGGGCCGGCCCACCCCGCTCCTGCGCCTCGACGAGCCAGCGCAGCTCGCCGGTGCCCCGGGGGGCCGTGCTCTCCCAGGTCACGGCGTGCGCCTCGCCCGGGGCGAGGCGCAGCGGCTGCGGCTCGGGAGCCGGCAGGGCCTTGCCGTCTGCGGTCGCCACGGTCGCGCGCACGTCGACCTCGAGGGGCCGGTCCGAAGCATTGCGCACGGTGAAGCCGGCGGCGTAGCGATCTCCCTCGCGGACCTGGGGCAGCAGGCCCGATAGCAGCATCAGGTCCTGGTGCGTGCGGATCTGCGCCTCGCCCCGACCGAACAGGTCGGCCCCGGCGCTGCCGACGGCAACCAGGCGGAACGCGGTCAGCGAGTCGTTGATCGGCACCTCGACCTCGGCGTTGCCGCCCGCGTCGAGCGGCACGCGGCCGCGCCAGACCAGCAGGGTGTCGAACAGCTGGCGGGCGCCCTGCTGTCCTCCCCCGCCGCCCGGCGGCGCGGCCTTGCGCCCGAAGTGGCGCTTGCCCACGACCTGCATCTGGGCCGTCGCGGTGTGGACCTCGATCGGGCGCTGCGCCTGCAGCATGGCCTCGAGCAGCTTCCACGAGCCGTTGGGCCGCAGCTCGAGCAGCGCCTCGTCCACCGCCGCGAAGGCGATCTCGGCCGGCTGCGGCGGCGGCCCGCCGCCCTCGGCCCGTTGCACGCCGACCTGCACCTTGGCCGTCCCGCGTACCGGGTAGACCTCGCGGTCCGGCGTCACCCGCACGTCGAGCCGGTACGGGGCCCAGCCGACGTCGAGCCGTGCGATGCCGAGGCGGAACGCCGGTTTGCCGAGGTCGACGAGGGCAGTGACGCGATCGCTCTCGGTGGACCCGTCCGCCGCCGGTCCCGCCGCCGGCCCGGCGACCCGGCCGCGCACCGCGAGGACCGAGACGTAGACGTTGGGGGCGTAGCTCGGCCGCACGGGCAGCTCGACGACGGGGTCGGTACCGGACAGCTCGGTCACGAAGGCGTCGATCACACCCTCGCGCTCCACCGTGACGAGCGCGGTCGCCCGGCGGAAGGGCATGCGCACCTGCAGCCGCGCAGCGTCGCCGGCGGCGTACTCGCGCCGCTCGGCGAGGACGTCCATCCGGTCGCTGTCGCCACCGCCGAACCACTGCTCGTCGCGGCCGGACAGCCACACCGCGTCCGTCGCGCGGGCCACCCTGCCCTGGTCGTCCTGCGCGCTCGCCTCGAGGAGGATCTCGCCCGAGAGACCCGGCGCGAGCTCGCAGTCGAGCATCCCGTCGGGACCGGTCGCGCCGCGGCACTCCGCCGCCAGACGGCGCGTGTCGGCACGGCTCTCGTAGGTGTAAAAGCCGCCGAGCAGGCGCCGGCGATGGGTGTGCTCGGTGCGCTGGTAGAGGGCGACGGCGACCGGACGGCCGGCGAGCGGCCGACCGCCGAGGTCGAGCGCCACGACGCGGAACCGCAGCCGGTCGTGCGTGGCATTCCAGTGCTCGGCCTGGATGCCGACGCTGAGCTGCGCCGGCCACAGCGGCACGCGGCGGGCGACCGTGAGCCGCTCGCCGCTCGGGTCCGGGTACTCGAGCTCGGCGACGAGCTCCTGCGGGCTCGGCGCGCGCGGCAGGTCCGGGACCGTGACCCGTGCCGCCCCCGCGCCGTCGAGGACGAGCGGCTGCACCTGCGCCGGACGGCCGGCGGCATCGCCGGCGTCCTCGCTCTCGTCCCTGCCACGCGCCAGACCTTCCCGAATCGGGTCGGCGGCGAAGCGGAACTCGGCGTAATCGCGGTACGCAATCTCGCGCGGCCGCACCAGCGTCCGCAGGCGCACCGGCAGACCGCCCGCACCGCCGCCGCTGAGGTACGCGACCTGCAGATCGAGCTGCGCCTCGGCGGCGTCGACCAGCGGCGCCGCCGGCGGCTGCACCGACGCGCGCATCGTCGGCAGGCGGAACTGCTCGACGCGGAAGCTCCCGCTCTCGATCCAGGCGTCGCCGTGCCGGAGCTCGATCCGATAGGTGCCGAGGCGCGCGTCGGCCGGAATCGACCAGCTCGACTCGGCGATCCCCGACGCGTCGAATGCGAGAGGCAGCTCGCGGGCCTCGTCGCTCCCCGCGTGCACGACGCGCAGCAGCCGGGGCTTGTCGGGCGCCTGCTCGATGCCCGCCGACGTGTGCCGTCGCACATAGTGCTTCATCGACACCGTCTCGCCGGCGCGCAGCAGCGTCCGGTCGAGCACGGAATGGACCGCGAGCGGCCCGTCCCCGGTGCCGGTGGGCAGGTTGAAGCTCCAGGGCTGGATGCCGGCGTTCCAGTCCGACAGGACGAAGCTCATGTCGTCGCCGGTCCGCGCGGCGACGAACAGCGCCAGTCCGGGCTGCTTGTCGGGCAGCCCGCCGGCGGCGATCCGCGCGGTGCCGTCGGCCCCTGTGCGCCCGGTCCAGAGGACGGCGCCGTCGCCGACCCGGCGGACGGTCACGTTGGCGTCCGGCACGGGCCGGCCATCGGCGAGCCGCGTGACCCAGACCAGCGACGCCTCTCTCCCCCACTTGAGGTGCACCGAGAGGTCCGTGACGAGCGCGGTGGTCGCCACGTAGCGCGGCCGGCGTTCACCGAGCAAGGCGGCGCCCAGACGCGGGCTGGCGAGCTCGACGACGTAGAAGCCGGGCCGGCCGAGCGGCAGCGCGACCACCTCGAAGGCCTTCCCGCCCTCCGCGACCGGCACGGCAATCGGCTCGCTGCCGGGCGCCTTGCCGAGCACCGGCTCGCTCCCCGTGAGCTCCTTCCACACCTCCTGGCCGTCGCGGCGCTCGCGCCACTCGCCGCGCGGCGCCATGCCGGTGCGCACCTTCTCCAGCCAGCCCAGAATCTCGACGTCGTCGAGCACCCGCTGCTGGCGGCCCGGCAGGGTCTCGGCCGGCAGCCTGCGCCCCGCCAGCGCGGGCTCGACGTTGCGCACGGTGAGCGGCAGCAGCCCGCCCTGGCGGGCCTCGAGGATGCCGAACTCGCCCGGAAACTTGACGAGCGGCGGGTACTCGTCGATCGCCACCGTGAGCGGGAACTGGGCGGCGTTGGCGAGCGGCCGGCCGGCGTCGTCCGTGACGCCGCGCGGGAGCTCGAGCCGCAGCCTCGCGGCCTCGGGGAAGGGCCCGCGGAACTGGATCGCGTCGACGAAGGGCTGCAGTTGCGGGTCGATCGGCTCGGCCGCGTAGGCCCCGCCGCCGGCGTCGGTCAGCCGGATGGCGCGGGCCGCCTCCGCCGCGATCTGCGTGCTGAACCGCAGCCAGATCGGCTGCATCGGCAGGCAGCCGCGGTTGGGGTTGACCCGCTCGCAGCCGAGCCGGGCCGTGAAGGCCGGCCGCGTGGTGTACTCGAGGCGCTGCTCTTCCGACCGGGCGATCCCGGACGGCGCCGCGATCCCCTTGCCCCACACGAGCTGCACCCGGGTGGCGGGCGGGAGCGGACGCCGGCACTGCACTGCGACGACGCGCGACTCGGCGGCGGCGAGGTCCGCCGCGGGCGCCTTCGCCGCGTCCTCGATGCCGAGCACGGCCAGCAGTCCTGCGTCGTCGTCCGATCTCAGCTGGTCGAGCAGGCGGCGGCGCGCCTCGCCGCCGAGCACCTCGGCGCCGACGCGCTCGCGCAGCCCCGCGACCTCGCAGCGCGCGTGCGCGGCGACGCTGGCCTCGTCCACCGGCCCGTCGAGCGCGAGCAGGAAGGCCTGACGCTCGTCGATCCGGCCGGCCCCGTCCTCGGGTCGGGCGCGGAGCACCATCGGACCGCCGGTGTCGAAGCCGAACCGGTCGGGGCCGGTGAGCGACCTGCCGTCGACCGACTTCGCGCCAGGCGCCAGCGTGAACCGGCACTCCATGCCGGCAGGCAGCTCGCGCTCGAAGTCGTAGACCCAGTTGCGCGCGTCCACCCAGTGTCCGGCGCCTTGGGCGGAACAGTCGACGACGAAGGGCGACGGCGCGCGGGGCTCACCGAAGGCAACCATCGGCACGGAGAAGCGAGCGGCGACCTGCCGCACGGCCTTCGCGCTGCCGGAAGGGATGAAGTGCTCCACGCGCGGCGCCGCGTCCATCGGGAAGGCCGGCGCGGCGAGCAGGCACGAGAGCAGAGCCACGAGACGGGCGGAACGGCGCACGGCGGACCCCCTTGCAGCGATGGCGAATGGCCCTAGCGTAGCCGGCCCCGGCGGCCCGCAGTAGCCGCACCGCGCCCGGCGGACGGGTCAGTCGGCGGGCACCGGCTCGAGAGCGAGGACCTCCACCGCCCCGCCGGCGACCCGCCAGCGCAGGTCAAAGTCATAGAGGCGCATCCCGAGCAGCCGATCGCTGTCCGGCGCGCCGTGGCGGTAACCCGGGCGCGGATCGAGGGCGAGGACCGCCGCGATCACCGCCCGAACCTCCTCACGGTCGCCCCGCGCGGCGAGCCGCGCCTCGGCCGCCGCGCCGAAGCGCACGGGGAGCCGCGGGATCGTGCCGCCGGCGAACCCGCCGGTCGCGTCCGGCACGGCGTCCGCGTAGGGCACGTAGGGCTTCACGTCATAGACGGGGGTCCCGTCCAGCAGATCCAGGCCGCGCAAGCGCAGGACCGGCCCATCGGCGGCGAGCTCGACCGCGTCGAGCCGCACCACCGACAGACCGAGGCGGTTCGGCCGGTGAGGCGAGCGCGACGCGAACACGCCGACGCGCCGGTTGCCGCCGAGCCGCGGCGGCCGGACCGTCAGCGCGCCCTCCGGCTCCGGACTGGCGTGGAAACCGAAGATCAGCCAGACGTGCGAGAAGGCATCGAGTCCCTCCACCGCCTCCCGGCGGTTGTACGGCGGCAGGAACACCAACCGGCCGGTCACCTCGGGCACGAGGCCCGGCTGGCGTGGGATGCCGAAGCGCTCGCGGAAAGGCGTGCGCGCGCAGGCGATGGGGCTAATCTCGACTCTATGGGCGGCGAGCGCGGCCTCCGGGAGGACCTGGTCAATGCGATTCGTCACGCCGCGGCCTCCCGTCGGCCCTGTGACAGGCGTCGGCAAAGTGGGCAAACCCTTACACGCATTGGATTTTTTCCGCCCGCCTGCTGAGCCGCCCGTACGATGGACGATACATGTTGCTGATCCATCGCAACGATGTGGCGGCGAAGGAAACACGAGCACCGTCCGATATATAGAATGCCCGCGAAATTGCTGAAATACCTAAATTCGAATTCAGTCAACGACCAACAGCGCTGAGGCGACCGAGCCGTGGACGACCAACTCAAACGCCTTCTTGATGCCGAGAAACGGGCCGAGGACCTCGCCCGGCAGGCCGAGGAGGACCAGGAGAAGATGATCCAGGCGGCGCTGCGCGAGGCGCGGCACGCCGAGGAGCGCTTCCAGGCCCGCACCCCGGACATCCACAGTTCCTTCCTCGAGAAGGCCGAGGCCCGCGCGGAGCAAACCGTGAAGGAGCTGCGCAAGCGCTACGACGAGCGCCACGTGCAGCTGCGCGAGATGGCCGAGCAGCGGGAGGCGGAGGCACTCGACGCCGCCTTCACCGTGCTCGCGGACCCCGAGATCTGAGCGGAGGCCGCCGATGGCCCGGACCGCCGACGCCTACCTCCAGACCCGGGTCTCCATCTTCCGCGGCAACCTGCTCGACGACGACGGCCTGCGCAGGCTGATCGACCTGAGCGCGGAGGAAGGCCTCGGGCGGCTGATTCCGGGCGCCATCGACACCGAGCGGACGCATGCGGTCGCCGACCCGAATCTGGTCGAGCGGGCGCTGTACGATCTCCTGCGGCTCGAGCTGTCGGTGCTGCTGCGGCCACTGTCCGGGGCCGCACGGGACTTCCTGTTCTTCTGGGCCCATCGCTTCGACATCCTCAACCTCAAGGCGATCATCCGCGGCAAGCTCCGCGAGGTGCCGCACGAGGAGATCGCGCGCAACCTCTTCGACATCCCGCCGTTCACCACGCTGCCCATCGACCAGCTGCTGCGGACAGAGAACGTCCAGGAGCTGCTGCGCCAGCTCGAGGCGGGCCGCTTTGCCGACATCGCGGAGCCGGCCCGTCGCGCGTTCGAGGAGAAGCACGACCTGCTGGCCGTCGACGCCACGCTCGACCAGCGTTATTACGCGGGCCTCCACAGCCGTTCGCAGAAGCTCGAAGACAGCGACCGCGCGGAGGTCGTGCGGCTGGTCGGCACGCAGATCGACCACCTCAACCTCGCGTGGCTCGTCCGCTACCGCTTCGCCTACGGGCTGTCGCCGTCGGAAACCTACTACCTGCTGATCCCGCACGGCCGGACGCTTTACCGCGAGCGTTTCCTGCCGCTGGTCGAGTCGCCGGAGTGCCACCGCATCCTCGACCACCTGCCGGAGAGCTACGGCGAGGTGCTGTGCAGCGCAGACAACCCGCTCAACGTCGAAAACCAGCTCGAGGCGATGACCCGCCGCGTGGCCGAGACGGCGCTCGCCACGGCGCAGTCCGCGCTCGCGCGTGCCTACGCCTACCTGCTGCTGCGCGAGGACGACATCCGCCGCCTCCTGTCGGTCGTGCGCGGCAAGTACTTCGAGCTGCCGGCCGACGTGACCCGGCACGCCGTCTTCGGGACGGCGACCACCACCGCGTAGCGAGGACATTCGATGTTCAGGCCTCTGCCGATGCGCCACGTCTCGCTCCAGGTGATGGGAGAGGACCTGACCCGCGCGTCGGTCGTCCTTGCGGATCTGGGCGTGTTCCACCCCGACCCGCGGGACCCGGATCCCGAGCTGTCGAAGATCCCCGGCGACACCTACCGGTCGCTGTATCGCCAGGCCCAGACGCGCCTCACCAAGATCCAGAACCACCTGGGCGCCCTGCCGCCGTTCGAGCTGGGCGAGGTGCGCGTGGTGCCCGAGGAGGAACTGGGCGCGCTCAACGAGCGGCTCGGCGAGTTGTGGAACGAGTGCTCCGCGAGCGAGGAGCGGGCGCACGGGACTGCCGAGGACGAGCGGGCCGTCGCCCAGCTCGAGGCCGCGCTCGAGAACTTCGCAAGCCTGCGCGTCGACCTCGCGATGCTGCAGGGCGATCGCCGTTTCCTCGACGTTCGCATCGGCACCATCCAGCGCGAGCACCTGCAGCGCCTCGAGGAGGCCCTGGTCCTCGCCTACTACCTCGTCTTCCCGTACCTCCTCACGACCGAGCTCGCGCACGTCATCATCCTCGGCCCCAAGGGACGCGGCGAGGGCGTGAACGCGGTGCTCGACACCGCCAACTTCCAGCCGCTGCCGGTTCCGCCCGAGTTCCGCGACAGCCCCGAGCAGCTGCGGGCCGACCTCGAGGCGCGCCGGGCGAAGGTCGCGGACGCGCGGGCCGTGCACGCGAAGGAGGTCGCGGAGCGTTCAGCCCGCTCGCGCGAGTTCCTCGTCGAGGCGCAGCGCCAGCTGGCCCTCGCCGAGCCGTTCGTGCAGCTCGACAACGCTGCCCGCTCCACGGGGTATCTCGCTCTCGTATCCGGCTGGGTACCGGCCCGTGACGTGGAACCGCTGCGGCAGGCGCTCGAGGACAAGCTCCAGTACCCGTTCCTCCTGCACGCCCGCCGGCCCCGCGGCGACGAGCGCCCGCAGGTGCCGTCGGTCATGCGCCAGACCCGCCTGCTCTCGCCCTTCAGCGCGCTGGTCAAGCAGTACGGCGTGCCGCGCTACGGCGAGTTCGACCCGTCCGCGATCTTCGCCGTCACCTTCATCCTGATGTTCGGAATGATGTTCGGGGACGTCGGCCACGGTGCCGTGCTCGCGCTCGCCGCCTGGTTCTTCCGCAAGAGGCTCGGCCGCTTCACCCTCTTCGGCATTGCCGTCGGCCTGTCGTCCGTGGTGTTCGGCTTCCTGTACGGCAGCGTGTTCGGCTTCGAGGACCTCTTCCACCCACTGTGGCTCGCTCCGCTCTCGGACCCCACGCGCATGCTGATGGTCGCGCTCTACTGGGGCATCGGCTTTCTGCTCGGCGCGATCCTCCTGCGCATCTACAACCGCCTGATCGAGGGTGACCGCGTGGCGGCACTGTTCGACAGCAACGGCCTGACCACCCTCACCTTCTACTGCGGAATGGTGTGGGGCGGCTTCAACCTGGGCGGCACCGGCAGTTTCGGCACCGCGGCCGCCGTGCTGACGGGCGTCTCGCTGCTCGCGATCATGTTCTACAAGTGGGAGGAAGCCCACGCCTCGATCGGCGAGAAGATCGTCATCGTGCTGGTCGAGACGCTCGAGACCGTCGTGGGCAACATCTCGAACACCCTGTCCTTCCTTCGCGTCGCCGCCTTCTCGCTGAACCACGTCGCACTGATGCTCGCCGTGTTCGCGCTTGCGAACATGATGGACACCTTCGGCTACTGGATGATGGTCGTGTTCGGCAACATCTTCATCCTCGTGCTCGAGGGCGCGATCGTCACGATCCAGGTGCTGCGCCTCGAGTACTTCGAGGGCTTCTCGCGCTTCTACTCCGGCGACGGCCGGGAGTTCCGCCCCCTGCTGCTCAATCGCGGGACGGCGGCTATCGAATCCACCGTGCAACCCGCTAGCTGACTTCAAAGGAGCAAACGATGTACTGGCTGATCACTCTCATGAGCTTGGGCATCCTGGGCCTCGTCCTCACCGGCCTGTATCTCGAGTTCAATCCCGGCGCCGTGCGCAGCCAGCGCTGGCTGCGCCCCGCCCTCGCCACCAACCTCGCCGTGTTCGTCATCGCACAGCTCGCCCTGATGGTGTTCGGTGCGCAGGAAGTGATGGCGAATCCCGCCGTCGAGGCGGCGATGAAAGGCGAGATGTCGACCGGCATGGGTCTCGCCCTGCTCGGCGTCGGCGTGCCGACCGGTCTCAGCACCATCGGCGCCGGCCTCGCCGTGGGTCCGATCGGTGCCGCCTCGCTCGCCGCCGTGGCCGAGAAGCCCGACATGTTCGGCCGGACGCTGATCTATCTGGGCCTCGCGGAAGGCATCGCGATCTACGGCCTCGTGGTCAGCATCCTGGTGCTGGGCAAGATCTGACGGACGCCGCGCGATGGCATCGGACACCGAGCCGCTGGCAAGGGCACGGCTGCTGTTCTTCGGCGAGCGGGCCCTGACGGAAGGCTACGGCCTCATCGGCTTCGAGACCTTCCCGGACGCCACCGTGGAACAGCTGGACCGCGTGCTCACGGAGCTCCTGCAGACCCGGGGGACGGCCCTCGTCCTGCTTGATCAGCGGGTCGCCCATCTCGCGAGCCGCATGCTGCCGCGGGTGCGCAAGGAAGGCGGCCGGATCCTGGTCACCGAAGTGCCCTCGCTGCGCAGCCCCGGCGAGTACCGATCCGACATCGACAACCAGGTGAGCGCCCTGCTGGGCGGCAGCAGCCTGGAGGAAGGTTGAGAAATGGACCAAGTCACTGAACTCGAGTCTGCCATCTTGCAGCGTGCCAACCGCCTGGCGGCGGAGTTCAAGCAGCGCGCCGAGCGCAGCCGGGACAACATCCTGCGCGAGGCAAGCGACCGGCTCCGTCTGCGCGAGGAGCGCGAAGTGCTGCTCGCCAAGGCCCTCGCCGAGCGCGCCTACCGTCGCCAGGTGCAGGCGAACGAACTGAAGCTGCGGGCGCAGATGGACCAGGTGCGCTGGAACCTCGCCAAGGAGGTGCAGGACCGCATGCTGGGCCGCGCCCGCGAGTTCACCCGCGACGCCGAGCGCTATCTGCCGCTGCTCGGCCGCCTGCTCGCGAGCGCCGCGCGCGAGTTTCCCGAGGGCCTCGAGCTGGTGGCCGAGCTCAACGCCGAGGACCGCGCCCGGCTGAGCCCGCGGTGGGTCGAGTTCGTGCAGGAGAACGTGCCCGGGCGGACGATCGCCCTCGGCGCCGAACCTGTCCCCTCCTCTGGCGGCGTCGTGCTGCGGACCCCGGACAACCGCATCCGCGTCGACAACACCTTCGAGGGACGCATGCAGCGCCTCGACATCCGCATCTACCAGACCATCGTCGAGCGCCTCTTCCCGGGGCAGGCCGACGTGCAGTCTCTGACCATCGGCTGAGTGACCCATGAGCGAAAAAGTCAAGGTTGGCCGCATCCAGGAGATCAACGGCCCCATCGTCACGGTGGAGCTGGCCGGGCTGCGCAACGGCGAACAGGTGCGCATCGGCGAGATCGGCCTGGTCGGCGAGGTGATCGCGCTCGACGGCCCGCGCGCCTTGGTGCAGGCCTACGAGTCCACCGAAGGCGTGCGCCCCGGCGAGCCGGTCCGCGGCCTCGGCCACCCGCTGGCCGTCGAGTTGGGGCCCGGCCTGCTCGGCTCTATCTTCGACGGCGTGCAGAGGCCGTTGGCGACCATCTTCAGCCAGTCCGGCGACAGCATTCCACGCGGCCTGGACATCCCCTCCCTCGACCGAGGGAAGCGCTGGGCGTTCACGCCGAACGACGCGCTCGAGCTGGGGACCACGATCGCCGGCGGAAGCATCCTCGGCACGGTGCAGGAAACCGGCGCCATCGAGCACCGCATCCTGGTGCCACCGCTGCTGTCGGGCGAGCTGACCGAGCTCGCGCCGGCCGGCGAGTACGCGCTGGACGACGCGATCGGCCGCCTGCGCACGCCCGACGGACAGACGCACAAGCTCTTCCTCTACCACCGCTGGCCGGTGCGCACGGCCCGGCCCTACCTGCGCCGCGACCACGCCGTCGAGCCACTCATCACGGGGCAGCGCATCCTCGACACCTTCTTTCCGCTGCTCAAGGGCGGCAAGGCCGCCGTGCCGGGCCCGTTCGGCGCCGGCAAGACCGTGGTGCAGCAGCAGGTCGCACGCTGGTCCAACGCCGATATCGTGATCTACGTGGGCTGCGGCGAGCGCGGCAACGAGCTGGTCGACGTGCTCGAGACCTTCCCCGAGCTGCACGACCCGTACACGGGCCGGCGCATGATGGAGCGGACCCTGCTGGTCGCCAACACGTCGAACATGCCGGTGGTGGCGCGCGAGGCGTCGATCTACGTCGGCGTCACCCTGGCCGAGTACTTCCGTGACCAGGGCTACGACGTCGTGATGCTCGCCGACTCGACGAGCCGCTGGGCCGAGGCCCTGCGCGAGGTCGCCGGGCGCCTCGGCGAGATGCCGGTGGAGGAAGGCTATCCCGCCTACCTTGCTTCACGCCTCGCCGCATTCTACGAGCGTGCGGGCCGCGTCAAGACGCTGGCCGAGAAGACCGGCTCGGTGAGCCTCATCGGTGCCGTATCGCCGCCCGGCGGCGACTTCTCCGAGCCGGTGACCAGCCACACCAAGGAGATCATCCAGACCTTCTGGGCCCTCTCCAAGGAACTGGCCGACGCTCGCCACTACCCGGCGATCGACTGGACCAGCAGCTTCTCGGCGCACGTCTCGAGTGCCGCGCGCTGGTGGGCCGAGAACATCGACCCCGCGTGGGAGGCCAAGCGCGCCGAGGCGCTCAAGCTGCTCGCGCGCGACGCCGAGCTCGCCCGCATCGTCAACCTCGTCGGTCCAGAGGCCCTCTCCTCGGCGCAGCGCTGGGAGCTCGAGGCCGCCGCGCTGGTCAAGGAAGGAGTGCTGCAGCAGAGCGCGCTCGACGCAGTGGACACCTTCGCCTCGCCGCAGAAGCAGTTCCTGCTGCTCGACCTCATCCTCACGATCTACGAGAAGGGGGCCGACCTGGTGCAGATCGGCGTCCCGGTGCAGGAGCTGGTGGGCCTGCCCCTGCTGGCCCGGGCGCGCCGTCTCAAGCAGGTGTACGGCTCGGAGCAGATCACGGACCTCCAGGCCTTCATGGACGAGATCCGCGCCGAGTTCGACCGCATTCGACTCGAATACGCCAAGTTCCAGGAGCACGCAGCGACATGAGCGCGAAGGAATACCGGACCGCCGCCTCCGCCCAGGGCGGCCTGCTGACCGTCAGGGGCGCCCACGGCATCGCCTTCGGCGACCGCGTCCAGATCCGCGACCACCGCAACCGGCAGCGCAACGGCCAGGTCATCCGCGCAGGCGTCGACGAGGTGCTGGTGCAGGTGTTCGAGGGCACCGAGGACATCGACCTCGAGAGCACCTGGGTGCGCTTCCTCGACCAGCCGCTCGAGATGGCGCTGTCGCCCGAGATCCTCGGCCGAATCTTCAACGGCCTCGGTGAGCCCAAGGACGGCCGTCCGCCGATCGTCTCGAGCCTGCGCCGCAGCGTCAGCGCCGGCGCCATCAACCCGGCGGCGCGCACCTACCCGCGCGAGTTCATTCAGACCGGCGTGTCGACCATCGACGGCCTCAACTCCCTGGTGCGCGGGCAGAAGCTGCCGATCTTCTCGGCCTCCGGCCTGCCCCACAACCGCCTCGCCGCGCAGATCGTGCGCCAGGCCAAGCTGGTGGACGAGGAGTCGCACTTCTCGATCGTGTTCGCAGCGATGGGCGTGTCCTACTCCGACGCGCAGTTCTTCCAGGAGGAATTCGCCTCGTCCGGCGTGCTCGGCAACGTGACGATGTTCGTCAACCTCGCCGACGATCCGCCGGTGGAGCGCCTCGCCCTGCCCCGCGTCGCGCTGACCGCCGCGGAGTACCTGGCCTTCGACCTCGACCGCCACGTGCTCGTGGTGATGACCGACATGACCAACTACGCCGAGGCCCTGCGCGAGGTCGCGACCGCCAAGGGCGACGTGCCGGCGCGCAAGGGCTATCCCGGCTACCTGTACTCCGACCTCGCCGAGATCTACGAGCGGTCGGGTCGCATCAAGGACCGGCACGGCTCGGTGACGCTCGTGCCGGTGGTCAGCATGCCGTCGGACGATATCACGCACCCGATTCCGGACCTCACGGGCTACATCACCGAGGGCCAGATCGTGCTGTCGCGCGACCTGCACGCCCGCGGCATCTACCCGCCGGTCCACATCTCGCCGTCGCTGTCGCGCCTCATGAAGGACGGCGTGGGCAAGGACTTCACGCGCGAGGATCACCCGCGGGTCGCCGCACAGCTCTACGCGCTCTACGCCCGCGCACTCGAGACGCGCAACCTGGCGTCGATCATCGGCGCCGACGAGCTGTCCGAGCGCGACCGCCGCTACCTGACCTTCGCGGACGAGTTCGACCGGCGGTTCGTGGGCCAGGGCGAGGACGAGGACCGCAGCATCGTCGAGACGCTGAACGTCGCCTGGGAGCTGCTCAGCATGTTCCCGAAGGACGCCCTGACGCGCGTCAGCGAGACCGACATCGCCAAGTACTACCACGGGGGCGGGGCCTGACCACGCATGGCGCAGAACATCATCAAGGTCGCGCCGACCAAGAACACGCTGCTCAACCTGCGCAAGCAGGTCGCCTTCCTCGAGCAGGGCCACTCGCTGCTCGAGCGCAAGCGCGACCTGCTGACGCGTCTCGTGTACGAGCGCATCGGCGCGTACCGGAAGCTGCGGCGCGAGACGCACGAGGCGCTGCGGGTTGCCTATCGATGGCTGTCGATCGCCCAGCTGCGCATCGGCGGCCGCGTGCTGCAGCAGGCCTCGCTGGGCACCGAGCCGGCGCTCGCCGTCGAGATACTCCCCCGGCGTGCCCTCGGCGTGCAGTACCCCGCGGTCAACGTGCACACGCTGCCCCTCAAGCCCGTCGGACTGCTCGGCACGGACGCGAGCTTCGACGCGACGCGCCGCACCCTGGCGGAGGCGGCCCGCCTGCTCGCCAAGCTCTCCGAGTCCCAGGCGGCCCTCAGCCGGCTCATCGCCGAGCAGCGCAAGGCCCAGAAGCGCGTGAACGCGCTCAAGTACAACATCATCCCGCGCTACCGGAACACGATCCGGTTCATCGAGTCGGCCCTGCAGGAGGAAGAGCGCAACATGCTCTTCCAGATCAAGATCCTCGCCGCCCGCAGCGCGAGGGAAGCGGCAGCCGCCTGATCTGCCGCTCGCGCCCTCGCCGCGCGCGACGGAAAGCCATGCGAGGCCCTGCCCCGTCTTTGCGAGGCCCTGCCCCGTCTTTGCGAGGCCGCAGGCCGAAGCAATCCACGCGGCGCTGGATCGCCACGCCCCTTCGGGGCTCGCGATGACGGTCTTCCGTCTTTGCGAGGCCGCAGGCCGAAGCAATCCACGAGGTCATGGATCGCCACGCCCCTTCGGGGCTCGCGATGACGGCCTTCCGTCTTTGCGAGGCCGCAGGCCGAAGCAATCCACGCGGCGCTGGATCGCCACGCCCCTTCGGGGCTCGCGATGACGGCCTT
>JALORY010000079.1 GCA_025458675.1 Gammaproteobacteria bacterium | reverse complement strand
AGCACCGCGGGCGGCATCGGCTTCGTCGGGCTCGTGGCGCCGCACCTCGCCCGGCTCGCCGGGGGCAGCGACCACCGCTGGGTGCTGCCGGGCGCGGCGCTGCTGGGCGGGACGCTGCTGACGCTCGCGGACACCTCGGCGCGGGTCCTCGCGGCACCGCGGCAGCTGCCGGTAGGCGTCCTCACCGCCCTGCTCGGCGTTCCCGTGTTCCTCGCGCTGCTGCGCGGCCGGCGCTGAGCGGACCGTGCTCGAGACCCGCGCCCTCACGGTCCGCGCCGGCGCTGCGACCGTCTGCGAGGCCCTCGAGCTGCGGATCGCCCCCGGCACCTGCTGGGGCATCCTCGGCCGCAACGGCGCCGGCAAGAGCACGCTGCTGCACACGCTGGCCGGGCTGCGCCGGCCTGCCGCGGGGGGCGTCCGCTGGCAGGGCCGGGACCTGGGCACACTGCCGCGGCGCTTGGCGGCGCGCGACATCGGCCTCGTCCCGCAGGGCGACGACGTCCCGTTCCCGCTGACCGTGCGCGACGCGGTGCTCGCAGGGCGCCACCCGCACCTCGGGCGCTGGCAGCGCGAGACGCCCGAGGACCACGCGCGCGTCGCCGCGGCAATGGACGCGCTCGCGCTCGCGGGCCTGGCGGACCGTCCCATCGACACGCTCTCGGGCGGCGAGCGCCGGCGGCTGGCGCTCGCCACCCTGCTCGCGCAGGCCCCGCGGCTCGCCTTGTGCGACGAGCCGACGAATCACCTCGACCCGGGGCAGACCCTGGCAGCGATGGCGCTGCTGCGCGATCGCTTCGTCGCCCCCGACCGCGCCCTCGTGGTCGTGCTCCACGACGCGGGCCTGGCGCTGCGCTTCTGCTCCCACCTGCTGCTGGTCTTCGGCGACGGGCGCACGTCGGCCGGCGAGACCGCGACGCTCGCCGAGCCCGGCCTGCTCGGCGCGCTCTACGGCCACCCGATGGCGGTCGCCGAGGGCGCCGGCGTGCGCACCTTCGTTCCTCGCTGATCGGCGCCCACTGCAATCCCCTCGGGCGCGGTGTCTAATGTCGCAGGGAGACCTGCATGCCCTCAGCCACGTCCGGGCTCCGATTCGGCGCCGACTACCGTGAATGCGTCCGCCTTGCCGACGGCAGGGAGGCGTTGCTGCGCCTCGTCATCCCGGCGGACAAGCTGCTGCTCAAACGCGGCATGGACCGCTTCTCCCCCGAGTCGCGCTTCCACCGCTTCCTCGGCACCAAGCCGGGGCTGTCGGACGACGAGCTGCGGTACCTGACGGAGGTGGACGGCGTCGATCACTTCGCGATCGGCGCCACGCTGGCGAACCCGGGGGGCGGCGAGGAAGGCGTCGGGGTCGCGCGCTTCGTCCGGTTCCGCGACGCCCCCGAGGTGGCCGAGCCGACGGTGGCGGTGCTCGACGCGTACCAGCGGCTCGGGCTGGGCAGCGCGCTGTTCGAGCGTCTCGCCGCGGCGGCGCGGGAGCGCGGCGTGCGGCGGTTCACCGGGCGCATGCTCGCGCACAACGACGCCATGCGCCGCCTGCTGCGCCGCGCCGCGCCGGGGATCGCGTGGACGGCGCAGGGTTACGTCAGCGAGTTCACGATCGACCTCTGAGGGCGCGGCGTCACCGGCGCGCGACCCGCAGGTCGAGACAGTGCGCCGCGCACGGCAGGCAGGGGTCGTAGCCGCGGACGATCCGCTCGGCGTACTCCCGCAACGCGTCGTCCTCGCGGTCGAGACCGAATTCCTCGAGCGCGACGCGCAGGTCCTCCTCGCAGCGCGCCTGGTTCTGCGCGGTCGGCGTGACGATGCGGGCCTGGCGCACGTGGCCCTGCCGGTCCACCTCGTAGCGGTGCCACAGCAGGCCGCGCGGGGCCTCGACCGCCGCGACGGCGGAGCCGGCGACTGGCGCGGCCGCGACGCAGGGGGTCACGGGGGGCTCGTACTCGTCGAGCAGGCGGCGGGCCTCGTGCAGCGCGAGCAGCATCTCCAGCGCGCGGGCCACGAGACCGTGGAAGGTGTTGTGCGACGGAAGCGCGACGGGCAGCGCGTTCATCGCGGCGCGCACGCCAGCCGGCAGCTCGCGGAAGTTCAGATTGAGGCGCGCGAGCGGGCCGACCAGGTAGGGGCGGCGGTCGAGCAGCCAGTGCAGCGCCGTGGAGTGCGGCACCACCACCGGCTCGAAGTGCTCCTCGAAGTGTGCGGCGGCGATGTCGAGCCCGTCGCCCGACTGCAGGCGCCCCTCGCCCACGGCGTACTCGCTCGGGTGGCCGAGGGCGACGCTCGTGAAGGGCTGCTGCTCGCCGGGGAACGGCAGGGCGCCGACCCAGTGCACCAGCGCCTCGGCCTCGGGGATGGCCGCCGCGACCCGGCGCGAGACCGCCGCGACCTCTGCGGGAGCCGGCGCATGGTGAAAACCACCGACCTTGAGCGCAACCGGGTGCGTCGACCGGCCGCCGAGGAGGCGCACCAGGGCGGCGCCGACCGACTGCAGGGACAGCCCGCGCGCGAGCAGCGCCGGGTGCCGCGCCGCGACATCGGGCACGCTGCCGCCGCCGAGGTAGTCGGGCGCCGCGACGAGGTGCACGTGCAGGGCGTGGTTCTGCAGCCACTCGCCGAGGGCGGCCACGCGCCGCATCGCGCGCACCCACGGCGTCGGCTCGACCCCGCACAGCCGCTCGAAGGCCTGCACGGCCGCGAGCTGGTGCGCCACCGGGCAGAGACCGCAGACGCGCGCCACGAGGTCGACGACCTGCTCGCAGTCGTGGCCTTCCAGCAGCTTCTCGAACAACCGGGGCGTCTCGCCGACGCACAGGGCGAGCGCCGCGACCCGGTCGCCCTCGATCGCGAGGTCGAGACCGCAGCGGCCGGACAGCCGCGCCAGGGCCGGGATCGCGATGCGGCGCTCGCCCCGCCCGCTCAACGGGCGGCCCTCAGGCGCGCGCGGCTCGCCGCGAAGGCGACGGCGGCAGGTTCCTCGACCGGGCCGAAACAGCCGTAGCACGCCCGCGCGTGGCGCGGGCAAAGCCCCCCGCAGCCGGCCCGTGTGACGGGGCCGAGGCACGGCACGCCCTGGGTCACCCACAGGCAAGACGCGCCGGCGAGCTTGCACTGCGCGCACACCGGTCGCCGCTCGGCGGCGGGCACGACGCCGCCCGCGAGTTGCCGCAGGACGGCGACCACCCGCCTCGGCTCGGCGGGGCAACCCCACAGGCCGTGATCGACCCTCACGAGACCGCCGACCGGCACCGGCAGGTCGCGCGGCTCCGGCACGGCGGCGCCGATGGGTGCCGACCAGTCGGCACCGTCGGACGCGAAGCCGCGCAGGAGCTGCGGCCCCCCCGCGGTGGCGCACAGGCCGAGCGCCACCAGGCAGCCCGCGCGGGCGCGCAGGCGGCCGAGGCGATCCCGTTCCCCCGGTGTCGACACGCTGCCCTCGACCACGGCGACGTCGACCTCGGCGTCGGCGTCCGTCACCCCGAGCGCGGGCCAGTGGACGATCCGGTACACGTCGGCGAGCGCGGCCATCGCCCCGTCGGCGTGCAGACCGAGCAGGCAACCCCCGCAGCCGCCGAAGCGGTGCACGCCGAGCCGGGGCCTCTCCCCTGCCCCCAAGCCTGCGCTCGCCGGTCTCGTGCCCGTCATCGCCTCAGACCCCGTGCACGCCGAGGTGGTCCGCCACCGCGGCGTAGCTGAACACCGGTCCGTCCGTGCACACGCGCAGCGGCCCGATCTGGCAGTGGCCGCAACGGCCGTGTCCACACTGCATGTTGCGCTCGAGGCTGAGCCAGAGGGCGTCGTCCGGCAGGCCGCGGCCGCGCAGGACCGCGATGGCGGCGATCAGCATGAGCTCCGGACCGCAGAGCATCGCGATCGTCCGGCGCGGGTCGAGGCGCACGCGGTCGAGGAGGTCGACGACCACGCCGTGCGCGCCGTGCCAGTCGCGCGTCGCGGCATCGGCCGCCAGCAGCACCTGCGTGCCGGGCGCCCGGCCCCAGGCCTCGTACTGGGGGCGCCAGATGAGGTCCTCGGCGTGCCGTACGCCCTGGAGGATCACGAGCCGGCCGAAGCGCTGGCGGCGGCGCAGGACGTAGCGGATCACCGAGACCACGCAGGCGCAGCCGAGTCCGCCGGTGAGCAGCAGCAGGTCGTTGCCCTCGGCGCGTGCGAGCGGCCAGCCGTGGCCGAACGGCCCGCGCACGCCGACCCGATCGCCGGGCCGCAGCCGGTCCAGGCCGGTCGTCACGCGCCCCACGCGCCGCACCGTGTGGTCGAAGAAGTGCTCGTCCGCAGGGTCGGAGACGATCGACAGGGCGACCTCGCCGACACCGGGCAGCCAGACCATGTTGAACTGGCCCGGGACGAACGCGCACGGCGCGTCCGACGCGGCGTCGTCGAAGGCGAGGCGCAGGGTGAAGATCGTCGGCGACTCGACGACCCGCTGGTCGACGCGGGCGCTGCGCGGGAGGTCCGGCCTAGTCATCGCCCGTCTCCCCGACGATCGCCGCGACCTCCGCGGTCAGATCGATGGCCGCCGGACACCAGGTGACGCAGCGGCCGCAGCCGACGCACCCCGAGCGCCCGAACTGCGCGTGCCACCCGGCGAGTTTGTGGGTGACCCACTGCCGGTAGCGGACCGCCACCCCGTCGCGGACGGACGCGCCGTGGAGCCGGCTGTGCGCCGGGTCGAAGCAGGTGTCCCACTCGCGGACCTGGATCGCCTCGCCCGCCCCCGCACCGTCCTCCGTGCAGTGGCCATGGCAGAAGCAGGTCGGGCAGACCATCGCGCAGTTGCCGCAGCCGAGGCAGCGCGCCGCCACCGCGGCCCAGCGGTCGTGGTGCATTGCCCCGTAGAGCGCGCTGGCGAGCCGGCGCGACGGCAACGCGCGCCGCTGCGCGGCCGCGGCACCGCGGGTCGCCTCGGCCGCTGCCCCGAGGTGCGTCGGGCTGGCCTCGGTCAATGGCAGGTCGGCGACCACCGCCTCGCCGGCCGCCGTGCCCGGCCAGGCGAGAAACCCGTCGTCCAGCTCGGCGAGCCCGAGGTCGTAGCCGTCGGCCAGCGCCGGGCCGTCGCCAGTCGACGCGCAGAAGCAGGTCGCCCCGGACCGGTTGCAGTCCACGCCGATGAGGAACAGGGCGGCGCGGCGGGCCGCGTAGCCCGGATCGAACGCCACGTCGCCGAGGAAGTGCCGGTCGAGCAGCGCGAGCCCGGCGAGATCGCAGGCCCGGGCGCCGAGCACGGCGAGACGCGGCGCATCCGGCGGCTCCGCGGTGAAGTGCAGCCGCCCGTCCGCCGCCGGCGCCGCACGCCAGAGGACCTCCCGCGGCGGAAAGACGAGCGGCTTGAGGCCGTCGGGGCCGACGGTCCAGTCGAACCAGCGCGGCCCGTCGGACAGGCCGAGCCGGTAGCGCCCCGGCGACTGGACGTCCCCCAGGCCGGACTGGAGATCCGCCGCCGACGCGAGCTCCGCGAAGTGCACGACACGCTCGCCCACCGCCGGGCCGAGCACGCGCCAGCCACGCCGGTGCAGGGCGTCGAACAGCGCCTGGAACGCGTGGCGCGGCAGAAAACCCGGGTTGCGCAACGGCATGGGGACGGGCGCCATCGACGGTCGTCGGCTCGGACCGTCGTTTCAGCTTAGCCCGGATCGGAAACTGCGATGTGACACCGGCCGCCGCGTTGCGCTGCATCAGCCGCGCGGGGACAGCCACGGGGGGTGACGCGCCCCGGACGCTCTGTCACACTCCCGCACGTTTCGCTGGGGTTTTCCAGCGTCCGCGCCGTCCCCCTCCCGCCTCGACCGACGACGGAGACCGGGTCACATGGCACAGCCGCTGCGTCTGCTGCTCGTCTTCGACACCGAGGCCGAGGCCCGTGACGTGCTCGACGCCCTCGCTAGCGGCGGCCGGGCGATTGCTCACCGCCAGGTGCAGGACGAGGCGGCTCTCCTCGAGGCGCTGCGATTCGCCGACTGGGACGCGGTGGTCAGCGCCTACCGGCCGGCCGAGCTCAGCTACGCCAGCATCCTGCGCGTGCTCGCGGCCGACGGGCGCGAGCTGCCGCTGATCCTCGTGGCCGGCGCGGTCGGCGAGGAACTCGCGGTCGAGGCGATCAAGGCGGGCGCGCAGGACTGCGTCTCCACCGACCGGCTCGACCGTCTCGAGACCGCCCTGGCGCGCGAGATCCGCGACGCCGAGGCGCGCCGCCAGCGCCGGCGCTCGGACGAGTTGCTGCGCTACCAGGCCTGCCACGACGACCTGACCGGCCTGCTCAACCGCCGCACCTTCATGGATCGCCTGCACGACACGCTCGTGCAGGTCCGGCGCAGTCGCGTGCCGGCCAGCCTGTGCTTCATGGACCTCGACCGGTTCAAGCAGGTGAACGACCGGTGCGGCCACCGCGCGGGCGACGAGCTCCTGCGCCAGCTCGCCTCGCTCATGCGCCAGCAGGTCCGGGAGTCGGACACGCTGGCGCGCCTGGGCGGCGACGAGTTCGGCCTCCTGCTGCGCGACTGCGCCACCGACCAGGCGGTCCGCGTCGCGCGCGAGCTCGCCGACCGGATCCGGGCCTTCCGCTTCGGCTGGCGCGAGCACGTGTTCGACGTGGGCATCAGCGTCGGCATCGCGGCGGTGAGCCCGGAGGCCTCGACGGCTGCCGAGCTGCTGGGCGCCGCGGACATGGCCTGCTACGCCGCCAAGGCCGAGGGCGAAGGCGCAATCCGCTGCTACCACCCGGACGACGCCGCGATGGCGGCGCCGCGCGGCGAGCTCCGCTCGCTGCCCGCCCTCGAGACCGCGCTGGACGGGGGCGCCTTCGTGCTCGTGACGCAGCCGGTCGTCGAGCTGCGCGACGGCGCGGCCGCCCCCCTGGGACAGGAGGTGCTGCTGAGGATGCGCGGCCCGGACCAGCAGCTCGCGTCGCCGGCGGCCTTCCTGCCGGTCGCGGAGCGCAACGGCCTGCTGCCCACCATCGACCGCTGGGTCGTCCGCACGGTGCTCGCCCGCCTCGGTACGCGCCTGCGGCACGACGGCGCGGACGTCCCTCCCCTGTGCTTCCTGAACCTGTCGGGGGCCTCGCTCCAGGAGCCGGCGCTGGTCGAGTTCATCCGGGAAGAGATCACCCGCGCCGGCGTGCCGCCCGAGCGCCTGTGCTTCGAGGTCTCCGAGACGGC
>JALORY010000078.1 GCA_025458675.1 Gammaproteobacteria bacterium | reverse complement strand
GTCGCGCCGGCCGACCTCGTCCTGAGCTGGGGCTACCACGCGGTGGGGGCGTCCGCGGAATCGCTGCGGGCGACGCTCAATCTGACCTGGGGTGACGACCGCGGCCTGCGCGTCGTCATGCCGCCCGCCCGTGTGCCGGACGCCCTGATCGAGCCGTCCGGGAGTCCGTGGCTGCCGGCCGACTGGTTCTACGTCGAAGGTGGCGCCGGCGCGGGCATCGAGCAGTTCCGCTTCGCCGACGGGCGCGTGCTGACGATGGCCGACGTGCTCGCGCTCGCGCCTCCCGCGCCGCCCCACCCGACGGAGGCGCTGCGCGTGCTGGCCGGTGGCGAGGGCGAGGACCTCCTCGTCGCCGAGAGCGGCAGCCTGCTCGTCGGCGCCGAGGGGGACGATCACCTGACCGGAAGCGCGGCGGCGGACGTGCTGATCGGCGGCCCCGGCGACGATCGGCTGGCCGGCGGATCGGGGAGCGACCTCTACCGCTTCGAATGCGGCGAGGGCACGGACCGGATCGTCGAATCCGCTGCCGTCGCAGGCGACGTCGACGTCCTTCAGCTCGGTGCGGATATCGTTGCGGAAGACACGACGGTCGTACGCCGTGGCGACGACCTGATGCTGCGACTGGGGACGGACGGCGACGCCGTCGTCGTCGAAGGCTGGTTCGCGCGGCCCGAGGCTCGCCTCGAGCAGATCGTCTTCGCGGACGGCGCCCTGTGGGACGCGCCGGAGATCGCGCGGCGCGCCGTGGTCGAGAACCGCGCGCCGGTCGCCGTCGACCCGCCGGACGCCGCCATCGACGAGACCGCCGTCCTGGCCCTCGCGGTTCCCGCCGGAACGTTCGTCGACGCCGACGGTGATCCCCTCGCCCTGTCTGCCGCGCTCGCGGACGGCGCGCCACTGCCTGCGTGGCTGGGTTTCGACGCCACGACGGCGACGTTCACCGGCGTCGTTCCGCTCGACGCCGGCGGCAGCTACCGCATCGCACTCGCCGCGGCCGACCCGCTCGGCGCGACCGCCACCGCCGAGTTCACCCTCGCCGTGCGCGACCTCAATCCGCCGCTCGCGGGCGACGTCGGCGACGACGTCCTCGCCGGCAGTCCCTACCCCGACCTGATCGACGGCGGGGCCGGCGCGGACCGGCTGAGCGGGGGCGGCGGGGACGACGTGCTGTCCGGCGGCCCCGGCGCGGACCTGCTCGACGGCGGCGACGGCGACGACGCGCTGCACTTTTCGGCCGATGCCGCCTGGCCGGCGCCCGGCACCCTGCTCGCGCGCATCGCGGAGCGCCTGCCGGGCGTGGACCTCGGCGCGCTCGCGCGCCCCCGGCGCGCGTCGCTCGACACCTTCGTCGGCGGGGCAGGCGTGGACACGCTGGTCGGCACCGACGGGGACGACGCGGTCCTCGGTGCCCCCGACCCGCTCGCCGCGCCGCGCGTGAGCGGCGTCGAGCGCTTCGACCTCGGCGCCGGGGACGACCTGCTCGTGCTCGGCGGGCTCCTCACGTCCTACGGGAGCGTGGTCGCGCACGGCGGGGACGGCGACGACAGCGTGTGGACGAGCATCGGCGCGGACCACCTGGTCGGCGGGGACGGCGCCGACGATCTGCACGGCGGCGCAGGCAGCGACGTTCTCGACGGCGGCCCGGGCGACGACCTGCTGTTTGGCGGGCGTGGCGGCGACACCTACCGCTACGCCCGCGGCGACGGCAGCGATCGCATCGGCGACGTCGGGCCGACGCGCGAGATCGACCGGCTGGTGCTGAGCGGGGGTCTCGGTCCCGACGACCTCTGGCTCGCCCGCAGCGGCAGCGACCTCGTGCTGAGCGCGGTCGACGGACCAGGGTCGATCGCGATCACCGGCTGGTACCTCGACCCGACGTGCCGCGTCGAGCGGATCGAGGCGTCCGACGGCCGGGTGCTGCTGGCGGCGGACGTCGAGCGGCTGGTGTCCGCGATGGCAGCCTTCCGGGCGTCGGGGGCGGGCGAGGCGGTGACTCCGCTCAGCGCGCTGCCGCCGCTCGCCCCGGTCATCGCCGCCACCTGGCTGCCACCGCCGATCTGAGCGCAGCGCCACGAGGAGATGGCCGGTGAGACGACCCCGCGACGCATCCGAATTCCTGCCCGCCGCGCTCGAGCTGCGCGACACCCCGCCAGCCCCGGCCGGGCGAGTCCTGCTCTGGACCATCGTCGGCCTGCTCGGCGCCAGCCTGGCGTGGGCGGCGGCGAGCGAGGTGGACATCGTGGCCGTGGCGCCGGGGCGTGTCGTCCCCGGCGGTTACAGCAAGCTCGTCCAGCCCCTCGAGGCGGGCACGGTGCGGGTGATCTCCGTGCGCGACGGCGATCGGGTGCGCGCCGGCCAGCTGCTCGTGGCGCTCGACGACGCATCGGCCGCGGCCGACGCGCACCGCATCGCCGACGACCTCGGACGGGCGGAGCGCGAGCGCGAACGGCTCGGCCGCCTCGCGGCCCTGGCGGCCTGCGAGCCCGTGGGCGACGCGCCGTCCGGCGACGCCTTCGACCCGCTGCTCGCCGCCCGGTGGCTCGCCCATCGCGGCAAGCTCGACAGCCTCGAGGCCGAGCGCGGGCGACGCGCCGCCGACTGCGACACGGCCCGCCAGGAGGCCGAGCGTATCGCCGCGCTGCTGCCCTTCCTGGAGCGCCGCGCGCGCGATCACGAGGTGCTCGCCGAGCGCAAGCTGGTCGCCGACCAGCAGCAGCGTGACGCGCTGCAGACGCTCACCGAGGCGCGCGAGGAGCTGGCCGTGCAGCGGCGCCGGATCGCGAGCGCGGAGCACGCGCTGGCGGCAGCCGACGCCCTCGCGCGCGAGGCGCGCGCCGAGTTTCGCCGCGTCGTGGCCGAGCAGGCCGAGGCCGCGGAACGCCAGGCCGCCGCGCTCGCCCAGGAGCTCGTCAAGGCGCGCGCGCGGCTCGCCGCGCACCGCCTGACGGCGCCGGTCGACGGCACGGTGCAGCAGCTCGCGGTCCACACGATCGGCGGCGTGGTGACGCCCGCGCAGGTGCTGCTCGTCGTCGTGCCCGACGGCGCGCCCGTCGAGGTCGAGGCGCTGGTCGCCAACAAGGACGCCGGTTTCGTCGCGCCCGGCCAGCAGGCGCAGATCAAGCTCGACGCGTTTCCGTTCACGCGCTACGGCACCGCGCCGGGGACCGTCGCGGGGCTTTCGCGGGACGCGGTCCCCGACGACCGGCTCGGCCTCGTGTACAAGGCGACGGTGCAGCTCGAGCGCGACCACCTGCTGCACGAGGGACGGCACCTCGCGGTGGGAACGGGCATGGCGGCCACGGTGGAGATCAGGACCGGCTCGCGACGGGTGCTCGACTTCGTGCTGAGCCCGCTGCGCCAGCACCTCGCGGAGGCGGGGCGCGAACGCTAGACGCTGCGGCCGGCCCCTACCCGGACGCCCTGCCCGCCAGGGCGTAGGCGACCTGGCCCGCCCGCTTGTCGCGCAGCAGCGTGAGGCCCTCGGGGAGCGGCCACCCGCCAGCGCCGCTGCGCTCGAGGTAGATCCGCACCCCGTCGGCGAGCCAGCCGCCGCGCTCGAGCGCGTCGAGCGCGGGGCCGAGCAGCCCGGACGCGAAGGGCGGGTCCAGGAACACGACGTCGAAGCCCACCGGTCGAGCTGTCGCGAGCCAGCGCAGCGCGTCGGCCTCGACCACGCGCACGCGGTCGCCGAAGCCGAGCGTGGCGACGTTGGCGCGCAGCGCGCACGCCACCGCGGGCGCGGACTCGACCAGCACCACCTCGGCTGCCCCCCGCGAGGCCGCCTCGAGGCCGAGCGCACCGCTGCCGGCGAACAGGTCCAGGCAGCGCGCGCCCGGCAGCACGCCCTGCAACCAGTTGAACAGCGTCTCGCGGACGCGGTCGCCGGTCGGCCGCAGGCCGGCGGCGTCCGGGAAGGCGAGCTTGCGGCCGCGGTGCGTGCCGGCGATCAGCCGGACGCGGTTGCCGCCGCCCGCCGCGCGCGCCGGCCCCTCAGCCTCCGGGGGCCTTCGGCTGCCCACCGCCCACCACCACGGCCGTGAAGCTGGCGGGATCGATCCGCCGGCGGAAGGCGTCGCGCACCTGCTCGGCCGTCACCGCGTCGACCTTCGCGACGTAGGTGTCCAGCCAGTCGAGCGGGTAGCCGTAGAACCCGATCACGGCCAGCTGCTCGACGATCTTGCCGTTGCTCGCGATGCGCAGCGGAAAACCGCCCGTCAGGTTGCGCTTGGCGTCGTCGAGCAGTTTCCGGTCGGGGCCGTCCTTCACGAAGTCCGCGATCGTCTTGCGCATGACGGCCATGGCCTCGTCCGCCTGCGCGTTCTTGGTCTGGGCGACCGCGAAGAACGGGCCGGCTCGGCGCATCGGCACGAGGCCGCTGTAGACGCTGTACGACAGCCCGCGCTTGTTGCGCACCTCCTCCCCGAGCAGCGAGACGAGGCCGCTCGAGCCGAGCACGTGGTTGCCCACGAGGAGCGGGAAGAAATCGGGGTCGTGCCGGGCGATGCCGAGCTGGCCGAGGTAGATGTGCGTCTGCGTCGACGGGAAGGCGAGCGGGTTCTCGCCCGGTGCCGGCGGCGCGGGGTCGGCCACGGACGCCGCGGGCTCGCCCGCCGGCAGCCCCGCGAGCAGTCGGGCGGCCAGCGCCTCGGCTTGCGCGCGATCGAGCGCGCCAACGATCGCGACGACGGCGTTGCGGGCCGTGTAGTACCGGCCGTGGAAGCGCCGGAAGTCGTCGCTGCCGAGCCCGGCGACGGACTCCGCGGTGCCGCCGGGATCCGATGCGTAGGGGTGCGAGCCGTAGAGCGCGCGGTAGAAGGCCTTGCTCGCCACCGTGCCGGCCGACTGCTCCTGCTCGCGAAGCGACACCAGCTGCGCGTTCCGCACGCGCTCGACGTCCTGCGGGTCGAAGCGTGGCGCGGCGAGCACCGCGGCGAGCGTCTCGGCGGCGACGTCGAGCGCCTTCGGCTCGGTCAGTGTCCGCAGCGAGACGCTGGCCATGTCGCGCAGCGAGCTGGTCGACAGGCTCGCGCCGATCGAGTCCATGCGCTCCGCGATCTCGTCCGCCGTCCAGGGGCCGGCGCCCTCGGTCAGCAGCGCATTGGTCAGCAGCGCGAGGCCCTGGCGCTCGCCGTCGCGCGCGCTGCCCGCGTCGAACACGACCCGGACGTCGACCATCGGCAACTCGGGCGCGGCGACGAACAGGACCCGGGCGCCGCCGGGAGTCTGCCAGGACTCGATCTTCGGGCCGGCGACCGCGCCGGCGGCGAGCAGCAGGAACGCGAGGCCGAGACCGAGGGCGCGGGACCACCGCGAAACGTCAGCGGACATGACCCGTCCCCTCCTTCACCGGCGCGGCGCCGCGGCCGCTCATCGGCAGCGGCTCCAGCACCGCGACCGTCAACCGCGCGTCGTCGAGATACTTCTTCGCGACCACCTGCACCTGCTCGGCCGTGACGGCGCGGATCCGGTCGACCTCGCCGTCGGACACGCGCCAGCCCAGCCCGAGCGCCTCCATCGCACCGATGCGCATCGCCTGCGTCATGATCGAGTCCCGCTCGTACACCTTCGCGGCGACGAGCTGCGTGATGACGCGCTCGAGCTCGGCGGGCTGCACGGGCTCGTTCTTCAGGCGATCGATCTCCGCGCGGATCGCGGCCTCGAGGTCGGCGACCGTGCGTCCTTCCGCCGGGCTGCCGTCCACGGTGAGCATGGACGGCAGGCGCGCGTAGGCGCTGTAGTCGGCGTCGAGGTCGGAGGCGACCTGCTGGTCGCGGACGAGCCGCGCGCCGAACCGCGCGCTGTCGCCGCCGTCGAGGACGCTGGAGAGGACCTCGAGCGCGTAGGGCTCCCAGGGCTCCGCGCCGGGGCCCACCACGGGCGTCTTGTAGCCCATCATCAGATAAGGCTGGCGCGCCGGCGCGCGCACGGCCACGCGCGTCGCGCCGCGCGGCTCGGGCTCACGCGCCTCGCGCTGCGCCGGCTGCGGCTGCGGCGCGAGCGGGCCGAAGAACTGCTTCGCGAGCGCGAGAACCTCGGGCGCCTTCACGTCGCCCACGACCACGAGGATCGCGTTGTTCGGGGCATACCAGCGCTCGTACCAGGCGCGCAGGTCGGCCGCGGTCATCTGGTCGAGGTCGCCCATCCAGCCGATCACGGGATTGCGATAGGGAGAGACGCGATAACCGACCGCGTTCAGCTGCTCGTAGGTGAGCGCCGTCGGCCTGTCCTCGGTGCGAAGCCGGCGTTCCTCCTTGACGACCTCGAGCTCGCGCGCGAACTCGTCGGCCGCAAGCGTCAGGTGCCGCATGCGATCGGCCTCGAGCTCCATGGCGAGCGCGACCCGGTCGCTCGCGAGCGTCGCGTAGTAGGCCGTGTAGTCCCGGCTGGTGAACGCGTTTTCCTCGGCGCCGTTGGCGGAGAGGATGCGGCTGTACTCGCCCGGGCCGTGGTTCGGCGTGCCCTTGAACATCATGTGCTCGAGCACGTGGGAGATGCCGGTGAGCCCGTCGGGCTCGTGGCTCGAGCCGACCCGGTACCACACCTGCACGGTGGCGACGGGCGCGCGGTGGTCCTCGCGCACGACGACCTTGAGGCCGTTGTCGAGCGTGTACTCGTGGGTCGGGCCCGCGGCGAGCGACGGCACGGGCACGAGCCCGGCCAGCAGCACGAGGGTCTTCGACAGGTCGGCAAGTCGCATCGGGGTGTCCGCCTTCGTTTCGGGTGTTAGCATTCGGCGCTCGGCCGGGAGGCGGATTGTTCCAGACGCCCCGTCGACCCGCCACGGCTGCCGCGCCGGCCGGACGTGGGACCGGCGGCCGCGGCATCAACAGGGGCTTCGACCAGCAAGAACGCAGAATGTTCTTCGGCTTCGGAAAACGGAAGAAGGACGACGCGACCGCCGAGGCGCCAGCCGCCGTCGCGCCGGCCGAGCGGCCCGGCCTGCTGCAGCGCTTCAAGACCGGCCTCAAACGGACCCGCGCGCAGCTGGGCGGCGGCCTGTCGGCGCTCTTCCTCGGCCGCAAGGCGATCGACGCCGATCTCCTCGACGAGCTCGAGACCCTGCTCATCACCGCCGACGTGGGCGTGGACGCGACGCGACGCATCATCGGCGACCTCACGGCCCGGACGAAGCGGCGCGAGCTCGCAGACGCAGAGGCCCTGTCGCGGTCGCTGCGCGAGGAGCTGGTCGCCATCCTGCGCGCCGCGCAGGCGCCGGTGCGCGAGCCCGCGCCCGGCCGGCCGCAGGCGATACTCATGGCAAGACCACGACGATCGGCAAGCTCGCCCGCCGGCTGCAGGACGAGGGCCAGCGCGTCATGCTCGCGGCGGGAGACACCTTCCGCGCCGCCGCCGTCGAACAGCTGCAGGCCTGGGGCGAGCGCAACGGCGTGCCGGTCGTCGCACAGCAGCCCGGCGCCGACGCGGCGTCCGTGATCTACGACGCGCTCGACGCCGCCACCGCGCGCGGCGTCGACGTGCTGATCGCGGACACGGCCGGGCGGCTGCACACCAAGTCGAACCTGATGGACGAGCTCGCGAAGGTCGTGCGGGTGATGAGGAAGATCGACCCGGACGCGCCGCACGAGGTGCTGCTCGTGGTCGACGCGACCACTGGCCAGAACGCCCTCAACCAGGCGGTGCAGTTCCACCAGGCCGTCGGGGTGACCGGCATCGTGCTCACCAAGCTCGACGGCACGGCGAAGGGCGGCATCGTCTTCGCGATCGCCGAGCGACTGCGCCTGCCGATCCGGTTCGTGGGCGTCGGCGAGACCATCGAGGACCTGCGGCCCTTCGACGCCGAGGCCTTCGTCGACGCCCTGTTCGCTGCGGACTGACGCCGCCCCATGATTCACTTCGAGGACGTCACCAAGCGCTACGAGCGGCACGACGCGCTCACCGGCATCAGCTTCGACCTCGACCAGGGGGAGATGGCGTTCCTGACGGGACACTCGGGCGCCGGCAAGAGCACCCTGCTGCGCCTCATCGGGCTCGTCGAGCGGCCGACGCGCGGCACGTTGCGCGTCGCCGGCCGCGACCTCGCCAAGCTGCACCGCCGCGACATCCCCTACCACCGGCGCGACGTCGGAATGATCTTCCAGGACTTCCGCCTGCTCCAGGACCGCACCGCCTTCGACAACGTCGCGCTGCCGTTGATGGTCGCCGGCGTGTCGCCCGTGGAGATCGGCCGGCGCGCGCGCGCGGCGCTCGACAAGGTCGGCCTGCTGCGCAAGGAGCGATCGCTGCCCCGGGCGCTTTCCGGCGGCGAGCAGCAGCGCGTCGGCATCGCCCGCGCCATCGTCACCAAGCCGCCCGTCATCGTCGCGGACGAGCCGACCGGCAACCTCGACCCCGACCTCTCGTGGGAGATCATGGACCTCTTCGGCCAGCTCAACCGCGTCGGCGTCACACTGCTGGTGGCCACCCACGACTGGGAGCTGGTGCGGCGGATGCACTACCGCACGCTGAGTCTCAAGCACGGCAAGCTGGCGGAGGACAGCGGGCCGCCCCGCGTATGAACGCGCCGCGCCGCAAGCCCGAGCCCCCGCAGCCCCCGCACCGCGCGCGGGCGCCAAAGTTCCTGCTGCCGGTCCAGACCTGGCTGCTGCGCCATGCACAGGCCGCGCTCGGCGCGCTGGGCCGGTTCCTCAGCGCCCCGCTCGCAGCGGTGACGAGTCTGATGGTCGTGGCCGCCGCGGCGGCACTGCCCGCCCTGCTGTACATCCTCGTCGAGAATGCGGAGCGGCTGCTCGCGAGCTGGGAGGGCACCGGCTCGCTGACGGTGTTCCTCAAGACCGAGGTCAGCGACGACGCCGCCCGCAAGCTGGCGCGACAGATCGAGAAGCACGCCGACGTCGACGCGGTCCAGGTCGTCGGCCGCAAGGAGGGTCTCGCCGAGTTCCGCCGCCTGAGCGGCTTCGGGACGGCCCTCGACGCGCTGGGCGACAATCCGTTCCCGGCGGTGCTGGTCGTGCGGGCCAGGCCGAGTGCGGCCGAGGCCGGACGCACGGCGGCGCTGGCCGAGGAGCTCGGCAAGCTGCCCGAGGCCGAGGTGGCGCAGTTCGACCTCGACTGGGTCAAGCGACTGCTCGGGCTGACGGCGCTCGCCGAGCGGGCAACGGCCGTGCTGGCGACGCTCCTGGCCGTCGGTGTGCTGTTCGTGATCGGCAACACCTTGCGGCTCGAGATCCGGGCCCGGCGCGAGGAGATCGAGATCACCGCCCTGGTCGGCGGCACGGCCGGCTTCATCCGCCGCCCGTTCCTCTACTGGGGTTTCTGGCTGGGTCTGCTCGGCGGCCTGCTCGGCTGGGTGCTCGCGGAGATCGCCCTGGCCTTCCTGGACGGGCCAGCGTCCCACCTCGCCTCCCTCTACGGCAGCGCGTTCGCCCTCTCGGGCGGCGGCTTCCGGCTGTTTGCGGGCATGGTCGGCGGCGGCGCCCTGATCGGGCTCGCCGGCGCCTGGCTCGCCGTGTTTCGCCTGCTCGAGATCGCTCAGCCGGAGTGAGTGGGGCCGCCGGGGAACTCGCCGGCGGACTAGCACTCTAACCGCTTGAGTGCTAAATATGGGCTGAGGCAAGAAGTCTCCACCCCGCGGCAAATTCCGCAAATTCTGCCCGCCCCCGCATTAGCCCATTGACGCTACTTGGAATTTCCGCTGCCCTAGGCCGCGACTATCAGCCCGATAGAGAAAACCGGTTGGCAATGCCTGAGTACGTTGCTAGGATTAATGCCAGAGTAAATCACTAGGAAAAGCCGACATGAGCCGCAAGCAACTCGCCCTGGCCACCCTCCCCACCGGCAACATGGAGGCCTATGTGGCGGCCGCGTACCAGCTGCCGATGCTGAGCGCCGACGAAGAGCGAGACTTGGCCGTCCGCCTGCGCGACCGGAACGACCTGGAGGCCGCGCGTTCGCTGGTGCTGTCGCACCTGCGTTTCGTGGTGCGGATCGCGCGGCAGTACTCCGGTTACGGCCTGCCGCAGCAGGATCTGATCCAGGAAGGCACGGTCGGGCTCATGAAGGCCGTGCGTCGCTTCGACCCCGACGTCGGCGTGCGCCTCGTGTCGTTCGCCGTCCACTGGATCAAGGCGGAGATCCACGAGTTCATCCTGCGAAACTGGCGGATCGTGAAGGTCGCCACCACCAAGGCCCAGCGCAAGCTCTTCTTCAACCTGCGCAGCGCAAAGCAGCGGCTCGGCTGGCTCACCGCCGACGAGGTGCAGCACGTGGCCAAGGAGCTCGGCGTGAAGCCGGAGACCGTGCTCGAGATGGAGGCGCGGATGAGCAGCCCCGACGTCGCCTTCGACGGCGACCCGGACGACGAAGACGCGCCCGCCGCCCCGGCGACCTACCTGGCGGACATGCGCCTCGAGCCGTCGACCCAGCTCGAGCGGTGGGACGCGGCGGACAACGAGCGCGAGCAGCTGCAGGCAGCCCTGCGTACCCTGGACGAGCGCAGCCGGCACATCCTCGAGGCGCGTTGGCTCGCGGAGAAGAAGATGACGCTGCACGAGCTCGCGGAGCGGTATGGCGTGTCCGCGGAGCGGATCCGGCAGATCGAGAAGAACGCGCTCAAGAAGCTCCGCAGCCGGCTCGCCGCCTGAGCCGAGAGCCCATCCCCCTGACCCACGGCCGCGAAAGCGGCCGTCGTCGTTTCAGGGGATGCTGCGGCTGCTAGCCCGGCACCATTCGCCGACCGAGGACCACCGAAGCGAGCGCCAGCGCCCCGGCGAGCACGCCGACCCCCGCGTTCATGACCGCGGGACCCAGGGCCTGGAGCAGCCC
>JALORY010000077.1 GCA_025458675.1 Gammaproteobacteria bacterium | reverse complement strand
CGACGGCGAAGCGCCGCGCCCGCGGCGCGAGCGGCGGGAGGTCCCCGACGTGCCGATGGAGCGCTACCGGATCGAGGTCGGCCGCGCGCACGGGGTGGAGCCGAAGAACATCGTCGGGGCGATCGCCAACGAGGCGGGTCTGGAGAGCCGCTACATCAACCGCATCGAGATCCACGACGACTACACGCTGCTCGACCTCCCCGAAGGCATGCCCAAGGACATCTACAAGCACCTCCGCCACGTCTGGGTGTGCGGGCGGAAGCTCGGACTGAGCCGGCTGGGGCGGGACGGGCACGACCCCGGGGCGGGCGCGGAGGGGGGCATCCCGAAGGAAAGAAAGGGCAAGGGGCCGCGGCGACCGACGGAGTAGCCGGCTAGGCGCAAGGCGGCCCCAGGCCCAGCACGCTGCGGTACCGCGCGACAGCGGCGGAGACCGCGAAGCGCGCCGCGGCCTCGGCCAGCCCCGCCCGGTCGCGAGGCGCGTCGAGCGTCTCGCCGATCGCCTGCGCCAGGGCCGCCGCGTCGCCGACGGGAACCAGCCGGCCGTATCGCCCGCGGTCGAGGATTTCGGCCGGCCCGCTCGGGCAGTCCGTCGAGACCACCGGCGTGCCCAGCGCCATGGCCTCCACCAGCACGTTGCCGAAACCCTCGAAATCGGACGACAGCGCGAGCAGGGCGGCGGCGCGCATGTAGGGGTAGGGGTTCGGCACGAAGCCGGGGAGCGCGACGTCGCTCGCCAGTCCCAGCGCGCGGATGCGGCCCTCCAGCGCGTCGCGCTGGCCGCCCTCGCCGAGGATCAGGAGGCGACAGGGCCGGGCGGCGCGCACGGCGGCGAACGCGGCGATCAGGTGGTGGAAGGCCTTCTGCGGCGCGAGACGCCCCACGCCCAGGATCACGGGCGGCGCGCCCGGCGCGAGCCAGGGGTGGTCGAGCGGCTCGGCGCCGCGACGGAGCAGCTCCGGCGTGACGATCGGGTTGTGGATGACCCGGACGCGCGCCGGGTCGATGCGCGTGCTCGCCAGCAGGTCGTCGGCGACGCCCCGAGAGACGCAGACGATCGCGTCGGCCCGCCGGTAGCCGTGATCGACCGCGCGCAGGCGCTGCCATTGCTTGAACCCGCCGCGGGCCGACGCCTCCGGCGAGATGGCGTTGTGCACGCTCAGCACGAGACGGACGGCGGGGGTGAGCCGCCCCGCCCAGGCGGCCGCGAGGTTGTAGCGGTGCCCCGCGGCGAGCAGCGCCGCCGGTGTGCGTGCGCGCAGATGGCGGGCGACGGCCAGCGCCGTGCCGAGCCTGTGGCGGGCTCCCAGGTCGTAGAGGCGGACCCGAGGCGGCAGCCCGCCCGGCGCCGCGAAACCGGGCGGCAGGCGCACCAGCAGGTCGATCTCCGTGCCTCCCGCCGCGAGCCCGGCCGCCAGATTCGTCACGACGGGCGTGATGCCGCCGTGGGCCCCGGCACCGCCGCTGTAGAGCGGGCTGAGGATCGCGACCCGGCTCGGCTCCCCCACCGGTCAGGCCTTCGCGCGCAGCAGTTTCACGCGGTCGAGCACGAAGGTCAGCGTGCCCTTCGGGAGGCTCGCCAGCCAGAGCCAAGGGCGGCCGAGGTCGCGCGCCTGGCGCGCCGGGCCGATGCCCGCGTGCAGCGAGTAGCGCACGTAGTCGGCGCACGCCGCGAGCTGATCCGAGACGGACGCCGAAGGGTCCCGCTGCCGCGCCTCCTGCAGGTAGTAATGCCGGAAGCCCCGCGGGTTGCTGGTGCGCAACCTCAGTCGGTTCGAGGACAGGCCGCCGGGCTGGAACTCCACGCGCTGGATCACCTCGTTCACGAAGCGTGTGCGGTACTCACGCGCGATGCGGTTCCACAGCAGCGAGGGGCGGATGTGGCGCTCACCGTCGAAGCGCGGAAACGGGAAGCGTCTGAGCAGGTCCGTGCGGACGCAGCCCTTCATGTCGCCCCGCACGCGGTGGCGCCTGCGCAGGGAGAGGTAGTCCGCGTCCAGCACCGGCTGCGGCAGGCCGGAGCCGTTCAGGCGGCCGTCGAAGAAAGCCGACAGTCCCTCGATCCCTGAGAAGGCCGGCCGCTGGTCGGGCGGTATGGCATCCCAGTGCCGCGCCAGCCGCTCGAGGGCGTCGGGCACGAGCAGGTCGTCGGAGTCGAGAATGACGGTCAGCTCGCCGCGCAGCAGCGGCAGGGCGGCGTTGTGCGCGCCGTGCTTGCCCTGGTTTTCCTGCCGGCAATACACGATGGGGAACGAGGCGCGACCCTGCCAGGCCTCGACCAGCGCGGCGGTCCCGTCGGTCGAGCCGTCGTCCACGATCACTACCTCGAAATCCCGGCAGGTCTGTGCTGCAATGCTCTCGAGGGCCCGCGGCAGCAGGTGGGCGCGGTTGTAGGTGGGGATGAAGATGCTGAAGCGCGGTGCTGCCGTGCTCGCTCTTCCCGCACCTTGCTGATGAGTCGGCTCGTCCATCTCGGCTGAGGCTCGGTCGCGCGTGCGCGGTTTGCACGCGGCCATCCTATGCGTGGCTTCGACGACCGTCACCTGGCGCATTCGAGGCGCCGAGCCCGTGCCAGAATGCGGCAGGCCGGGGGGGCCTGCGGGGCATTCTCGGGCAGCCTCTCCGACGCCTGATGCAAGATGACGCGATCACCATGCCGAGCACGCTCGACGCCGTCCTGGTCAACGACACCTCGGTGAGCGGCCACGCCGGCTGCGTGCTCGTCGTCGACCAGATTCGCCGACTGGCGGCAGAACAGGGAATACGCTTCACGGCCGCCTGTCCGCTGCGCTCTCACTGGCACTCGCTGGAGGCGGACCTTCTCAGGGCCGACCTCTGCATCGTGAACGGCGAGGGGACGATTCACCATTCGGGAAAGACCGGCCTGGCTCTGGTCGAGGCCGCAACCTGGTGTCGTCGGCACCAGATTCCATGCGCTCTGATCAACGCCGTCTATCAGGAAAACGACGAGCGATTCCATCGCCACACCCGCAGCTTCGACAGGGTATACGTCCGGGAGTCCCTCAGCCGGCAGAGCCTCGCCGAGCAGGGAATCGATGCGCAGGTGGTCCCCGATCTTACGCTGTCTGCGAGCGTAGGGCCGAAGGCGGGGCGAAGCCGGTCGGGTGTCCTCTACAACGACAGTGTGCGCCGCGCCACGGCCGAAGCCCTTTTCGAACTGTCCCGCCGCGGCCCTTTGCCGGGGCAGTTCGTTCTGATCGAAGGCCGCGGTCCGCGCCGCACCGCGCGCCAAGGAGTTGCGGCGCTGCTGCGCCACGCCGGAAAGGTCCTGCGGCACCGGGTGCGCCGCGGCGTTTACGGCCGGCTGGCCCGACTGCCGCGCCTGGGGCGGTCCGACCGGATCGTGCTGGAGGCCGTGCTGAGCGCCCCGGCGCCGGGGCTCGACGAACTGCTCGAGCGGATCGCCGCCAGCGAGTGCTTCGTGACGGGCCGCTTTCACGGGATCTGCCTCGCTCTGCTGACGCGCACCCCGTTTCTCACTCTCGCGTCGAACAGCCACAAGACCGAGGGGATGCTCGCCGACCTCGGCATGTCGCATCGCCTCCTTCCGGACACGGATGGCCTGGCGAGCCGGCTGTCGGGGGGCTTCGCTTTCGACGCCGCTGAGCAGGCGCGCGTCGACGCCTACCTCACGCGCGCCCGGCAGTCGGCGGTGGCGATGTTCGCCGACATCGCGGCTCTGGCGAGGGACCGAAGGCGGTGACTCCGGCCGGGGACGGCGGGGGCGCGCCAGTCGACCCCCGATCGCACCAAGCCTGGGCTCCTGTCGCGCGAGGGGGCTCGCCGCGCGCGGCGCTTTCGCCACGAACACTCGTCGGCTACAGTCTGTCGGCGCTCGATGCGCGCGGCGGCTCCGACGTCTGACGATGTGCGGCTTCCTGCAGGTGTTCCAGCGCGGCCGGCCCGTCGACCGGCGGCGTTTCGACGAGGCGTTTGCCCTCGTTCGCCACCGCGGCCCTGACTTCAGCGCGATCGTCGAGCACGCACCGATCCGGCCCGAAGGCGGCGACGGCCCGGAGATCCACTGCGTCTCCGGGCATCACCGCCTGTCGATTCTCGACCTCGATCCCCGGTCCAATCAGCCCTTCCAGCGGGGGAGGGCGACCCTTCTCTACAACGGGGAGATCTACAACTACCGCGACGTTCGTCGGCTGCCCGCCCTGGCGGGGCAGGCCTATGCGACCACCGGTGATACCGAGACCCTCTTCGAGGGACTGCGCGCCCTCGGTGCCGATCTGCTCCCCGCTTGCAACGGCATGTGGGCATTCACCTTCCTCGACTCTGCCGCGGGCACGGTGCTCGCCGCCCGCGACCGTTACGGGAAGAAGCCTCTCTTCTATCACGTGGGTGCCGACGTCATCTGCATCGGCTCCACCATCGCGGCGATCTGCCGCTACCTCGGCACGCGGCCGCGCCTGCGCCGGTCGGTGACCGACGCCTTCCTGCTCTACGGCATCATGTGGCCAGGTGCAGAGGCCGAAGGACACATCGAGCACGTCTCCGAGGTCGCCCCTGGGGCCAGCGTGTCCTTCGACCTGAGGGCGTGGACGACGCGCCCCAGCGCCTGGGATCGCTTCGACCCGCACGCCGCGGGGGTCCCCGCCCCGGCGGAGCTCCCGGCACTCCTGCGCTCGGCCGTCGGGGACCGGCTGATATCCGACCGCTCTGTCGGCCTTCTCCTGTCGGGCGGCGTGGACAGCTCCGCCGTGCTGTCCGCGATGCATGCCGCCGGCCTCACCGACCAAGTGCACTGCTTCATCGGCGACACGGGCAAGTCGGAGGACGCGGAGTACGCAAGGCGCTCGGCGCAGGCGCTGGGGATCCGGCCCGAGGTAATCGACTTGGGGTACGGCGGGGAAACGTTCGAGCGGTTCCTGAGCATCTGCCGGCACCAGGAGAAGGCATTCCCGATGCTCGGCAATGCGATGGCGATGTCGGAAATGTACGAGGCCATCGCGTCGCGGGGAGTTCCCGTGGTGCTCGACGGCACTGGCGGCGACGAGATCTTCGGCGGCTACTGGGACCGGCACTTCCGTCACGCCCTCCACGATGCGTGGCAGGCCCGCGACTTGGCCTGGCTGCGGGGCAACCTCTCCGGGTCGCGCGAGAACCGCAGGCTGCGCCTGGAGTTGTGGCGCGCCGTCAACCCGCTCGCCGCTTCGCGGCTGCGCGACCGCATCCGACGATGGTCTTCTCCGGTGCAACGCGCGCTCGGGCTGCACCGGCTCGACCTGCCGACGCCCGACCCGCTCGAGCACCTGCAAGGCGGGCTCACGGAGGCCCTCCACCGCGACACGCTCTTCGGCGGGCGCCTGGGGGAGTGGTTGTGGCAGAACGACCGCAATGCGATGACCTACGGCATCGAGAACCGCAGTCCCCTGCTCGATTACCGGCTGCGCGGCTACATGGCGACACCCTACCACCGCAAGCTGAGGGATGGCTGGAACAAGCACGAATTGCGCTCGGCACTCGACGCTCTGACGCCGCTCCCGGCGCAGTGGCGGCGGCAGAAGCAGGGTTTCCGCTGGTCGTCGATGCGGTTCCTCCACGAGAACAGGCCCCTGGTGCTCGAGCTCATCGGCGGCGCGCGCGCGCTGCGCGCTCGCCTCGACCTCGCGCCCTATCTCGACCTCGTGCGCCCAGGGGGTAGGGCGTACCGCTCTGCCGTCACCGCGCGACTCCTCTGCCTCGCCGGTCTGGAGGAGACACTGGGCGCGACGTTCGAGTAGTCTGGTTGCCGTTCCGGGCTCGCCCCGCTGCAACAGCGCCTGCAAGGTGCCCATGACCGACACCCCGAAGACCGTTGCCGACGCCGCCGCGGAGCCGGCGCCCGGCCGTCCCAACGTTTTCGTCCTCTCGACCGGCCGGTGCGGTTCGCGAACGCTCGTCGAGGCATGCCGCCACGTGACCAACTACACGTGCGGCCACGAGACGCGGACGTCGGCGATCGGTCCCGCGCGCCTCGACTACCCGCCGGGCCACATCGAAGCGGACAACCGCCTCGCCTGGTACCTGGGCCGGCTCGAGCGCGCCTATGGCGACCGCGCCATCTACGTCCACCTGCGACGCGACCGCCGTGCGACCGCGCGCAGCTACGCCAAGCGCTACGACCGCGGGATCATCCGGGCCTACCGCCTCGGCATCCTCATCAACCTGCCGAAGGATTCCGAGCCGGTCGCCGTCTGCGAGGACTATTGCGACACCGTGGACGCGAACATCGAGGCCTTCCTCCGGGACAAGACGCGGACCATGACCTTCCGGCTGGAGAGCGCGCACGGGGATTTCGCGCGCTTCTGGGAGCTGATCGGCGCGCGGGGGGACCTCGCCGCTGCGCAGGCCGAGTGGGACGTCGCCTACAACGCCTCCGACGCCCACGGCCGCGGCTTCATGCCGGGCGCCCGACCCCCGATGTGGCGGCGCCTCAAGGACTCGGCGCGCGTCGCGCTGCGCCGGCTCGCTGCGCGCGGAGGCGGGGGCTCGCCGCGGGAATGAGCTCCGGGCGAACAGTCGACGCGGTCCGCCGCCGGTACCGCGACGCCCTCGACCGACTGCGCGGCATCCCCGCGCTGCGGGCCCCGAGCCACGAGGTGCTCCGGGCCGCCCACCAGGGCGCGAGCATCCTCGTCCACGGCAATGGGCCGTCGAGCGCGGCAGGCTACTGCTACGCGCGCGAGCGGTGCGGAGATTCGCTCGTGGTGATCGGCACCAACGCTTCCGCCAAGGTCATCACGCCCGACTACTGCGTGCTCGTCGACAAGCGCGCGACCGTGCTGCACGCCGCGGCGATCGACCCGTCGCGCACGCGCCTGCTCGTCACGCGGCGCGCCCTTTCGCTGGCAGGCCGCGGAATGAGACGGGACGATCCCCCGCTGCACCGTCACGTCGCCGCCCTGTGCGCCCACCCGGGGACCGTCGTCGTCGAGCGCTCGGGTGGCCGGCAGGCGCTGCTGCCGACGCTGCCGCACCTTCCCGACAGCGCGGCGAACGCGGGGGTTACGGCCGCCTTTCTCGCCCTGCTGATGCTGCTGCCGCCCCTGGCCCGCGACGGTGGCCTCGCGGGAGCGGTCCATGCCGGCCGGCTGCTGCTCACCGGCCTGGACGGCTACCGGCTCGACCCGGGCGTGCACCACATCGACCCGCGCTCGCCGGCGCCGCGCGAGCGCGTCAAGGCCAATCTGCTGCAGACGGGCTTCCTCGCCCAGGCCCTCCAGCTCGCGGCCTACCACGGCATCGAAACGTGGAACCTGTCCGACCCGGATATCCTGCTGGCACGTCGAAGCGCTCGAAGATCATGCTGAACTGGCCGCGGCCCCGGGTGAGGCTGCGCAGGTCGGTGGCGTAGCCGAGCAGCCGGTCCAGGGCCACCTCGCAGGCGATGTCCACGGTGTCGCCCCAGCTCTCGGTGTCCTTGATGAGCGCCTGCCGGGCCTGGAGGTCCCCGAGCACCGCGCCGAGGTTCTCCTCCGGGCAGACGACGTCGACCGCGACGATCGGGTGCAGCACGAGGCTGCCGGCCACCTCGACGGCCCTCTGCACGGCGCGCGAGGCGGCGGCGGTGATCGCGTCGACGGTGGAGGCCGTGCCGTAGAGCTCGACCTCCGTGACCTCGAGGGCAATGTCCTGCAGCGGCGCGCCGGTCTCCGGCCCCGACCCCAGCGCGAAGCGCACGCCCTGGTCGATCGCGGCGAGCTGCGGCGGCGTCAGCTCGTGCCCCGGCGGCTTCACCGCGGGTCGGACTCGCACGTCGATGCCGCGGCCGCGTGGTGCCGGCGTCATCAGCACGGCCACGCGCGCCTTGAGCTCGGGGAGCTTCTTCTCGGGCGGGCGCTGCGGGTTGAACAGGAAGTTCGCCGCGCCCGGGCCCTGCAGCGTCTCGCGCAGCGCGACCGCCGGCGGGCCGCTGCGGACGTGGATCCCGAACTCGCGCTCGATGCGCTCGAGGACGATCTGCAGGTGCAGCTCTCCCATGCCGCGCAGCAGGCGCTGGCCAGTGTCCTTGTCTTCCTCGACGCGCAGCGTGGGGTCCTCCTGCCGGATCTTGTCGAGCACCTCGAGCCACTTCTCCTCGTCGGTGCCGGTCGCGGGCTCGATCGCACGGCTGATCACCGGCTCGCGCACCTCGATGCGCTCGAGGCTCAGGACGTGGTCGGGCCGGCAGAGGGTGTCGCCCGTGGTGGCGAAGCGCAGACCCGCGAGCAGGACGATCTCGCCGGGCCCCGCCTCCTCGATGCGAGTCTTCCTGCCCGCGTCGACCTCGAACAGGCGCGCGACGTGCTCCTGCACGACGCGGCCGTCGGCCGCGACGAAGGCGACGGCGTCGCCGGGGCGCAGCGAGCCGCGGTAGACGCGGGCGAAGGCGTGGCGCCGGCCTTCCCACAGCTGGATCTTGAAGACCAGCGCCGCCAGCGGGCCGTCGGGGCCGATCGGCACGGGCTCCTCGGAGCCGTCGGGCAGGTGCGCGACGGCGGGCGGGCGATCGGGCGGGGCGGGCAGCAGCGCCACCACGCCGTCGAGCAGCGGCTGCACCCCCTGGTTGCGGAGCGCGCTGCCGCCGAAGCACGGGAAGAAGCGGCCGGCGAGCGTGCCGCGGCGCAGCGCGGACCACAGCGCCGCGGGCGCGACCTCCTCGCCGCCGAGGACGCGGTCCGCGACCGCCTCGTCGCACTCCGCCGCAGCCAGCAGCAGCGTGTCGCGGTGCGCCGCGCAGCTCGCCCACAGGTCGGCGGGGCAGGGCTGCGCCTCCACCCGCTCGCCCTGCTCGCCGCCGAAGCGCAGCAGCGTGCCGTCGATCAGATGGACCACGGCGGCTTGCTCGGGCAGCGGCACGGTGACCGGCACCGGCTCGGCCTTCAGGCGCTTGCGGATGCTGTTCAGGACGTGGTCGAAGTCCGCTCCGGGGCGGTCCATCTTGTTGACGAAGAACAGCGCCGGCAGCTGGAAGCGGGAGCGCTGCCGCCACACCGTTTCGGTCTGCGGCTCCACGCCGCGCACCCCGTCGAGCACGACCACGCAGCCGTCGAGCACGCGCATCGATCGCTCCACCTCGATGGTGAAGTCGACGTGGCCGGGGGTGTCGACGATCTGCAGGAGGTGGCCCTCCCACGGGGCCTTGGTGACCGCCGAGGTGATGGTGATGCCGTGCTGCTGCTCCTCGACCAGGTAGTCCATGTGCGCGGCGCCGTCGTGGACCTCGCCGATCTTGTGCGAGGCGCCGGTGTAGTAGAGGACCCGCTCGGTCAGCGTGGTCTTGCCGGCATCCACGTGGGCGGCGATGCCGATGTTGCGCACGGGCGAGAGATCGGCTGGCTTCGTCACGACGGCCTCAGGTTTTGATCTGCGGTGCCGCGGCCGGCTCCGGTGCCGGCAGCTGCAGCGGCGGCGGGGTCGGAACCGTTGGCTGGGTCTCTGTGGGCGGCGGTGGGGGCGGTACCGATTGCACGGGTGCAGCTGGCGGCCCACCCGCCGCGGCGGGCGGCTGTGCCGCACCCGGTGGCGACAGCGGCTCGGCCGCTGGGACCGTTGGGGGAACGGCCGGCGCAGTGGTCGGCGGCTCGGAAGGCGCGGCCTGGGGCGTGGCACCCGCCGCCGGCTGGGCCGGCGCTACGGCAGCTCCCTCAGGTCTGGGCGCCGGACGCGGCTTCGGTGCCGGCTTCAGCACCGCGGGCACGGCGTTCTCGATCGGACCGAGCAGTCCCTCGGCGGCCTGCCGCGTCTCGAACCGCGGCGGCGGGCGGGAGCCGTAGCGGACCGGGTCCCAGCCGGGCGGGCGGATGTGGCGGTGCCAGTACAGCGTCCCCGTGGCGGCCTCGTACACGCCGGCCGAGAGGGTGCGGTTGAGCGACTCGGCGAGGCGGCTCGGCAGGGTCAGCAGACCCGCATCGGTCCCCGCGGGGCACTCGGGCGAGGCGTGGACCGCGACCACGCCGTCGGCGTGGGCATCGGTGCCGGCAGCGATCAGTCGGGTGCGCAGCTCGGGCGGCGGCCTGCCCTTGCCGACGTCGCCTTCCTGCCATTCGCCGAGCCGCCGTGCGAGCTTCCACGCGTCGTCGAGCTGCGCGGGGCGCACCAGCTCGTAGCCCTTCCAGTCGCGCAGGAAGCGCACGACCGACTCGTCGAGCTCGCGGGCGACCTCCGGCCAGTTGCAGCTCCCCTGATCGACGACGACCGGCAGCACCAGGAGGCGGCGCAGGTTCCCCACGCCGCGGACGACCTGGTCTTCCGGCGAGCTCGCGACGCCCGGAACCCGCGCGGGCATCTCCGGCGACGACCCGCAGGAGGCCAGCACGAGGCCGGCCAGCACCACGGCAATTCGGCTCACTCTCTCCATGCCAACCCCGGCAGCCGATTGGCCGCGATGGCCGCGAGCGACTGCGCCGCGTCCACGACCGCGTTGCGCAGGCGGCGGCCGTCGTCGGCCGAGAACTCGTCCATGGTGGCGCAGACCGGCGGAGGCACGTCCGCGCTGCGCCGCCACGGCCCCTGGACGATGGTGTCCTTGAGCAATTCCGTGCCCGCGCGGCTGACCACCAGCTCGCCTTCGACCACCACGCAGAGCGGGCACGTGGGGCAGGGCGTGCTGCGCGGGGCCAGGCCGTAGGACTTCACCGTCACGGTCAAGTCGGCCGGCTGCTCGCCCGGGGGGACGGGCGCTGCGCGGCGAACCAGCTCCTCGCGCAGGAGCGTGAGCAGGTCGATCTGCCGCAGCGTCCGGACGATGGCGTCGTGCTGCCGCTGGCCGTAGATCTCGATGCCCATGGCGGCGGGCATGAGCAGGGCGCCGAGAGTGACGGTGGTCGCCTGCAGTGCGGGCGAGGCCTGGCCGAGGGCCTTCGTCACGGCCTGAGCCCCGGAGCCGATGCGCTGGGTGTCCTCCTTCGACTCCTGGACGAGCCCCTCGACCGTCTTGATATCGGCCTTGTCCGGGCCACGGACCGCGACACGCACCGGCATCGCCGGCACGCCCTCCGTGCGCCCCAGGCGGGCCACCGGGACCCGCTCGATCTCGGACGCGGGCTCGGTCGGCTGGTATTTCGGCAGCGGCCGGCGCTCCTCGGGCGGGGCCGAGCTGCAGCCCACGACCAAACACAGTGTCAGGCCGAGCGCCGCTGCCCGCGGGCCCGGCGATTCTCGAACGCTCATTTTCGCGAGATTCCTCGATTTCATAGCCCTGCAAGACCCTAACGCCAGCCGGGGCATGCCGCCGACCCGTTGACGGCGCTCAACCGCCGACGAGACTGCGGCCCGGTCGCCGGGGGAGGCGGCGGCCCCGGCTCTATACTCCGGCCATGTGCCCCGACCCGCGCGGAGACACCCATGAAGCGGCGCCAGTTCCTGAAGACCTCCCTCCTCACCTCGGCCTCCGGCCTCGGTCTGGCGGCAGGGCTGCCCCTCGACGCCCAGCCGGCCGAGAAGGGCCGCGTCCGCCAGTACCGACGCCTGGGCAGGACCGGCCTCGAGATCAGCGACATCTCGTTCGGCGCGGGCCAGGTCCCCTCGGCATCGCTCGTGCTGCGGGCGATCGACCAGGGGATCAACTACTTCGACACGGCACCCGATTACGGGCAGAGCGAGGCCCTGATCGGCGAAGCGTTGGCGAAGCTCGGCCAGAGGGACAAAGTTTACATCGCTTCGAAGTTCTGCCGCCCCGTGGGATACGAAGAAGGGGTCAGCCACCTCCAGCCGGGCAGCACCAAGGCCGACTACAAGGCCGCCGTCGAGGGCAGCCTCCGGCGGCTGAGGACCGACTACCTCGACGTGGTGTTCGTGCACGCGATCGGCGGGGTGAGGGACGTCGACGTCGAGCGCCGACGCCTGTTCGACGAGGCGATGCTCTCCGCGTTCCAGGAGCTGCGGCAGGAGGGCAAGGCGCGCTACCTCGCCGTGTCGTCGCACGGCCCGAGCCACATGGAGGCGCTCCTGACCGCGGCCGTCGAGTCCGGCCACTACGATCTGATCATGCCCGCCTTCAACTTCATGAAGTTCCCGAAGGTGCCGGAGGTCCTGAAACTGGCCGCGGCGCGGAACGTCGGCGTGGTGGCCATGAAGACGCTCGCCGGGGCGCGAGACATGGCCTTGGACGCGCAGGGCGGTGTCTTCGAGCACGCCGCCTTCAAGTGGGTGCTGAAGCACCCCGAGGTCGCCGGGCTGATCGTGACCTTCCGGCGGATCGGCGACGTCGACAACTACCTCCAGGCCTCGGGCCAGGCCTTCGCAGCGGCCGACCAGCGCCTGCTCGACCGCTACGCCGCCCTGCACGGCGCCGACTACTGCCGGACCGGCTGCGGCGACTGCGAGCCCGCCTGCCCCGTGGGCGTCCCGATCGCCACCATCCTGCGCCAGCAGATGTACTTCCAGGACTACCGCGAGGAGAAGCGGGCGATGCGCGAGTACGCCGGCCTGGCGCTGAACGCGGCCGCCTGCGCGGGTTGTGCCGGGGCGCCCTGCGACGGCGCCTGCCCGCACGGTTTGCCGGTGGCGCAGAAGCTGCGCGCCGCTCATCGGGACCTGTCCGCCTGGGCCTGAGCATGGTGACGGCGGCCCGCCCGCACTGGGCGACGCGTGGGTTTCTGCTGGCGTTCCCGCCGCTCGTCGCAGTCACGGTCTGGTGGGAGGGGCAGCACTATGATCCGGGGCTGATCCGCCTCGAGAAGCCGGCCGCGGAGGCCCAGCCGGCCACTTCGTCGCCGCTGCCGCAGGCGATCGGCGGCAGACCCCGCGCGGGGGTGCTGCGGACCTACGACCCCGCGAGCCTCTACGAGTACGTGAACGGCCACGCGGAGTACTACATCGGGGCGGGCTTCCAGCGCCTGCTGGTCGCCGAGTACGGACCCGACCCGGCCGCGCCGGGGGTCGTCGTGGACGTGTTCGACATGGGCCGGCCCGTGCACGCGTTCGGCGTGCTGGCCGACGAGGCCGCAGGGGCGCAGCCCCTGCCCGATGACCCGGCCGCCTTCCCGACGGGGTCGGGCGTGGCGCTGGCGCACGGTCCCTATTTCGTCAGGGCGAGCCTGTTCGACAAGGCGCTCGACCCGGCGGCCGTCGCGGCCGAGATCCGCCGGGCGCTCGGCGGCGACGCGGCGGCCTCGCCCGGTGATCTCGCCTTCCCGCCGCTCGGCACGGTGCTCGGCACGCGCTTCGTCAAGGAGAGCTACCGCGGTCTCGAGCCGCTGTCGAACGTGATGGAGCGCCGCTTCGACGCCGGCGGGCGCGAGCTCGTCGCGTTCCTGATCGACGAGGAGCCGGCCGGGATCGAGCGCCGCGTCAAGGAGCTGCTGGCGTTTTTCGACCGCGACGGCATCGCGCACTCGGCCCGCGCGGTCGGCCGGGCCACCGTCCACACGGTGGCGGACCGCTACGAGGGCGACTGGTTCTTCTGGGCGGACGGCGGGCGGCTCACCGGCGTGCTCGCGTCCCTCGACGACGCGCTGGCCGCGCAGCTCGCGCGGCACCTGGAGTCGGAGCAGTGAGCGGCGAGCGAGGGCGCAGGATCTCACAGCACGCGCGGCTCGCCCGGCCGCTGACGCGGCGCGAGTTCCTCGCCGATCTCGCGGCGACCACGGGTGTCGCCGCCGGCGCCGTGGCGCTCGGCCTGTGGGCCTACTCCGACGAGCCGGTG
>JALORY010000024.1 GCA_025458675.1 Gammaproteobacteria bacterium | reverse complement strand
CATTCGCCGACCGAGGACCACCGAAGCGAGCGCCAGCGCCCCGGCGAGCACGCCGACCCCCGCGTTCATGACCGCGGGACCCAGGGCCTGGAGCAGCCCTCCGACCGCCGGCAACGCGCCGGCGCCGAGCGCCACCGCTTCGATCCAGTGGCCAACGGCAGGGACGCCGTGCGCGAGGATGCCGCCGCCGACCAGGAACATCGCCGCGGTCCCCGCGATCGACAGACCGCGCATCAGATGGGGGGCGAGGCGCACGATCTGCAGGCCCAAGGCGCGCTGACCGACCGCGAGCACGCCGTCGCCGGGGCGCCGGCTGAGGTGCAGGCCGGCGTCGTCCAGCTTCACGATGCCGGCGACGAGGCCGTAGACCCCGACGGTCATGAGGATCGCGATGCCGACGAGGACGGTGAGCCGGACACCGAACGTGGCCGCGGCAACCGTCCCGAGGGTGATCACGATGATTTCCGCCGACAGGATGAAGTCGGTGCGGATCGCTCCCTTGATCTTCTCCCGCTCCAGCGCGACCCGATCGACGGCGGGATCGGCCAGCGCGTCCACGCGCCGGGCGCGGTGGACCTCGTCCCCGCCGGCGCGGTGGAGGAATCGGTGAGCGACCTTCTCGAAGCCCTCGTAGCAGAGGAAGAGGCCTCCGGCCATGAGGAGCGGGGTCACGGCCCAGGGCGCGGCCGCGCTGATGGCGAGCGCCGCGGGCACGAGGATGGCCTTGTTGACGAGCGAGCCTTTCGCCACCGCCCACACGACCGGCAGCTCGCGGTCGGCGCGCACGCCCGAGACCTGCTGCGCGTTGAGCGCGAGGTCGTCCCCGAGCACCCCCGCGGTCTTCTTCGTGGCGGCCTTGGTCAACAGCGCCACGTCGTCCAGCACGGACGCGACGTCGTCGAGCAGCGCGAGCAGGCTGCCGCCGGCCACGGTCTCAGGGCCTCCGGTCGTCCGCCGGCGGGACCTCGCGCTTCTCGGGAAGCCGCGCTTCCGGCGGAATCAGGGGGTCGTCGTCGTCCATCAGGATGCGGTGCGCGGGCCCCTCGAGGTCCTCGAACTGCCCCGAGCGCACCGACCAGATGAAGAGCCCGATCGCCGCGGCGATCAGCAGCACCGCCACCGGAATCAGCATGTAGAGGCTGGACATCGACCCTCGTCAGCTCTCGACGCGACGCAGGCGCAGCGCGTTCAACACCACGATGAGCGAGCTCGCGGACATTCCGATGGACGCCATCCACGGCGTGACCCACCCGGCCGCGGCGAGCGGCACGGCCACGGCATTGTACAGAAGCGCCCAGAGCAGGTTCTCGCGAATGATGCGGCGCGTCTTGCGCGCGGCGACGACGCCGCTGGCGAGGTTCGCGAGCCGCTCCGAGAGAATCACCATGTCGGCGGAGGCGTGGGCGAGCTGCGTGCCGCTGCCCATCGCGACCGAGACGTTCGCGCCCGCCAGCACGGGGGCGTCGTTCACCCCGTCGCCGACCATGGCCACCACGGCCCCGGCCGCCTGCAGCGCCCGGACGCGCTCGAGCTTCTGCGCCGGCGAGACGCCGGCACGCCACTCCCTGACCTCGAGCTCGCGCGCGACGTGGGCCACCGCCCCCTCGGCGTCGCCGCTCAGCAGCTCGACCTCGAGACCGAGCCAGCGCAACCGCTGCAGCGTCGCCTTGGCGTCCGGACGGAGCTCGTCGCGCAGGGTCAGCGCCGCGAGCGGCCCGCGCTCGTCGCCGAGCAGCACGCGGGTCGCCGCCACGTCCTCGGCGGGCAGCACCGCCCGCCCGGAGAGCGCGGCGACGAACTCGGGCTTGCCGACGCGGTAGCGCACGCCCTCTACCACGCCCTCGACGCCCTCGCCCGGCGTCGCGACGACGTCGACCGCCGCGAGGCCGGTGCCGCCGGCCGCGACCAGCACGCGCCCGACCGGGTGCTCGGAGCGACGCTCCAGCGCCGCCGCCACTTCAAGGGCGCGTTCGCGCGTGATCTCGCCCAGCGGGTGCACGCCGTGGAGCCGCAGCTCGCCGCGCGTCAACGTGCCGGTCTTGTCGAGCACGACGTGCGTGGCGCTCGCGAGTGTCTCGAGCGCGTGCCCGCGGGTGGTGAGCAGGCCGAGCCGCGTCAGGCTGCCGGTGGCTGCCACCACGGCCACCGGCGTGGCCAGCGAGAGCGCGCAGGGACAGGTCACGACGAGGAGCGAGAGCGTCACGTAGAACGCCTTCGTCGGGTCCGTCTGCCACCATCCGACGGCAACGACCGCCGCGATCACGAGCAGCGCGACCACGAACCAGCCGGCGACCCGGTCGGCGAGCAGCGCGACGCGGGGCTTCTCGGCCTGCGCGCGGTCGAGCAGCCGCACGATGGCCGAGACCACCGTGTCGTCGCCGACCTTCTCCACGCGCATCTCAAGCGGGCTCTCGACGTTGGTGCTGCCGCCGACCAGGGCGTCGCCCTCCGCACGGGGCCGCGGCAGGCTCTCGCCGGTCAGCAGCGACTCGTCGACCGAGCTGCGTCCCGCGATCACCTCCCCATCGGCCGGCACCGTCTCGCCGGGCCGCACCAGGACGCGGTCGCCCGGCACCAGCTCCGCGACCGCGACCAGCTCCTCCGCCCCGTCGCGCAACCGCGTCGCCGTCGCGGGCAGCAGGCGCACGAGGGCCTCGGCCGCCTGCCCGGCGCCGTGGCGCGCGCCCATCTCGAGATAGCGCCCCGTGAGCAGGAAGAAGGCGAACATCGTCACCGAGTCGTAGTAGACGTCGGGGCCGTTCGTCGCGGTCGCCCAAAGGCTCGCGACGAAGGCCAGGAGGATGGCGAGCGACACCGGGACGTCCATGCCGAGCCGCCCCTGCCGGAGCTCGCGCCAGGCCGACGCGAAGAAGGCCTGCGAGGAGTAGACCACGACGGGGACGGTCAGCAGCGCGCTCACCCAGCGCAGGAAGGTGCGCATGTCCTCGACGTCCGAGGAGTCGTAGTCCATGGCGTAGAGGGACCAGCCCAGCATCATCACCTGCATCGAGCACAGGCCCGCCACCGCGAGGCGCCGCAGGGCCCGCTGCCGCTCCTGGCGGTACACCTTGTCCTGACGCCCCGGGTCGTACGGGTGGGCAACGTAGCCGATGGCCGCGACCGCCTTGAGGATGTCGGACAGGCGCACGCGGCTGTCGTCCCACCGCACCCGCGCGCGGTGCGTGCTGTAGTTGACGCTGAACTCGGCCACGCCGGGCAGCGTGCGCACGTGCCGCTCGCTCAGCCACACGCAGGCTGCGCACGTGATTCCCTCGAGGATCAGCGACGCGGTCTTGAGGTGCCGCTCGTCGATCTCGACGAAACCCTCCTGCAGGCGTGGCTGGTCGTAGAGGTCGAGCCGCCGCAGCTGCTCCGGCACCAGGTCCTCGGGGCGCTGCGACACCGTGGTGCGGTGCTCGTAGAAGCGCTCCAGCCCGCCGGCGACGATGGCCTGCGCCACGGCCTGGCAGCCGTGGCAGCACATCGCGCGCTCGGCGCCGAGGATCTCCACGCGGTAGTCGAAGTCCGCCGGAACCGGCAGGCCGCAGTGGAAGCAGTGCGCGGAGTCCGGGGCGACGAGGGGGGCGGTCGGGCTCATGCAAGGGTCATCCGGCAGGCGGCACGACGCGTCCGGCCGGGCAGCTGATCCAGGATACGGTGCCGCGCCGCGCGGATACAGGCCCGGCGCAGGGAGGGATCTGGCGGCCGACCAATAGAACCCGGGCAGGCGCGCCGGACCGGGCGGTCGAGATCCTCTCGCCCCCCACCACCGGCTACGACCAGGCGCACAAGCTCGTGCGCTACGAGCGGCACGGCGTCGAGAAATGGTGGCTCGTCCACCCGGTCATCGCGGGGCGCGCAGCGCCGTGGCGATCCACCCCGTCATCGCGAGGCGCGCAGCGCCGTGGCGATCCAGGGGTTCGTGGATTGCTTCGGCCTTCGGCCTCGCAATGACGTCGCAGGACCCTCGCGGTGACGTCGCAGGACCCTCGGGGTAACGTGGCAGGACCCTCGCGGCGACGTGGCAGGACCTCCGCAATGCCGTGGCAGGACCCTCGCGGTGACGGTGACGGCGGCGGAACGCAGCCTCGCTAGGCCGCCAGCCATCGCGCGATCGCCTCCGAATCGAGCCACGCCGCTACCGCCGCAGGCGTCACGTCATCAAGGCGCGGCACGACGCCGAGACAGGGCGCCGGTAGCCGCGCGCGCAGCGTCGCGAGGTTCTCCTCGCGCACGGCCATCGTCGGGTCGACGGTGTTGGCGACCCACCCGGCAAGCCGGCAGCCGGCACGCGCGATCGACTCGGCCGTCAGGAGCGCGTGGCTGAGGCAGCCCAGGCGCAGGCCGACGACGAGCACTACCGGCAGGCCGAGTGCCGCCGCGAGGTCCGCGACGTCGCCGTCGGGACCGAGCGGCACGCGCCAGCCGCCCGCCCCCTCGACGACCACGACGTCGCTGGCCGCGCGCACCCGCTCGAACGCCTCACGCAGCAGCGCGAAGCGGATCACCTCGCCCGCCTGCGCCGCGGCGATGTGCGGCGCGATCGGCGGCGCGTAGACGAACGGGTTGACGACCGCGTACGGCAGGTCGCTGCCCGATGCGGCCGCGAGGTCGAGCGCGTCCTGGTTGCGCAGGCCCCCGGGCGTCTCCCACGCGCCGGCCGCCACCGGCTTGAGCACGCCCACGCGCGGCCCACGCGCACGCAGCGCGGCGACGATGCCACAGGCGACGACGGTCTTGCCGCAATCGGTGTCGGTGCCGGTGACGAACAGGCCGCCGCTCATCGTCTCAGCGCCGCCCGATCGCGCTCACGGGAACGGCGGTGACACCGGGCCCTTCCTGCCGCTGCAGCGGCGCCCAGGCGTGGCCGTAGACCACCTCGTAGGTCGCGGGCAGGCGCCCATCCCGGCGGAAGCGCTCGTACGCCGCCCGCATCGCCGCCAGGCGCCCGCGACCGGTGAGGCCGCGCGCCCGCCGCGCGGTGACGTTGTGCGCCCCGAGGAGCTTGAGGTCGCGCATGAGGTCGTCGACGGTCGCGTAGGTCACGGTGAGGCGCTCGCAGTCCATCACCGGATCCGCGAAGCGCGCGCGCACCAGCAGGTCGCCGACGTCGTGCATGTCCGGAAAGCCGCTCACGTGGCTGTCGCCGTCCACCTGCGCCCAGGCGGCGCGCAGCTCGGCGAGGGTGTCCGGACCGAAAGTGCTGAACATCAGCAGCCCGCCGGGCCGCAGCACGCGCGCGAGGTCGGCGAAGGTGGCCGCGAGGTCGGTGCTCCACTGCAGCGCAGCGTTCGAGTAGACGAGGTCGACGCTGCCACCGGCGAGAGGCAGCGCCTCGATGTCGCCGCAGACCCAGTGCGGCGCGCGCGCGAGGCCGCCGCGCCCGCGCGCGTGGCGCAGCATGCCGTGCGCGAAGTCGAGCGCGACGACGTCGGCGTCCGGATAGCGCTGCGCGAGCTCGGCGGTCGCGACGGCGGTGCCGCAGCCGGCGTCGAGCACCGTGCCGGGCGCGAGCCGGACGTAGTCGAGACGCTCCAGCATCCGCCGGCCGATCTCGCGCTGCAGCACGGCCACCTCGTCGTAGCGCGTGGCGGCACGCTCGAAGGCGCGGCGCGCCTGCTCCTTGTCGATCGTTACGGAACCGGCGCTCATCGCGGCAGGGAGTCGACGAAGCCGCCGAGCAGCTCGACGAAGCGCGCCGGGCTCGACAGGAAGGGCGCGTGCGCCGCGCCGTGCAGGACCAGGATCTCGGCGCGCGGCAGGAGCGTCTCGAGCGCGTGCGCCGCCTCGGCGGGCACGAGCGTGTCGCGCTCGCCGAACAGCCAGAGCGAGGGCGGGACGAGCCCGGGCAGGCGGGCCCGCAGGTCGGAGCCGAGCAGCAGCTCGAGCCCCGCCCGCAGGGCGTCCGGCCGTGGCACCGGCCGCGCGCGAATCGCCGCGCGCAACGCGCGCAGCGTCTCGCGCGCCTCGTCGCCGCCGCGCACCTGCAGGCCGAGGAAGCGATCGAGCGTCGCGGCGTGGTCGGCCGCGAGCGTGTCGGCGAACTGCCGGAAGGTCGCGGCCGGCATCGCGTGCGGCCAGTCGGGCGCCTGCACGAAACGCGGCGTGCCGGTGACGGCGGCGAGCGCGCGCACCCGCCCGGGCGCCGCGAGGGCCGCCTCGAGCGCGACCTGCGCGCCGAGCGACCAGCCGAGCCAAACCGCCCGGTCGGGCGCCGCATCGAGGCAGGCGTCGGCCCAGTCGCGCAGGCGGCATCGCTCCGCGTCGAACCCGCTCGCCCCGTGGCCCGGCAGCTCGAGCGCCGTCACCCGCCAGCGCGCGGCGAGGCGATCCCGCACCGGGTGCCAGACGCCGGCGTTCATGCCCCAGCCGTGCAGCAGAACGAGATCCGGGCCCGCCCCCGCCTGCTCCGCGTGCAGCCTCACGGGCGCTCGTCCCGGACGATGGCCGCGAGCGCGTCGACGAGGCGGTCGACCTGCGCTTCGCTGTGGGCGGCCGACAGCGTGACGCGCAGACGCGCGCCACCGGTCGGCACGGTCGGCGGGCGGATCGCGGTCACCAGCAGGCCGTGGCGCTCGAGCGCCTCGCTCCAGCGCAGCGCGCGGGCCGACTCGCCGAGCAGCACCGGCTGGATGGGCGTCGGCGAGTCGCCGAGCGGCAGCCCGAGCGCCTGGACGCCCGCCCGGAAGCGCCCCACCAGCGCGCGCAGCCGCTCGCGGCGCCACTCCTCGGCCTGCACGATGCGCAGCGCCTCGCGCGTCGCCTCGGCGACGGCGGGCGGCGACGCGGTCGTGTAGATGTAGGGGCGGGCGCGCTGGATCAGCGTCTCGACGAGGTCCTGGGAACCGGCCACGAAGGCGCCGAAGGAGCCGAAGGCCTTGCCGAGGGTGCCCATCAGGATCGGGACGTCGTCCAACCCCAGGCCGAAGTGCGACACCGACCCGCGGCCGCCCTCGCCGATCACGCCGAGGCCGTGGGCGTCGTCCACCATCAGCCAGGCGACGTGACGCGTGCACGCGGCCGCGAGCCCCGGCAGCGGCGCGAGATCGCCGTCCATGCTGAACACGCCGTCGGTCGCGAGCAGCGTCTCGCCTCTGGACTCGGCGAGCGCGAACGCCGCCGCATCGGCATCCCCGTGGGCGTAGCGGCGCAGGCGCGCGCCGGACAGCAGGCCGCCGTCCAGCAGCGAGGCGTGGTTGAGGCGGTCCTCCAGCACCTTGTCGCCGCGTCCGAGCAACGCCGAGAGCACGCCGAGGTTGGCCATGTAGCCGGTCGAGAACAGCAGCGCGCGCGGGCGCTGCACGAACGCCGCGAGCTCTTCCTCGAGCGCGTGGTGCGCGGCCGAGTGGCCGCTCACCAGGTGGGCTGCGCCGCTGCCGGCGCCGTAGCGCGCCGCGCCGCGCTGCATCGCCTCGACGAGCCGTGGGTCCGCCGCGAGCCCGAGGTAGTCGTTGCTGCAGAAGGCGACGAGCTCGCGGCCGTCGACGCGCAGCACCGGACCCTGCACGCCGTCCAGCACCCGCCGGTGCCGATAGAGGTGCTCGGCGCGGCGGCGGTCGAGGTCGGCGGCGAGATCCTTCACCGCTCGACCGTCAGCCCGCCGCGCACCGCTCGCACGCGCCGGGCGTCTCGCGCTCGTGCGCCTCGACCTCCTCCGCCTGCAGCCCGAGGCGCTCGAACAGCCGGCGGTCGTGGCCGGCCGCCGGGTTGTCGGCGGTGAGCAGGCGCTCGCCGTAGAAGATCGAGTTGGCGCCCGCGAAGAAGCACAGTGCCTGCAGCTCGTCGCTCATCTCGGTCCGCCCGGCGGACAGGCGCACGTGCGAGCGCGGCATGAGCAGGCGCGCGACCGCCACGGTGCGGACGAACTCGAGCGGGTCGAGCGCCGCGGTGCCGTGCAGCGGCGTGCCCTCCACCTGAACCAGCAGGTTGATCGGCACCGACTCCGGGTGCTGCGGCAGCGTCGCGAGCTCCTGCAGCAGGCGCGCGCGGTCGCGGCGCGACTCGCCCATGCCGAGGATGCCGCCCGAGCAGACGTTGATACCCGCGGCGCGCACCTGCGCCAGCGTGTCCAGCCGGTCCTGGTAGGTGCGCGTGGTGATCACGCTGCCGTAGAACTCGGGCGAGGTGTCGAGGTTGTGGTTGTAGTAGTCGAGACCCGCCTCGCGCAGCTGCCGCGCCTGCGGTCCCGTCAGCATGCCCAGCGTCACGCAGGTCTCCATGCCGAGGTCGTGCACGGCGCTGACCATCTCGGCAACGCGCTCGAGATTCCTGTCGGTCGGGTTGCGCCAGGCCGCCCCCATGCAGAAGCGCGTCGCCCCCTTGGCCTTCGCTGCCGCGGCCGCCGCCACGACCTCGTCGAGCGGCATCAGCCGCTCGGCCTCGACGTGTGTCGCGTGCTTCGCGCTCTGCGAGCAGTAGCCGCAGTCCTCGGGACAGGCGCCGGTCTTGATCGACAGCAGGGTGCTCACCTGCACGCGGTTCGGGTCGAAGTGCGCCCGATGCGCGGTCTGGGCGCGGAACAGCAGATCGTTGAACGGCAGGTCGAGCAGACCCTCGATCTCGGGCAGGGTCCAGTCGTGGCGCAGGGCGGTCAGACTCATCGTGGCCTCGGCGGGTGGGGTGGCATTGGCCCGCCGCAGGCCGGCAGGCCTACAATCGCTCCGGCGCCCACGGATTCGGGCGTCGGACGGGCCTGCCCATGGTAGGCAAGCGCGACTCACCGTCAACCTGGAAAGGAAGCCATGGTTTACAACTGGATCGAAACCGCCCTGCTCGGCCTCTACCCGCCGGTCTGCCTGCTCTGCGGCGCCGACGGCCACGGCTACCGGGACCTGTGCGGCGGCTGCGCCGCCGACCTCCCCGCGAACACCAACCCCTGCCCGCGCTGCGCGGAGCCCCTGCCGCCCGGCGCGCGTCCGGGGATCCCGTGCGCGCGCTGTCTGCGCCACCCGCCGCCCTTCGCGTCGTGCCACGCGCCCTACCTGTACGAACCTCCGGTCGACTGGCTGGTCGGGCGCCTCAAGTTCCACGGCCGCCTCGCCGCCGGGCGGCTCCTCGCCACGCTGCTCGGCGACTGGCTCCGGGCAGGCGTGGCGCCGCGCCCGGACCTGTTGGTGCCGATGCCGCTCCACGCCGACCGGCTGCGCGCGCGGGGCTTCAACCAGGCGACGGAGCTGGCCCGCCCGCTGAGCCGCCGGCTCGCGATACCGCTCGCGACCGATCTCGTCTTCCGGACCCGCGGCGGGGCGCCCCAGAGCCGGCTGGCGCAGGGTCTGAGGCAGGCCAACGTCCGCGACGCCTTCTCTATCCGGGCGCCGCTCGGGGGCCGACACGTCGCCGTGGTGGACGACGTCGTGACGACCGGCGCGACGGCCGCGGAGCTCGCGCGGACGCTGCTTCGCGCCGGGGCATCGCGCGTGGACGTCTGGGCGATCGCCCGCACCCCGCCGGAGGGCGCGCCGCGCGGGCCCTGAGAGGCGCGCCGGGAAGTGCGCCCGCGAACCTGGCGCAAGGGAGTGGCGAGCGTCTCGAGCGACGCGGTTGCGCCCGCAACTGCGTTACTTTATAACGCTCGGGGTCCGGCCGAGACGTCTCCCCATGATCGCTCCAGGCAAGGCATCGCCTCGACCCCAATCCGCCCGCTGGCTCGCCTTGGTGCTGACCTGCGCCTTGGCGGTCGCCCAGCTGCTGCTCGTGGGACACCAGACCCAGCACGCAGACGCGGTGACACACGCCGACTGTGCGCTGTGCCTCGCCGGCAGCCCGCTGGACCACTCGAACGTGCAGCGCGCCGCCGCAGTCCCCGCCGCGCGCGTCGTGTTCGTGCCGGCGGCCGCCCCGTCGTTCCCGCCAGCCGCCTCCCCTGCGCGGCGCGCGAACGCCCGCGCACCCCCGCTCCCCCTCGGGTGATGCCGCCGCGGGCGCGCGCCGCGCGCCCGTCCACTCCGTCTGCCCGGGGGTTTCCCGTGAGTTGCCGTTCGCTTTCGCTGGGCGCCTGCGCCCTTTCTTTCATTGCCCTTCCCGTACCGGCGACTGCCGCGAGCGACGCCGAGGTGGCGGAGCTCAGGCAGGCCATCGCGCAGCTGCGCAAGGACTACGAGGTGCGCATCAGCGACCTCGAGCGCCGCCTCAAAGCCGCGGAGCACAAGCCGCCCACGACCGCCGCGACACCGCCTGCGCCCAGGCACCCGAAGACCGGCGCCACGGCACCGGCACCGGCAGCGGCGCCGCTGCCCGACCCTGTCGCGCCCCCCGCCGCGGCCGACGTGGCGGCAGCGCCAGCCACTCCGCCCCGCGCCACCGACAGCGCCTTCAACCCCGCGATCTCGCTGATCCTCGAGGGCATCGCTGCGGGTTACTCGCGCGACCCCGAGACCTGGCGCCTTCCCGGATTCCAGGCGGCGGGACACGCTGGCCTGCCGCCGGAGGGACTGAGCCTCGGCCACACCGAGCTCGTGGTCTCGGCGAACGTGGACGGCTGGTTCCACGGCCAGGCAACCCTCGCGGTGCACACCGAGGACGACAGCACCGACGTCGAGCTGGAGGAGGCGTTCATCGACACCCTGAGCCTCCCCGCCGGCTTCGGGCTGCGGGCCGGCCGCTTCCTCGCCCACGTCGGCTATCTGAACCTGCATCACCCCCACGCGTGGGACTTCGTCGACGCCCCGCTGCCGAACCAAGCCTTCCTCGGCGGCCAGTGGTACGACGACGGCGTCCGCCTGTCCTGGATCGCACCGACCGCGCTCTACCTGGAGCTCGGGGTCGAGGTGCTGCAGGGCGGCCAGTACCCGGTCGCCGGCGACAGCAACGACTTCGTCGGTGGAGCGCAGAACTACTACCTGAAGCTCGGCGGGGACGTCGGAACGAGCCACAGCTGGCAGGCGGGGCTTTCGTACCTGCGTTCCGAGCCGTCGGGCCGCGAGTCCGGCCACGGCCACGATCACGCGGACGAGGCCGGCGAGCACTTCGCGTTCACGGGCGACAGCAACCTCACGGTCGTCGACGTCGTGTGGAAGTGGGCGCCCGACGGCAACCCGCGCGAGCGCAACGCCAAGCTCCAGGTCGAGTACTTCTACCGGGACGAGGACGGCAGGCTGGATTTCGGCAGCGCGGCAGGCGGTGCGCTGCTGCCCTACGACGGTCGCCAGCAGGGCTTCTACGTCCAGGGGGTGTACCAGTTCGTGCCCCGCTGGCGCGCCGGGTTGCGCTACGACCGCATCTGGTCGGACAACGCGCTCGCGGTGGCAGAGAACGGCTCGGGGGAGTCGGACGACGACCTGCTCGTCGAGTCGGGCCTGCTGGACGCGGGCCGCGACCCGCACCGCTACTCCGTCATGCTGGACTACAGCCACAGCGAGTACAGTCGGCTGCGTCTGCAGTACACCCGCGACTACACGCTGCCCGAGGCCGACGACCAGGTGTTCCTGCAGTACGTGATGTCGCTTGGCGCGCACGGCGCGCACGCCTTCTGAGGGACGCGGCGATGAAACGTTGGATTCTGGCGATGGCACTGCTCGTCGCGGCACCGCAGGCCGGCGCCGAGCTCAAGGTGTTCGCCTGCGAGCCCGAGTGGGCCGCGCTCGCGCGGGAAGTGGCCGGTCCGCAGGCGGAGATCTTCCAGGCGACGACGGCACGGGAGGATCCGCATCTCGTGCAGGCGCGTCCGGCCCTGATTGCCCAGCTCCGCACCGCGAGCCTCCTGGTGTGCAGCGGCGCCGACCTCGAGGCCGGATGGCTGCCGCTCGCGGTGCGGCAGGCACGCAACCCGGCGGTCCAGCCGGGCGCGCCCGGCCACTTCCTCGCGGCGGACACGGTCCGGCTGCTCGAGGTGCCTGCGACGCTCGACCGCGCGCAGGGCGACGTCCACCCCCAGGGCAACCCGCACATCCAGACCGACCCGCGGCGGATGGCCCTCGTCGCCACCGCCCTCGGCGAGCGTCTCGCCACCGTCGACCCGGCGAACGCGGACGACTACCGCCGCCGCGCGGCGGACTTTGCCCGACGCCTCCGCACCCTCCAGCTGAGCCTTGAGGTGCAGGCCCGCGGCCTGCGCGGGGCGCGCCTCGTCGTCCACCACGCGGAGTGGGTCTACCTGTTCGACTGGCTCGGCCTGCAGAGCGCCGGCGCGCTCGAGCCCAAACCCGGCCTGCCCCCGGCAGCCGGTCACCTCGCCGCGCTCAAGGCCGAGCTCGCGGCGCAGCCAGCGAGGGGGATCGTCCGCTCGCCGCTCGCCGACCCCAAGCCCGCGCAGTGGCTCGCCCGCGAGACCGGGCTGCCGGTGATCGAGCTGCCGCACACCGTGGGCGCCACACCCGACGCCGTCGACCTGCCCGCGCTCTACGGCGCGATCGTCGAGCGCCTGCTCGCGGGGACGCGGTGATCCCCGCCGGCGTCGACCTGTCCATCCTCGGGCCTGCGTTCGTCACGGGGCTGGTCGTGCTCGCGACCCACGTGCCGCTGGGCGAGCGGGTGCTGGCGCGCGGCATCGTCTTCCTCGATCTCGCCATTGCCCAGCTGGCTGCGGCCGGCGCGATCGCGGGGCACCTGCTGCTTCCCGACGTCGGCGTGGTCAGCGGCCTCGCGCCGTTCGCGGCCGCGCTCGCCGGCAGCTATGCGCTCTACCGCAGCGAGCGGCGCTGGCCGGCGCTGCAGGAGGCGATCATCGGCGTGGTCTTCGTGGTGACCGCGAGCGCGTTGCTGCTGATGCTGGCGAAGTCGCCGCACGGCGGCGAACAGCTCAACGACGTGCTCGCCGGGCAGATCCTCTGGGTGGCGTGGGAGGACGTCGGCAGCGCAGCCGCCGTGTCGGGACTCGTGCTCGCGGTCTGGCTCTGGCGCATGCGGCGCGGGGGCGTGCCGCAGTCGCTCTTCTACGTCCTCTTCGCCGTCAGCGTCACCGTGTCCGTGCAGCTGGTCGGCGTCTACCTCGTTTTCGCCAGCCTGATCCTGCCCGCACTGGCCGCACGGGGGCTCGGCCTGACCGCAGGGTTCGCAGTGGGGACGGCGGGCTACGCCGCGGGTCTGCTCGCCTCCGGCCTGTGGGATCTGCCCGCCGGTCCGGCGGTGGTGGTCGCGCTCGCCGCGACAGCAGGCGCAGCGAGCGCGCTGCCGCGCGTCAGCGGCTGACGAGGTAGTCGATCAGCAGGGCGAGGAACACCGCCATGCCGAACTGGTTGTTGTCCAGAAAGGCCCGGAAGCACTTGGCGGGCTCGCGGTCGCGGATCATCCACTGCTGACGGGCGAAGAGCAGCGCCCCGACGCCGAGCCCCGCGTAGTAGACCGCGCCACGGTCCGCCAGCCAGCCGGCGGTGGCCAGCAACCCGAGCATCGCCACCTGCAGAAGACCGATGGCCAGCCGATCGCGCGTGCCGAAGCGGATCGCGGTGGACCGGAGGCCGATCTTGAGGTCGTCGTCGCGGTCGACCATCGCGTACTCGGTGTCGTAGATCAGCGCCCACACCACGGTCGCCGCGAAGAGCACCCAGCCGACCGGCGGCACGTCGCCCTGGATCGCAGTGAAGGCCATCGGCACCGCCCAGCCGAAGGCGAGCCCGAGCACCGCCTGCGGCCAGTAGGTGACGCGCTTGGTAAAGGGGTAGACGGCGGCCAGGGCGATGGCGACGACCGACATCAGCACGGTCTGCCAGTTCAGGAAAAGAACCAGGCAGAAGGCGACGAGGCTCAGCGCCACGAACACGCCGAGCGCCTCGCGCGGCGACACGCGGCCGCTGGCGATCGGCCGCCGGCAGGTGCGCGCGACGTGGCCGTCGAAGCCCCGGTCGGCGTAATCGTTGATTGCGCACCCCGCCGAGCGCATCACCGCCGTACCCAGCAGGAACACGAGCACCACGCCCCATGGGGGATTGCCGTTGCCCGCGACCCACAGCGCCCAGAGCGCCGGCCAGAGCAGGAGCAGGATGCCGATCGGCCGGTCGGCGCGCACGAGGTCGAGGTAGCGCACGAGCCGCGTCCGCCAGGTCACCGGCGGGGGAGTCTCCAGCTTGACCTCGATGCCGCTCATCGGCGCCTCGTTCCGCTGCGGGGCAGAGAGCCTAACGCCAACGTGCCCGGTGTGCCTACGCCGTCAAAGCGGCAGCGCCGGCAGGAAGATCTCGTTCACGAGCAGCGGCTTGCCGGCATAGCGGAACAAGGTGCGCCGCCCCCAGAGCGACGGCGGCCGCGGCTCGGGGAGCGCCACGGCGGCCGCGGCGTACAGCGGCTGGGCGGGCGACAACCGCGCGTATTCCATCGCACAGCGGCGCGTCGCGGGGCTCGCGAACAGCACGGCGCCGAGCGAGTGCGTGCCGAGGTGGCCGAGCCGGCGCGCGGCACCGGCGAGGCTGCGCGCCGGAATCACCGTGCGCGCGTAGACCCAGGGCACGCCGCGGCACAACAGCTCCACCTCGCGCACGAGCGCCTTGCCGCGGGCGCCGACGCCGAGCAGCCGCAGCTCGGTGGGCAGCGCCCGCCCCCAGCCCTGCTGCCGCAGCCGCACCTCGAAGGCGCCGCCGCTCGCGGCCTTGAGGCGGCGCGTGAGCGACCCCTGATCGGCGATCCACGACCACATCGCCGCCGACATGCCGGCTGGCCGCGAGTGCCCGAGACGTTGCCAGGCCGGCTCCGCCATGTTGCTCGGGGACGCGGGACGACGCATGGGCGCACTCGCACTCGGGGGGCCGGCATTATGGCATGGGGCGCCTGCCCGACCGGCGGGTTGCGTGCGACGACGGCCATGCCGGCGCGCGACAGCGACAGACGTGCAAGTGGGCCTTGCGCCGGGTGCTGCTCGCAGCACACCGGCTACGGCCCAGGAGCATTGCGTCTCGACCGTGAGGCGGAAGCGCCTCACACGCTCGCGTAGCGCGACTTCTCGCCCACCCAGCGGCGGATGAGGGGGTCGACGCGCTCGGGGTAGCGGGCGAGAACGAGGTCCGCAGCGCGCTGCACCTGAGGCACCATCGGCTGGTCGCGCAGGAGATCCGCGATGCGAAAGCCCATCTCGCCGGTCTGCCGCGTGCCGAGCACCTCGCCCGGCCCGCGCAGCGCGAGGTCGCGCTCGGCGATCGCGAACCCGTCCGTCGTCTCGCGCAGGATCGCGAGGCGCTCGCGCGCCGCGTCACCGAGCGGCGCGTGATAGAGCAGCACGCAGTGGCTCTCCGCGCTGCCGCGGCCCACGCGACCGCGCAGCTGGTGCAGCTGCGCGAGCCCGAGCCGCTCGGCATTCTCGATCACCATCAGGCTCGCGTTCGGAACGTCGACGCCCACCTCGATCACGGTGGTCGCGACCAGCAGGTCGGTCTCGCCGGCCTTGAACTGCCGCATCGCGGCCTCCTTCTCCGCCGGCCGCTGCCGGCCGTGCACGAGATCGACCCGCAGGCCGGGCAGCGCCTCGGCGAGCAGCGCCGCCGCGTCCTCCGCCGCCTGGCACTGCAGCGCCTCCGACTCCTCGATCAACGTGCACACCCAGTAGACCTGCCTGCCGGCGCGGCAGGCGTCGCGGACCCGCGTCACCACCTCGTCGCGGCGCGCGTCCGACACGGTCACGGTGCGGACCGGCGTGCGCCCCGGCGGCAGCTCGTCGATCACGGACAGGTCCAGGTCCGCGTAGGCCGTCATCGCCAGGGTGCGCGGGATCGGCGTCGCGGTCATGACCAGCTGGTGCGGCGCGCGACCGTCCCGCGCGCCCTTGTCGTGCAGCGCCAGCCGCTGGTGGACGCCGAAGCGGTGCTGCTCGTCGACGATCACGAGACCGAGGGAGGCGAAGTCGACGCCCTGCTGGAATAGCGCGTGCGTGCCGCACGCCACCTGTGCCGAGCCGCTCTGCAGGGCGCCGAGAACCTCGCGGCGCTCCGCCGCGCGCTGCCGCCCGCTCAGGCCGACGACCGCGACGCCGAGCGGCTCGAGCCAGCGCGAGAGATTGCGCAGGTGCTGCTCCGCCAGCAGCTCCGTCGGCGCCATCAGGGCGGCCTGGTGCCCGGCCTCCACCGTGCGCAGCGCGGCGAGCGCGGCGACGACGGTCTTGCCGGAGCCCACGTCGCCCTGCACGAGGCGCAGCATCGGGTGCTCGCTGTCGAGGTCGACGGCGACGTCGCGCCACACGCGCTCCTGCGCGCCGGTGAGCCGGAACGGCAGCGTCGCGAGCAGGCGCGGCACCAGCGCGCCGCCGGCCAGGCGCGGCGCAGGCCTGCGGCGCTGCGCGGCCCGCAGGCGGCGCAGCCCGAGCTGGTGTGCGAGCAGCTCCTCGAAGGCGAGCCGGCGCTGCGCCGGGTGGCGCCCCTCGAGCAGCGCGTCGAGCGGCGCGTCGGGCGGCGGCCGGTGCAGATAGCGCACGGCGTCGGCGAGCCGCGGCAGGTGCAGCGCCTCGAGCAGCTCGGTGGGCAGCCAGTCGACCAGGCCGTCGCCGCCCATCACGTCGAGCGCCGCGGCCGTGAGCCGGCGCCACATCGGTTGCTGCAACCCCTCGGTGGTGGGATAGACGGGAGTCAGCGTCTCCTCGACGCCGACCTCCGCGTCGCCCACCCGCCGATACTCCGGGTGAACCATCTCCAGCGAGGACGGCCCGGCACGCACCTCGCCGAAGCAGCGCAGGCGCACGCCCCGCGCGAGTGCACCCTGCTGCGTCGCAGTGAAGTGGAAGAAACGCAGCACGAGCGCGCCGGTCCCGTCGGCGAGGTGCACGAGCAGCGCGCGGCGCCGCCCGAACTTCACCGCGGCGTGGTCGACCACGCCCTCGACGACGGCCTGGTCACCCGGGCGCAGGCCGCCGATCGGGACGACCCGCGTGCGGTCCTGGTAGCGCAGCGGGAGGTGGAAGAGGACGTCCTGGACGGTCTGAACGCCGAGTCGCGCCAGCCGCTCGGCGACGCCGGGCCCGACGCCCTTCAACGTCCCGACGTGCCGTCGCTCCAGGGGCGCATCGCCTTCCTGCGCGGTCACCCGTTCCACCCGTCCGATCCCAGGTGCCAGAATACGCGCCTTCGCTCCGACGGGTCAGCAGGGTGTACCAGCGCACCATCACGGTCGCGAGCCGCGGACGCGGCACGCTGGAGATCAGCCGCGAGGTCGCGGCGGCAGTGCGGGAATCCGGCGTCGCCACCGGCCTCTGCCACGTGTTCTGCCACCACACCAGCGCCTCGCTGATCCTGTGCGAGAACGCCGACCCGACGGTGCGCCGCGACCTCGAGGCGTTCATGGCGCGCCTCGTCCCCGACGGCGACCGCCTCTTCGACCACACCGACGAAGGACCCGACGACATGCCTGCGCACGTGCGCGCGATCCTCACCTCCTCGAGCCTGACGATACCCGTGACTTCCGGCGCGCTCGCGCTCGGCACCTGGCAGGGCGTCTACCTGTGGGAGCACCGGCGCGCGGGCCACGCGCGACGGGTCACGATCACGGTGCAGGGCGCGTGAGCACCCTCGCCCCGCGCCTCCTGCCGCCGCTCGCCGCGGTGGCCCTGGTCGCCCTCGCGGCGCTCGCGTTCTGGGCCTGGCTGGGCCGCCCCATCCCCCTGCCGGACGCCCCCGGCGGGAAGTTCGAGTGCCTGTCCTACACGCCCTACCGCGGCAGCCAGACGCCCTTCGACAAGGCATTCGTCGTGCCGAAGAGCCAGATCGAGGACGACCTCGCGCACCTCGCCGACACCACGCGCTGCGTGCGCACCTACAGCGCGATGCAGGGGCTCGACGCGGTGGCCGAGGTTGCCCCGCACCACGGTCTCGACGTGCTGCTCGGCATCTGGATCGGCCGCGAGGCAAAGGACAACGCTTTGGAGATCGAGGCCGCCGTGCGCGCCGCGCAGGCGCACCCCGAGCGCGTGAAGGCGATCGTCGTCGGCAACGAGACGCTGCTGCGGCGCGAGCTCACCGGCGCGCAGCTCATCGCGGAGATCGAGAAGGTCCGCGCCCGCACCTCGGTGCCGCTGACCTACGCGGACGTCTGGGAGTTCTGGCTGAAGCACCCGGAGGTCGCCGCGCACGTCGACTTCCTGACCGTGCACATCCTGCCGTACTGGGAGGACGAGCCGGTGTCCATCGAGGCGAGTCTCGCGCACGTCCAGGCAGTGCTCGACAAGGTGAAGGCCGCGTTTCCCGGCAAGCGCATCCTGGTCGGCGAGACCGGCTGGCCGAGCGAGGGGCGCAGTCGCGAGCAGGCCGCGCCCGGCCGCGTCGAGCAGGCCCGCTTCGTGCGGGAATTCGTCCAGCTCGCGCTGCGCAACGACGTCCGCTACAACCTGATCGAGGCGTTCGACCAGCCCTGGAAGCGCACGCTGGAGGGAACGGTCGGCGGCTACTGGGGCCTCTTCAGCGAGGGCCGCGAAGCGAAGTGGCCGCTGGTCGGACCGGTCAGCGAGCACCCCCACTGGCCGCTCGCGGCGGGGCTCGCCACGGCCGCCGCGCTCGCCGTGGTCGGCTACGGCGTCATCCGCCGCCGGGTGCTGCCCTTCGCGCGCTGGCTCGCGCTCGCCCTCCTCGGCGGGGTCTGGGGCAGCGCGCTGGTGCTGCAGTGGCGCCTCGTCGCGGCCGCGAGCAAGCACCCGCTCGAGTGGAGCTTCTACCTGGTGCTGCTCGCCGCCAGCGCGCTGGCCTGGCTCTCCCTCGCCGCGCGCGTCGCCGCGCCGACGGGACCCTGGACAGACGCGCTGCCCGCCTCACTCGAGTCGGTTCGCGCCTGGCTGCGCCGGCCGCGCCGCGCGGCCCTCGACCCCTCGCTCGCGCTCGGCATCGCCCACGGCACGCTCGGCGTCGCGACCGCCGCGATCGCCCTGGCGCTGGCGTTCGACGCGCGCTACCGCGACTTCCCGATCGCGATCGTGCTGCCCGCCGCGCTCGCGCTGCTCGCACGCACCGGCGCCCGCGGGCTGACGACGGCCGGATCGATGGAGCGCGCGCTCGGGTGGGTGATGCTCGCGTGCGTGCCCGCCGGGCTCGTGATCGAGCAGGGCTTCGTCAACCGCGAGGCGGTGGCGTGGGCTGCTACGGTCGCGCTGGCGGCGTGGCCGTGGGTGGCGCCCGCACGACGGCCATCAGGCTGAGGAGGATCGCCGGCGCGGCCCAGGTCGCGTTGTAGAGCGCGAGGCCGGTGGCGGCGAACGGCAGCGTGACCCAGGCGAGGCGCACGGCGCGCGGACCGTCGAGGAAGAAGGCGGCGACGCCGAGGGCGAGCGCGATGCCGCCCACCACTTCGAAGTGGAACGCCAGGATGATCGCCTCGCGCGGCAGGCACCACCAGGGCGCGGCCTGGCTCGCGCAGAGGATGCCCAGCGCCTGCGGCTCGATGAACTGGAAGCGCAGGAGCGCGGCGAGCGCCGCCACGCCGGCGGCGACGGCCGCGTAGCGCAGACCCGACCTCGTCACGGCCGCCCCCGGCCGCTCACTCGCCGAGCTCCATCACGGCGTCCATCTCCACCTGCGCGCCACGCGGCAGCGAGGCCACGCCGATCGCCGCGCGCGCCGGGTACGGCTCGACGAAGTACTCCGCCATCACGCCGTTGACCGTCGGGAAGTTCGCGAGATCGGTGAGGAACACGTTGAGCTTGACGACGTCCGCGAGGCTGCCGCCGGCAGCGCGCGCCACCGCCTGCAGGTTGTCGAACACGCGGCGTATCTGGGCGGCGACGTCGCCGGTCACGAGCTCCATCGTCCCCGGATCGAGCGGAATCTGACCGGAGAGGTACACCGTGCGGCCGACCTTGACCGCCTGCGAGTACGTGCCGATGGCCTGGGGCGCCTGGTCGGTGCGGACGATTTCACGGGGCATGGGGAGTTCCTCGGGGATGCGTCGGCGGCAATTCTGCCACGCCCGACTCAGCCGATGACCCGGCTGATGCGCATCACGGCCGGGATCGTGCGCAACCGCCGGATGATGCGCGCGAGCTGCTGGCGCCCGCTCACCCCCATCGTGAAGCGCAGCGTGGCGCTGCGGCCGTCGCGGTCCTCGCTGCGCACGTTCTCGATGTTCGAGCCCTGCTCGGCGATCGCCGCCGCCACCGTCGCGAGCACGCCGCGCTGATTGCCGACGTCGACCTTGATCTCGGTCGGGTACTCCCCCTCGACCCCGTCCGCCCAGCGCACGTCGAGCCAGGTGCTGCCGGGCTTGCGCAGCTCGGCGAGGTTCGGGCACGCCTCGTGGTGCACCACCAGGCCACGGCCGGGGCTGAAGAGCGCCGTGACGGGGTCACCGGGGATGGGCCGGCAGCACTTGGCGAACTTGACGACCATGCCCTCGGTGCCGTGGATCGCGAACGGCCCCGCCGGCGCCACCGCGACCGCGGCCGCGCGGGCGGCGTCGCCGCCGGCGAAGCGCAGGGCGACGAGCAGTGGCATGCGGTTGCCCAGGCCGATGTCCTCGAGCAGGTCGTCGAGCGAGCGCAGGCCGAACTGCGCCAGCACCGCCGCCACCTCTTCCGGCGGCAGCGTGTCGAGCACGCGACCGTGGGTCTCCAGCTCCTTCTCCAGCAGGCGGCGGCCGAGCTCGCCCGCCTCGCGCCGCTGCAGCTGCTTGAGGAAGGAGCGGATGTTCGCGCGCGCCTTGCTGGTCACCACGAAGTCGAGCCACGCCGGGTTCGGGTGGGCGCCGGGCGCGGTGACGATCTCCACCGTCTGACCGCTGCGCAGCCGCGAGTGCAGCGGCGCAAACCGGCGGTCGATGCGTGCACCGACGCAGTGGTTGCCGACGTCGGTGTGCACCGCATAGGCGAAGTCGATGACCGTGGCCTGCTTGGGCAGCACCATGATCTGGCCGCGCGGCGTGAAGACGTAGACCTCGTCGGGGAAGAGATCGAGCTTGACGTGCTCGAGGAACTCCATGGAGTTGCCCGAGCCCTTCTGCAGGTCGAGCAGGTGCTGGAGCCACTCGGAGGCGAGCTGCACGGGCGGCGCGGTCGAGTCCCGCGACTTGTACTGCCAGTGCGCCGCGATCCCCGCCTCCGCGATGCGGTGCATCTCCTCGGCGCGGATCTGGATCTCGATCGGCATGCCGTGCGGGCCGAACAGGACGGTGTGCAGCGCCTGATAGCCGTTCGGCTTCGGCAGGGCGATGTAGTCCTTGAACCGGCCGGGCACCGGCTTGTAGAGGTTGTGCACGACGCCGAGCGCGCGGTAGCAGGCGTCGACCGAGCCGACCACGAGCCGGAAGCCGAAGACGTCGGCGATCTCGGACAGCGGCAGGCCCTTCTGCCGCATCTTGCGGTAGATGCTGTAGAGGTGCTTGGCGCGGCCGGTCACCTCGCCGGCGAGGCCCTCCTGCTGCAGCCGCTCGCGGATCGCGGTCTCGACCCCGGCCAGCACCTCGCGGCGATTGCCGCGCAGTGCGCGCACGGCGGCGTCGAGGACGCGGTGGCGCCACGGCCAGTAGGCCACCATGGCGAGCTCCTCGAGCTCGAGCCGCATGCTGTTGATGCCGAGGCGGTTGGCGATCGGCGCGTAGATCTCGAGCGTCTCGCGGGCGATCCGCCGGGCCTTCTCGCGGCGCACCGGGCCGATGGTGCGCATGTTGTGCAACCGGTCGGCGAGCTTGATGAGGATGACGCGGATGTCGCGCGTCATCGCCAGCATCATCTTGCGGAAGTTGGCGGCCTGCGCCTCCGCCTGCGACTTGAAGTCGATCTGGGTCAGCTTGCTGACGCCGTCCACGAGGTCCGCCACCTCGGCGTCGAAGGTGCGGATCACCTCGTCCTTCGGGATGCCCGTGTCCTCGATGACGTCGTGCAGCAGCGCCGCCATCAGGCACTTGTAGTCCATCCGCATCTCGGCAAGGATCCGGGCGACCGCGAGCGGGTGGTAGATGTACGGCTCGCCCGAGAGCCGCTTCTGCCCCTCGTGCGCCTCCGCACCGTAGACGAAGGCCCGATAGACTTCGCGGACCTGCTCGGCCGGCAGGTAGGTCTCGAGGTAGCTGCAGAGGTCGGCGATGCGATAGCGCGGCCGCTCCCGCTCCGCGCCGGGCGCGGCAGGAGTCAGCGGCTCTGCTTGCGGAAGCGGGGTTGCCACCTGCCGCGCGGGACTCTCGTGGGGGACACGTCCCGAGTGTAGCGGCGGCGGCGCACAGCCGCCACGCCCCGACCGGAGCGGGCGGTGCGCGCGGGATCAGTCCTCGTCGGGGGCGGACATGTCGTCGGCGACGATCGGGCCCATTTCGGCGCGCAGGGCAGCCGCGAGCTCCTCATCGATCGACACTTCCTTCTCCGCCGGCTCCTCCACCGTCTGCTGGTTCACGAGCCCGTCCGCAATCTCGCGCAGGGCGAGCACGGTCGCCTTGTCGTTCTCCCACGGCAGCAGCGGGTCGACGCCGCGGGTCAGCTGGCGCGCCCGCTTGGTGGCGAGCAGCACGAGGTCGAAGCGATTGTCGACGCGCTCCAGGCAGTCTTCAACGGTGATGCGGGCCATGGCCGGGACTCCGAAACGGGGCAGCGCAGGGGGTGCGGGTCGGCGATTCTAGCGGAGGGCGGCCGGATGACCAAGCCGGGCGGGCTCAGGTCAGCAGGAGCTTGGCGCCCACCAGCACCAGGACGGCGGCGAACACGCGCTTCAGCACCGGGACGGGCAGCGTGTGCGCGAGGTGCGCCCCGACGGGCGCCGTGAGGATGCTGGCCAGCGCCACGCCGGCGAACGCCGGCCAGGCGACGAACCCCGTGCTCCCCGGCGGCAGGCCGGGGGCGTCGAGCCCGGTCACGACGAAACCGACCGTGCCGGCCAGCGCGATGGGGAAGCCGCAGGCGGCCGAGGTCGCGACCGCCTCGCGCATGCCGACCCGGCACCAGGTCAGGAACGGCACGGTGAGCGAACCGCCGCCGATGCCGACGACGCCGGACACCGCCCCGATCACCGCACCCGCCCCGGTCATGCCAAGCGTTCCCGGAAGGTCGCGGTGTCCCTCGGCCCGGCCACCGGCGAGCATCTGGACGGCGACGAGCAGCGCGAAGACGCCGACGACCCGCTGCAGCGCCGCGGTGGGAAGCTGGTCGGCGACCGCCGCGCCGAGCCATGTGCCCGCGACGATTCCCCCGGCCAGCCGCGCCACGATCGGCCAGCGCACGGCGCCCCGGGCGTGGTGGGCCCGGATCGAGGACAGGGACGTCGCGACGATCGTCGCGAGCGAGGTCCCGACCGCGAGGTGCGCGACCACGTGGTCGGCC
>JALORY010000023.1 GCA_025458675.1 Gammaproteobacteria bacterium | reverse complement strand
CTCGACCGCGACGCACTGACGCGCGTGAACGCGCTGGAGGTCGAAGTGCGGCCTGCCTACGAGTGGCTGCTCGCGACTCCGAATCACGGATGAGGAAGCGGGCTGACCGGCCGGCTCAGCCGGCAGGGCGGTCCGGCGGTGCTTCTCGAATCGAGTTCGTGCCGATGTTCTGCACCGCAGATACCCTCGCCGTCTGTCGTCAGAAGCGCCCGCTGAGCAGCAAGCCCACCATCGCCGAGGGATCACGATCCTCGTCGTAGAGCTGGCGGCCGTCCGCGTCCTCGACGCGCAGCGTGGAGCCCAGCGCCACGCCGGCGTAGAGCCTGAGGCTCAGGTCGTCCGAGAACCGGCGGCTGATGCTGGCGAGGACCGGAATTGAGCGCTGCTCGCCGACTCCTCCGGCGACGGGGCCGTCGCTGTCGAGCCGGAAGCGGTCCGACCGGTAGGCGGCGCCCAACCCGACCTCCCAGCCGGAGTCCAGCGCGTAATTGAGCTCCAGGCCTGCCGGCCCCGAGGGACCGCCGGGCGTCGGATTCGAGAGGCGCAGGCGATCGTTGATCCGCCAGTCGACGATCACGAAGGGAAAGGCGCTGGTCTCCTCGATGCGGTAGTAGACGCCGACCCCCAGGCCGACGGTCAGGTCGGGCCGAATGGCGCGGGCAGCCACCAGGCTGGCGCCGTACTCGAGTGAATCGGAGAACGACGCGCCGGACTCGCCGGCGTATTCGACGGTGGGCGTCAGGCTCCAGCGCCACCCGCCGTCGGTCGTGAGGCTGTAGGGAACGGCCAGGCCGACGCGATAGAGGTCGTTCCACGGGGCGAAACCGCCAAAGGCGCCGAGGTCATCGAACCGCCAGTCCTCGTAGGTGAAACCGAGCCGAAAGCCTAGAGAGCTTCCTGAATCGATCGCCCACGAGCGCCCGAGCGACGCGAACACCCCGGTGTACCCCGCCGAGCCGCCGGAATCGAGGTCGCTGTCGGATTGATAGATCGGGGCGACGGAGTAGCGGTAGTCCGATGCTGAAAGCCCCGGGGACGCGAGCAAGGCGCCGGCGCACAGGGAAGCGGCAAGCGCGCGAGAGACAGCGGGATGTGTGCGCATTGAGAGATCCTCGGTTCGTTAGCGGTCGATTATCCGGGCTTTTCCGGTCGCCGTCTTTGCCTACCGCCGCTGCGCCCGGTCGAGGAGGTTGCCTTGGTCGTCGAACAGCTCGACGACGAAGGGCATCTGCCCGAGAGCGTGGGTCGAGCACGACAGACACGGGTCGTAGCAGCGGACCGCCGCCTCGACCCGGTTCAGCATGCCCTCGCGCAGCCTGCCGTTGTCGACGTAGCGGCGCGCGGTCTGCTCGACGGCGCGGTTGATCGCCAGGTTGTTCTGGGCCGTCGCGATCAGCAGGTTGGCGCGCACGATGAGGCCGTCGTCGTCGACCTCGTAGTGGTGGAACAGCGTTCCGCGCGGCGCCTCGCTGTAGCCGATGCCCTCGCGGGCGTTCTGCCCCGCGTTCACCCGCACCTGCCCCGAGTAGAGCTCGGGCTCGCCGAGCAGTTCCTCGATCCGCTCCACGCAGTGCAGCATCTCGACCAGCCGGGCCTGGTGGTAGAGGAAGGACTCGTTGCGGACGACGCCGCGGCGCTGCCTGAACTCGCGCAGCTCGCGATCGGCGAGCGGCGTGCCCATCGCCTTCACCACGTTCAGCCGGGCGAGCGGCCCGACGCGGAACATGCCGGCGGGGTAGCCCATCGGCTTGTAGTAAGGAAACTTCATGTACGACCAGGGCTCGGTCGCTTCCGCGAGGAAGGTGTGGTAGCGGCGCGGGTCGAGGCCGTCGGCGACGACGTTGCCCTCGCCGTCGACGATCCGCAGCCGGCCGTCGTAGAGGTCGAGCTCGCCGGCCTCGTTCACCAGCCCCATGTGCAGCGAGCTGAAGTTGCCGATGTGCGCGGCCTCGTCGCGGAAGCCGTCCAGGATGGCCCGGAAGCGGTCGAGCGCGAGCCGGACGGTGGCGTGGGCCTCGGGGAGCCAGCCGGCGATCTCGTCGCGCTCCGCCGTCGTGACCACCTTGAGAACCCCGCCGGGCACGGTCCAGGTCGGGTGGATCCGCTTGCCGCCGAGGATCTCGATCACCCGCTGCCCGAACTGGCGCAGCCGGATGCCGCGCCGTACGAAGTCGGCGTCGAGCTCGGCGAGCCCGAAGAGGTGGCGCCGCGCCGGATCCGCATCCATGCCGAGCAGCAGGTCCGGCGCGGACAGGTGGAAGTAGCTCAGCGCGTGGCTCTGCAGCGCCTGCGCGTAGTTCATGAGGCGGCGCTGGCGCTCCGCCGCCACCGGGATGCGCACGCCGAGGATGGCGTCGCCGGCCTTGGCGCTCGCGAGCACGTGGCTCACCGGGCAGATGCCGCAGATGCGCGACATGAGTCCCGGCATCTCCGCGAAGGGCCTGCCTTCGCAGAGCTTCTCGAACCCCCGGAACTCGGCGACGTGGAACTGCGCGGTGCGCACGCCGCCGGCGCCGTCGAGGTGGATGGAGACCTTCGCGTGTCCCTCGATCCGGGTGACGGGGTTGATGAGGATGCGGTCGGTCATGGCGCTATCCGAACCTCCGCTCGCCGCGCAGGTCCGCCAGCCTGCCGTCGAGCAGCGCGGTCAGCAGCTCGAAGATCGCGTCGGCGGATGGCGGGCATCCCTGCAGGTGATAGTCGACCTTCACCAGCTCGTGCAGCGGGCGCACCCGGTCGAGCAGACGCGGCACGATGCCGTCGCCTCCGGGCATGCCGACCACGACCGCCGAGGTCTGCCGGTACGCGCGGTCGAGCACGTCGTCGACGGCGAAGAGGTTGCGCAGCGCCGTGACGTTGCCGGTGACCGCGCAGTCGCCGAAGGCGATCAGCACGCGCGTGTTGCGGCGCACGTGGCGGATCTGCTCGAGGTGCTCCTCGTTCGCCACCGCGCCCTCCACCAGCGTGACGTCGACCGGCGCGAAGGACTTGTAGTCGGTGAGTGGCGTCGCGCCGATCTCGACCCGCGCGGCCAGGTCCAGCAGGCGCTCGTCCATGTCGAGAAACGACATGTGGCAGCCCGAGCAGCCGCCCAGCCAGACGGTGGCGAGTCGCGGTCGGCTCCCGCCGGTCGTCAGCGGATCCATTCGTGCTTCTCCCGGGCCGTGACGATGTACTTCAGGAACCGCCGGTCCTTCTGCATCTCGGCGACGCTCTTGCCCTTGGTGAAGAGCGCTCCCGTCGGACAGACCTGCACGCACTTGCCACAGCTGGTGCAGCTTTCGGACTGCCCCCAGGGATCCCCGAAGTCGGCGATCAGCAGGGCGTGCGTCCCGCGCCCGCGCAGGTCCCAGGTGTGGGCGCCCTCGACCTCGTCGCAGACCCGGATGCAGCGCGTGCACAGCACGCAGCGGTTGTGGTCGATGCCGAAGCGCTCGTGGCTGGTGTCGACCGGCAGCTTCGGGTAGCGGTAGCGCAGCCGCACGTGGTCGACGCCGAGCGACGCCGCGAGGTCCTGCAGCTCGCAGTTGCCGTTCTGCACGCACACCGCGCACACGTGGTTGCGCTCCGCGAACAGCAGCTCGACGATGAGCCTGCGGTGGGCCTGCAGGCGCGGCGTGTCGGTTCGCACGACCATCCCTTCCTGCACCGCCGTGCGGCAGGACGCGACGAGCCTGGACTGGCCCTCGACCTCGACCAGGCAGAGCCGGCACGCCCCGACGTCGGAGACGCCGCCGACGTGGCACAGGCGCGGGATGCGCACGCCGTTGTTCCAGGCGACGTCGAACACGGTCTCGCCGGTCGTGCCGGTGACCATCTTGCCGTCGATGCTGAGAGTGTTGACGCTCACCCGGCGTCCTCCGTCCGAACCTTGGCCTCGTACTCGTCGCGGAAGTACCGGAGCGTGGTCAGCACCGGGTTCGGCGCCGACTGCCCCAGCCCGCACAGGCTCGTCTCCTTGAGCAGCACGCAGAGCTCCTCGAGCATCGCGATGTCGTCCGCGCTGCCTTCGCCGGCGACCAGCCGCGACAGGATGTCGTTCATCTGCACGGTGCCGGCGCGGCAGGGAATGCACTTGCCGCAGGACTCGTCCATGCTGAACTCCATGAAGAAGCGCGCGACGTCGACCATGTCGGACGCCTCGTCCATGACGATCAGCCCGCCGGAGCCCATGATCGAGCCGATCCGCGCGAGCGACTCGTAGTCGACCGGCGTGTCGAGGTACGCCTCGGGGATGCAGCCGCCGGAGGGGCCGCCGGTCTGCGCCGCCTTGAAACGCCCGCCGCCCGGGATGCCGCCGCCGATGTCGAACAGGATGGTGCGCAGCGCCGTCCCCATCGGGACCTCGATGAGCCCCGTGTTGACGATCTTGCCGGCGAGGGCGAACACCTTGGTCCCCTTGCTGCGCTCGGTGCCGATGGACGCGAACCAGTCGCCGCCCCGCGTAACGATCGGCGCCACGTTGGCAAAGGTCTCGACGTTGTTGATGAGCGTGGGTTTGCCCCACAGACCGGCCTCGGGGGGATACGGCGGGCGCTGCCGCGGCTGGCCGCGCTTGCCCTCGATCGAGGCGATGAGCGCGGTCTCCTCGCCGCAGACGAACGCGCCGGCGCCGATGCGCAGGTCGACGCGGAACTGGAAACTCGTGTCCAGGATGCGGCTGCCCAGCAAATGCTCGCGCTCGGCCTGCTTGATGGCCGTCTGCAGGCGCTGGATCGCGAGCCCGTATTCGCCGCGGACGTAGATGTATCCCTGCTGGGCGCCGACGGCGTAGCCCGCGATCGCCATGCCCTCGAGAACGCGGTGCGGGTCGCCTTCGAGGATGCTCCGGTCCATGAAGGCACCGGGGTCGCCCTCGTCGGCGTTGCAGACCACGTACTTGGTGCCCGCCGGCTGACGCGCCACCAGTTCCCACTTGAGGCCCGTCGGGTAGCCGGCCCCGCCACGGCCGCGCAGGCCGCTGCGCTTGACCTGCTCGATCACCTCGGGCGGGCTCATGTCGGCCAGCGCGCGGCCGAGGGCCTGGTAGCCGCCGGCGGCGACGTAGTCCGCGAGCCGTTCGGGATCGACGCTGCCGCTGTTCGCCAGGACCACGCGCTCCTGCATCGCGAAGAACGGTGCGCCGGGGTCCAGGCGCTTCGCGGCGATCGGCGCCGGGTCGCCCGCCACGAGCGCGGCGGCATCCTCCGGCGCGAGGTCGGCGTACAGCGCGCCGTCCGCCGCGGTGCGGACCAGCGGGCCGCGGCTGCACAGGCCGAGGCAGCCGGTGCCGCAGACCTCGATCTCCCCGCCGCGCCCGGCCGCTTCGATCTGCGCGGCGATCTCCTGCCGGAGCGCGTCGCTGCCGCACGAGATGCACCCCGCCGCGGAGCAGCAGTAGATGCGGTTGGCGAGCTGCGCCCTGCGCGCGAGCTCCTGGGCCTGCCTTTCCTGCAGTTCCTCGAGGGTCATGGCACGCCGATTCCGTCAAGTTCCGCGTCGAGCTGCGCCGCGCTCAGGCGCCCGACGATTTCGCCGTTGCGGATGATCGCGGGCGCGAGGCCGCACGCGCCGATGCAGCGCGCCGAGTCGACACTGACGCGGCCGTCCGGGCTGGTGGAGCCGGCCTTCGCGCAGCGGCGCTCGAGCGTCGCCAGCAGGCCGAGCGCGCCCTTCACGTAGCACGCCGTGCCGAGACAGACGATGAAGGAGTGCTCGCCTTTCGGCTCGAGCGAGAAGAAGTGGTAGAAGGTCGCGACGCCGAGCACGTGGCTCGGCGGCAGCCGCAGCTTGGCGGCGATGGTGCGCAGCAGCTCCGGCGTCAGGTGCCCGTACAGCTCCTGCGCCGTGTGCAGCACCTCGATGAGCGCGTCCCCCGAGTAGTTGTGGCGCGACATGGCGCGCTCGAGGAATTTCTCGCGGTTGTCCTTCGCCGCGCGGGCCGGCGCGTCAGCCGGCGCCCTGGCGGCGTTCTCGCTGGGCATTCGCTCCTCCTTCCATCGCCGGGGCGTCGCGCGCCGCGTGCGCCCGTTGTTCTCGTCGGAAAAACCATAGCACGACGCGATGCGCCGCAAGTGACGGGCCCGCTGCAGCGCGGGGAGTGCACCAACGCGGTGCGCGCAGAGGCGGCGCTAGTGCCCGCCGGCGAGGAACTGGCGCAGCCGTTCGCTGCGGGTGTTGCCGAAGACCTCGGCGGGGACGCCCTGCTCTTCGACGCGGCCCTGGTGAAGGAAGATCGCGTGGCTCGCGACGTCGCGCGCGAACGCCATCTCGTGCGTGACGACGACCATCGTCCGCCCCTCCTCGGCGAGCCCCTTCATCACGCGCAGCACTTCGCCGACGAGCTCCGGGTCGAGCGCGGAAGTCGGCTCGTCGAACAGCAGCACGGACGGCTCCATGGCGAGCGCCCGGGCGATGGCGACGCGCTGCTGCTGGCCCCCGGAAAGGTGAGCGGGGTAGGCGTCGCGGAACTGGTAGATGCCGACCTTCGAGAGGTACGTCTGCGCGCGCTCGAGCGCCTCCCTGCGCGGCAGCCGCAGCACGTGCAGCGGTGCCTCGACGACGTTCTCGAGCACCGTCATGTGCGACCACAGGTTGAAGTGCTGGAACACCATGGCCAGGCGCGTGCGGACCTGCTGCAGCTGCTTCGGATCGGGCGTCAGCGCGCCGCGACGGTCCGGGAGGAGCCGGATCTCCTCGCCGTTGACGGTGATCCGGCCGGCGGTCGGGTGCTCGAGAAAGTTGACGCAGCGCAGGAAGGTGCTCTTGCCCGATCCCGACGAGCCGATGATGGTCGTGACGCTGCCCCGCGCCGCGCGCAGCGAGACGCCCTTGAGCACTTCGTTGGCGCCGTAGCTCTTGTGCAGGTCCTCGACGATCAGCGGGAAAGGGGTCATCCGACGGGTCTCGGGTTCCGTTGCGCCCTGAGGTGGGCGAGCCAGCGACGTTCGGCCAGCTGGAACAAGCCGACCAGCGCGAAGGTGAGCACCAGGTAGATGAGGCCCGCGAACACGAAGGCCTCGAACGGGGCGAAGTGCTTGGAGTAGACGTTCCGGGCTGCGCCGGTCAGGTCCACCAGCGTGATCGCGCTCGCGATCGAGCTGCCCTGCAGCATCAGGATCACCTCGTTGCTGTACGCCGGGATCGCGCGGCGCAGGGCCGACGGCAGCAGGATGCGCCGCGCCATCACGAACCGGCTCATCCCCGCGGCCTTGGCCGCCTCGATCTCGCCGTGCGGCACGTTGCGGATGGCCCCGGCGATGATCTCGGTGGTGTACGCGCCGGTGTTGAGCGCGAAGGCGAGGAGGGCGCAGAAATAGGGCTCGCGGAACAGCAGCCAGAACGGGTGGCCCGCCTCCCACTGCGCCTGCATCCACTGGAACTGGCCAAGCCCGTAGTAGATCAGCAGCAGCTGCACCAGCATCGGGGTGCCGCGGAAGAACCACGTGTAGGCCGCCACCGGCCCGCGCACGGCCGGGTTGCGCGACACGCGCGCGACCGCCAGCGGAACCGCGGCGGCGAGGCCGATCGCGCACGACAGGGCGACGAGGTGCACGGTCAGCCACAGGCCGGCGAGGTACTGGTCGAGGCTTCCCGTGATGACCGAGAGGTCCATCAGAGCTCCGCCGCGCGCACGCCGGCCGAGTAGCGCTTCTCGAGGCGGGCGAGCAGCCACGAGGACACCGTGGTCATGGCGAGGTAAAGGACGCAGACCAGCAGGTAGAAGAGGAAGGGCTCGCGGGTGGTGCGGCCTGCCTGGTCGGCGAGCCAGGTCATGTCCGACAGGCCGATCATCGAGACGATGGCCGTGCTCTTGAGCAGCACCAGCCAGTTGTTGCCGAGCCCCGGCAGGGCGTGGCGGAGCATCTGCGGGAACAGGATGCGGGCGAACACCTGCCAACGGGTCATGCCGTAGGCGGCGCCGGCCTCGAGCTGGCCCGCGGGCACGGCGAGAAAGGCGCCGCGGAAGGTCTCGGCGAAGTAGCCGCCGAAGATGAAGCCGATGGTCAGCACGCCGGCGACCATCGGGTTGAGGTCGAAGTAGCCGAGGTCGAAGTGCTCGGTGACGTGGTTCACCACCATCTGGCCGCCGTAGAACACCAGCAGCATCATCACGAGATCCGGCACGCCGCGGACCACGGTCGTGTAGACGGTGGCGGCGGTGCGCAGCAGCATGGATCGCGACAGTTTGGCGGCGGCGCCGGCGAGGCCCGCGACGAGCGCGAAGACGAGCGACAGGACGGCGAGCTCGAGCGTGAGCAGGGCGCCGCCGAGGATGGTGGGGAGATAGCCGTGGAACACGGGCGCCTACCCCGCGCGCGGTGCCGTCCCGCCCCGGCCGCTCATGCCCCTACTGGCCGTAGATGTCGTAGTCGAAGTACTTCTTGCGCAGCACGTCGTAGGTTCCGTTGGCGCGGATCGTCGCGAGCGCCTTGTTGAGCTGCGCCTTGAGATCGGCGTCCTTCTTGCGGACCGCGATGCCGACACCGTCGCCGATGACGGCCTTCTCCTCGGCGTTGGCGCCGAACATCCGGCTGCCCAGGAAGGCGTACCCGGCCCCCTCCGGTTTGGCGAGGAAGCCGCCCTCCGCCTCGAGGGCATCGGCCAGCGCCGCCTCGAGTCGTCCCGACGCGAGGTCGAGATAGGCCTCGTCCTGCTTGGCGTAGCGCACCACGTTCACGCCCTTGGGCTCCCAGAACCGGGTGGCGAAGTTGTCCGCGACCGTGCCGCGCTGCACCCCCACCTTCCTGCCCTTCAGCGACTCCGCCGAAGGCAGCAGGGGCGAGCCCTTCCTGGCGACCAGCCCGAGCGGGGTGGCGTAGTACTTGTCGCTGAAGTCGACCTGCTTCTGACGCTCCGCCGTGATCGACATGGACGCGACGATCGCGTCGAACTTGCGGGCGTTCAGGGCCGGGATCATGCCGTCCCACTCCTGCTTGACCCAGGTGCACTTCGCCTTCATCTCCGCGCAGAGCGCGTTGCCGATGTCGATGTCGAAGCCGGCGAGCGCACCGTTCGGGCCGATCGTGTTGAACGGGGGGTACGCGCCCTCGCTCGCGAGCCGGATCTCCGTCCACTCCTTGGCCTGGGCGCCGGCGGACAGCAGGCCAAGCGCGATCAGTACGGCCGCGAACCTGTTCATCTGTGCTCCTTGGGACTCGACGACGGCGGCGGGGAAGCGCGCCGGCGCGATCATGGCAGGAAAGGCAGGGCCCCTCAATCGGGCGGGGCGTCGCCCCCGGCGAGCACGGTCGCCAGGTGGTCGGCGAGGGCGCGGGCGGCCGGCGGGTGGAAGCGGAAGAACAGCTCGGGCTCCACCAGCTCGAGCTCCATCACGCAGAGGCGGCCCGCGGCGTCGCGCACGGCGTCGACCCGGGCGTACGCCGGGGCGGCCGGACAGCGCGCCACCGCCGACTCTGCGAAGTGCTGTTCCTCGCGGCTCGGTTCGTGCGGGTGGACCGTGCCGCCGTGGTCGTCCTGCACGCGGAAGTCGCCGGGTCGGGCGCGCTTGCGGACCGCATGGGTGCAGCGGCCGCCGACCACGACGAGGGAGAGCTCGCCGTTCGCCAGCACGTCGTGCTGGAAGGGCTGGACCATCATCGCCTCCGCCGCGACGCAGCGCGCGAAGGTCTCCTCCAGCGCGGCGCAGTCCGCGGCGCGGACGCGGAAGGTGGCGCGGGCGGCGCCCGAGACCACCGGCTTGAACACCACCTCGTCCCAGTCGCGGTCCGACATGACGGCGCGCAGAGTGCCGGCGGCGGCGCGGGCAACGTAGTGGGTCGGCACCACGTTCACGCCCGCCGCGGCGAGCGCGGCGAGGTAGTGCTTGTCGAGGTTCCAGTCGAGCAGGGCAGGGTCGTTGAAGAGCCGCGTCACCCGGCGCGCGCGCTGCAGCCAGGCCTGGAACTCGGCGAAGCGCTCCGAGTAGTCCCAGGTGCTGCGCAGGACGGCGCTCCGCGTCCCGTCCCAGTCCACCGCCGGATCGGACCACGAGCGCCGCGCGACGCGCAGTCCGTTGGCGCGCAGGCCGTCGAGGAGGAGCTGCTCCTCGACCTGGATCTGGCGGTTGTACCAGTCGTCGTCGGCCGCGGCGGGCAGGTGCGCGTCGGCCGTGAGCACGGTGACGTCGATCGCTGGGAGGGGCACGGGCGGGCACCGGAATCAGGGGAGCCGAGCATCGGTCGTGTTGCCCGGCTTGGCAACGGCCGGTCGAGTGATCCGGCGCAGCATTTTTCCCGGCGCGGACGTTGCCGGTGCCGCGTCGTGTGAGGCTAAATGGCGCGATTTTTCCTCGAGGAGCAACGACGATGCCTGGTCTGCCCGAACGCACGCCCCTGTCCCGGGGAATCGCACTGGCCCTGCTGGCCGCGCTGGCGGCCGCGCCCGCCTTCGCGGAGGAGGAGGCCGACGAAGGCAAGAAGGGCGCGCTCACCTTCTGGGAAGGCGATGGAAGCAGCGAGCTCAAGGCCACCATCAAGGCCGCGGCGGCGTACTTCATGCAGAACGACTCGTGGTTCGGACAGTCGCAGGCGAACCTCGGCGCGCGCTCCGGAAGCTGGTGGGAGACCTACGTCCACCCGGGCATCGAAGGCTCCTACGCCCTCGGCAACGGCAGCTCGGTCTACGGTCGGCTCAGCGCCGTCTTCGCGTCCACCTACGGCGTCGACGCGGCCGGCTCCAACGTCCCCTATGGCGACGTCACCGACACCCGCGTCGAGGATGCCTACGTCGGGTGGCGCTCGGGCGACCTGTTCGGCGACCTCGGCCCGAACTTCCTGGACGTCGCGATCGGCCGCATGCAGTACGTCGTCGGCAACGGCTTCCTCTTCTACAACCAGTCGAGCAACGGCCGGAACCGCGGCGGCTACTGGATGGGCGAACGCCAGGCCTCGAAGTTCTCCGGCATCGTCAAGATCAAGAGCGGCGACTGGAAGGCGGACCTCATCTACCTCGACGCCGACGACAACCCGAACACGGACACGCGGCTCGGCGGCGTGACGCTGGACTACACGTTCAGCGAGGCCATCGGCGGCGTGGGCGGCGGCATCTACACCGTCGCCTCCGACCTCGCGAGCCGCGATTCGATGAACGTCTTCGACGTCCGCTTCTCGCTGTTCCCGTTCGAGGCGTTCGAGTCCCCGGACGTGCTCAAGCCGGTCAAGCTCGAGGGCGAGTACGTCTACGAGGACAACGGCGACCTCGTGGACGACCAGGGCTGGTACCTCTCGGCCGGCTATCAGTGGGCCGAGGTGCCGTGGAAGCCCACGCTGACCTACCGCTACGCGAGCTTCAGCGAGAACTACGACCCGCTGTTCTACGGTTTCAACGACTGGGGCTACTGGTACCAGGGCGAGGTGCTGGGCGAGTACGCGCTCAGCAACTCGAACCTCACGTCGCAGATGGTGAAGCTGAACGTGAAGCCGGTCGACGGGGTGGCGGTGAACCTCTTCTACTACAACTTCCGGCTCAAGGACGCCGCGGCCTTCGGGGTGCAGAGCGCCGATTTCGCCGACGAGTGGGACCTGACGGTCGACTGGACGCCCACCGACTACCTGACGATCAGCGCAGTGGCGGGCTACGTCAGCCCCGACGCCGGCGCGCGCGAGTGGACCGGCGGCGACGACGGCTGGTCCTACGGGATGATCTACGCCGCCGTCAGCTTCTGAGGGCTGGCGACGAACGGGAGCCGGCGTCGCGCGGCGCCGGGCCCTGCGCGCACGCGGTCACCCGCGCTGCGGTGCGGCGTGGCGCGCGACCAGCGCCGCGAGGTCCACCCGCGCACGCAGGCGTTGCGACAGCAGGTACATGCCGCCCAGCTTGCGGTGCAGGAACAGCACGTCCGGCGGCGGCAGCCGCCCCGCGCGGTGGTCGAGGCGCAGCGTCAGCACCTGCTCGCTGACGCGCCGCGCGAGGTCGCTGGTGCCGAAGGCGTAGGGTCCTCCGACGCGGGCCGGCTCCGCGGCGAGGCAGAGCAGGTCGACGACGGCCTCGCGGTACGCGCCGTCGTCGCCGGCGCCGAGATAGCCGACCTCGACGGCCGCCGCTGCCACCCCGGTGCGGTCGACGTCCAGCGTGGCGCAGAGCAGGCGCGACAGCGCGTCGACGCGCTCGCGCCCCAGCCGGCGCGTGGCGCCGAAGTCCAGCAGCCCGATGCGCGCCGTCTCGGCGTCGTAGCGGTAGTTCCCGAAGTTCGGGTCCGTCTGCACGACGCCCCAATCGAAGACCTCGCGCAGCGCCAGCGCCCACAGCCGCGTCGCCACCGCGTCGCGCGTCTCCTGCGGCGCCTCGGCGAGCGCCTCGATCGGCGCGCCCGGCACGAACGACATCGCCAGCACCTCCGCCGTGGTGCGCTGCGCATCCACCGTGGGCACCGCGAGCTCCGGTACGTCGCCGACCAGCGCGGCGTAGCGCGCGATGTGGCCGGCCTCGCTCAGGTAGTCCGCCTCCTCGTGCAACTGTCGCCTGGCCTCGTCGAGGAGCGGCTGGAAGTCGATCTCGCGGGGCAGCAGGCGGAACAGGCGCAGCAGCGCCGCGACGTTCTCGATGTCGCTGTCGATGCTCGCGCGTACCCCGGGGTACTGGATCTTGATCGCGAGGCGTCGGCCGTCGCGGGTCTCGGCCTCGTGCACCTGGCCGATGGATGCCGCGGCGAGGGGAGTGAAGGAGAAGCGGCGGAACCCGGCCGCCCAGTCCTCGCCCCACGCGCGCTTCAGCACCGCGTTGACCTGGCCCAGCGGCATCGCGTGCGCCTGCTCGCGCAGCACTGCGAGGACGCGCGTGAACTCGGGCGGGAGGAACTCGCCGGCTTCCATCGAAAGGAGCTGGCCCACCTTCATCGCCGCGCCCCGCATCTCCGCCAGGCGGTCGGCGAGCCGCGCCGCGTTGGCGGGGGTCAGCAGGACGTCGGCGGACGAGGGGCGTTTCCCCGCGGCGAGCTGACGCGCGCCCTCGCTCAACACGCCGCCCGCGATGCCGCCGACGAGCCGTCCGAGCTGCCAGAGGCGGCTCGCCCGCTGCTCGGGGACGGGACTCTGCCGGGTCACGGCGACGGGACCTCGGCGGCGGCCGTCGCGGCGTTCAGCGATCGGGCGTAGAGCAGGGCGTTGGCGAGGCGGCCCGTGCCGAGGTCGACCGGCTCCCTGCCGATGACCGTCCAGCCCTCGCGGGCGAGCAGCTCCCGTGCTGGTGCGTTGAAGTCCTCGCACCCCGCCTGGGCCGACTGGTAGCCGCGCTCCCGGAGGTCGGCGAGGGCCAGCGCGAGCAGGGCGCGGCCGATGCCGCGCCGCCGGTAGCGCCGGGCTACCCACAGGTCCTCCACGCAATTGGCCGCGGTGGCGCAGTAGCCCACGATGCGCTCGCCGACGCAGGCAACCCAGCCGTGGCCGACGCGCAGGGCGACTTCTTCCGCCACGTGGGCGGCCGAGTGCGTCAGGACCACCGGTCGAGGCAGCGCCCGTCCGTAGGTCTCGTGCCAGACGTCGTGCACCAGCGACGCGACGGCCGGGGTGTCGTCCGGCCGGGCGCGGCGGAGGTCGAGGCGGGGCAGGGGGATCGGGGTGCGCATAACGCTATATTTATACAAAAACTGTACAATCGCAAAAACAACGACGCCCGGCGGACTCGGTTAGCATCCCGCGCCAGGTCGTCGCCACTGCGGATTCGCCTGCTGCCCCCATGCATCCCCTGCTGCGCCGAGCCCTGCCCATCCTGCCGATCGTCGCCGGTGTCGCCGGCTTCGCCGCGCTCAAGGCCACCGCGCCGAAGCCCCCGGTCGTCGAGCCGCGCGAGCGGGTCTGGCGGGTGGAGACGCTCGCCGCCGCGCCCGCGGCACACCAGCCGGTGCTCCGCCTCTACGGCCGGGTCGAGGCGCCCGACCGCGTCCGCGCCGCCGCGCCGGTGGCGGGCAGGCTGCTCGAGGTGCGCGTGCGGGACGGCGACCGGGTGGCGCCCGGCGAGCTCCTGGCGCGGCTCGACCCCCGCGACCTCGAGCCCCGGCTCGCGCAGGCCCGCGCGGAGCTCGAGAAGGAGCGGCTCAGGGAACGCCACGATCGCGAGGCGCTCGCCCAGGAACAGGAGATCCTGCGGCTCGCCCAGAACGCCGTGGCCCGCGCCGACAAGGTGCAGGCGCAACGCCTCGCCTCGGAGTCGAGCGTCGACGAGGCGCGCCAGCAGCTCGCGCGGGCTCAGCTGGCCGTGACCCTGCGCGAGCAGGCGCTCGCCGAGCACCCTGCCCGGCTGGCCTCGCTGCAGGCGAAGCTGGAGGAGGCGGAGCGCGACGCCGCGCGAGCGGAGGTCGTCGCGCCCTTTGCGGCCCGCATCGGCCGGGTCGAGTCCGCGGCGGGCGATCAGCTCCAGCCCAACCAGGCGATCCTCGTGCTCTACCCCGTCGACGGCCTCTACGTCCGGGCGAAGGTCCCCAGCAACCGGAGCGAGGAGCTGCGGGCGGCGCTCGCGGCCGGCCAGGCGCTGCGGGCGCGTGGCGAGTACGCCGGCCGGGCGCTCACCGCGACGCTCGAGCGCCTGGGGGGCGAGGCCGAGGCCCGCGGGGTCGACGCACTGCTCCGCCTCGCGCCGGACACGGAAGTGCCGCTCGGCGCCTTCGTCGACCTCGCCCTCGACCGCACGCCGGCCGACGGCACGCTCGCGCTGCCGTTCGCCGCGCTGCACGGCGGCAACCGCATCTTCGTCGTCGAGGACGGCCGGCTGCGCGGGGTCCCGGTCGAACGCGTGGGGGAGCTCGACACCGCGGACGGCGGCCGCGTGCTCGTGCGCGCCCCCGGGGTCGCCGCGGGCACCCGCATCCTCGCGACCCACCTCCCGAACGCCGTGGAGGGGCTCAAGGTCGAGGGCGCGCGATGAGACGGGGGCTGATCGCGGTCTTCGCGCGGCACCGGCTGCTCGCGAACCTGCTGATGCTGCTCCTGTTCGTGCTGGGGGGCGTGGCGCTGCTACGCATGAACATCCAGTTCTTTCCCACGTTCGCGCTCGACGTCGTCTCGGTGCGGGTCGTCTGGAGCGGCGCGGCGGCCGAGGACGTCGAGGCGGGCATCACGGCACCGCTGGAGGAGCGCCTCAAGAACGTCGACGGTCTGAAGAAGCTCACCTCCACCTCGGCCCAGGGAGTGGCGAGTCTCTCGATCGAGCTGGTGGAGGGCGCCGACCCGCTGCTCGCGCTCGACCAGGTGCGGCAGCGCGTCGACGAGTTCCGCAACCTGCCGAAGGACGCCGAGACGCCTCAGGTCAGCCGGGTCTCGCGCTACGAGCCGATCGCGCGCCTGCTCGTCTCGGGACAGAGCCTGCAGGACCTGCGGCCCTGGGTGAGGCGCTTCGAGCGCGAGCTCCTGGCGCGCGGCATCGACCGCATCGACCTCGCCGGGCTGCCGGAGGAGCGCATCGCGATCGAGGTGCCCGGACGCGTGCTGGAGACGCTGGGGCTGTCGCTCGACGGCATCGGTGACCAGGTGAACCGGCTGGCCCGCGACATCCCTTCGGGGATAGCGGGGGAGGCGGACGGGGCGCGGGAGCTGCGCAGCCTCGAGCAGCGCCGCGACGCGCTCGGCTTCGAGGACCTCCCGGTCCTGAGCGACGAGCGCGGCGTCGTGCGGCTCGGCGACGTCGCGGTGATCGTCCGCGAGGCCCGGCCGGCGAGCCTCGCGCTGCGTCAGGTGGCGGGCGGGGACGGCGCGGCGGCCCCGGCGACCGTCGAGATGACGCTGCAGCGGGCGGAGAGCGGCCACTCGCTGCGCGCGGCTCGGGTCCTCGACGAGTGGCTGCGCGACACCCGCCCGACCCTGCCGCCGTCGATCCAGGTGGACCTGCTCGACGCGCAGTGGCAGCTCATCCGCGACCGCATCGACCTGCTCGTCGACAACGGCCTGCAGGGGTTCACGCTGGTGCTGCTGCTCCTCTACCTGTTCCTGCCCGGCCGCGTGGCGCTGTGGGTCGCGATGGGCATCCCGACGGCCTACCTCGCCGCCCTGGCGCTGCTGTGGGCCTTCGGCGGCACGATCAACATGATCAGCCTGTTCGGTCTGCTGCTCACGCTCGGCGTGATCGACGACGACGCCATCGTGATCGGCGAGTACGCCGAGTCCCGCTTCCGGATGGGCATGGCCCCCGCCGAGGCCGCCATCGCCGGCGCGCGGCGTATGTTCTGGCCGGTGACCGCGTCGGCCCTCACCACGGTCGCGGCGTTCCTGCCGCTGATGATGGTCGGCGGCGTCATGGGCAACATCCTCGGCGACATCCCCTTCGTCGCGATCATGGTCCTCGTCGCCTCGCTCATCGAGGTGTTCCTGGTGATGCCCTCGCACCTGCGCGCGGCCTTCGAGCACCACGTCGAGGCGGAGGTGCCGCGCTGGCGGCGGCGCGTCGACGCGGGGTTCGATCGGTTCCGCGACGGGTTGTACCGGCCGCTCGTCATCGCCGCCGTCCGCTACCGCGGCTTCACCGTCAGCGCCGTCGCCGCGCTGATGCTGCTCGCGGTCGGGCTGCTGGCCGGCAGCCGCATCCAGTTCGTCTTCTTCCCCACGCCCGAGGCGCAGATCGTCTTCGCCAACGCGACCTTCGTCGCCGGCACGCCGCGCGAGCAGAGCGCCGCCTTTCTCGACGAGCTCGGGCGTGCGCTGCGGGCGACGGAGGCGGAGCTGGGCGGTGGGCTCGTGGAGTCGGCGGTCGCGCGCCTGGGGACGACCGTGGCGGTGGAGGCCGGCGCGCAGGCGAGAGGAGACCAGCTCGCGTCCGTGCTGGTGGAGCTCGTGCCCTCCGAGCGGCGGGACGTGCGCAACGAGACCTTCCTCGCCGCCTGGCGCGCGAACGTCCGCATGCCGGGCGGGCTCGAGAGCCTGGTGCTGTCCTCGCGGCGCGGCGGGCCGCCCGGCCGCGACCTCACCGTCCGGCTCGTCGGCGACGACGGCGGGGCGCTCAAGGCGGCGGCCCTCGAGCTGGCCGAGACCCTGCGGACGGTCCCCGGCGCGGCCGAGATGGTCGACGACATGCCCTTCGGTCGCGAGCAGCTCATCTACCGGGTCGCGCCGGCCGGTCTCGCCCTCGGCCTCACCACCGAGTCGCTCGGCCGGCAGCTGCGCGCGGCCTTCGACGGCCACCTCGCGCAGCTGGTGCAGGTCGGCCAGGACGAGCTCGAGGTGCGGGTGCTGCTGCCGCGGGGCGAGCGCGAGCGCCTCGATGCCCTCGAGAGGCTGATGGTGCGCGTGCCGAGCGGGCAGTTCGTGCCGTTGCCGACGGTCGCGGCGTGGGAGACGCAGCGTGGCTTCGAGGCGCTGCGGCACGCCAACGGCCGGCTCGCGGTGGAGGTGTCCGCGGACGTCAATCGCGCGCTCAGCACGCCGGACAACGTGCGCGCGGCGCTCGAGAAGTCGGCGCTGCCCCGGATCGTCGAGCGCTACGGCGTGGAGTACAGCTTCGAGGGCCGCGCCGCCGACCAGCGCGAGACGCTGGCGGACATGAAGCTCGGTCTCGTGCTGGGTCTCGGCCTCATCTACCTGATCCTCGCGGCGGTGTTCTCCAGCTGGGGCTGGCCGCTGGTGGTCATGACCTCGATCCCGCTCGGCCTCGTCGGCGCCATCGTCGGGCACTGGCTGCTCGGCATCGACCTCACGATCCTCTCGCTGTTCGGTCTTTTCGGACTCTCGGGCATCGTGGTGAACAACGCCATCATCCTGGTGAGCATGTACCAGGAGCTGCGCCACGGGGGCATGACGGTGGACGAGGCCCTCGTCGAGGCGGCGTGCTCGCGGCTGCGCGCGATGCTGCTCACCTCGGCGACCACGGTCGTCGGTCTCGGGCCGCTGGTCTTCGAGACCAGCCTGCAGGCGCAGTTCCTCATCCCGATGGCGGTGTCGCTGGCCTTCGGCGTCGGCTTCGCCACGGTCCTCGTGCTGATCTTCACCCCGGCGCTGCTGTCGCTGCACGAGTCGGCGCACGCCCGGCTCGCGCGTTGGCGCCTTCGGGCCGCCCCGGCGGCCTGAGGGCCGCGCCGGTCGCGTTCAGGCGGTGCGTCGCTCCGGCAGCGCGGTCGCGGCGAGGTACTGCGGCACGTCCGTCGCCGGCAGCGGCATGCTGAACCAGTATCCCTGCGCGCAGGCACAGCCGTTGGCGTGGAGGAACTCCGCCTGCGCCTCCGCCTCCACCCCCTCCGCCACCACGTCGAGCCGCAGGGCGTGGGCCATGGCGAGGATCGCCCTGACGAGCGCCGCGTCGTTGCCGTCCTTGAGCACGCCGCTCACGAAGCTGCGGTCGATCTTGAGCACGTCGACCGGGAAGCGCTTCAGGTAGCCGAGCGACGAGTAGCCCGTGCCGAAGTCGTCGACGGAGAGCCGTACCCCGGCCTCGTCGAGCTCGCGCAGCGCCCGCGAGGTCTCCGGCAGCTCCTCGAGCAGCAGGCGCTCGGTGAGCTCGAGCTCGAGCTGCGTGGGGCTGAGGCCGTTCCGGTAGAGGGCGACCTCGACCGCGCGCAGGAAGCGCTTCGGATTGCGCAGCTGCCGGCTGGAGACGTTGACGGCGATGCGCAGCGACGGTTCGGCGTGCCACGCGGCCAGCCCGGCGATCGCCTGCTCGAGGACCCACTCGCCGATGTCCTGGATCAGCCCCGTCTCCTCGGCGAGAGGAATGAACAGCGACGGCGGCACGACGCCGAGCGACGGGCAGGACCACCGCACGAGCGCCTCGAGGGCCACCGGGCGGCCCGTGCGCAGGGAGACGATCGGCTGGTAGACGAGGCTCAGCTCGTTGCGCTCGATGGCGTGGATCAGGTGTCCCTCGATCCCTGCCCGCTGCTGCGCGCGCCGGTTCATGTCGGGCGTGAAGAACCGGAAGGCGTGCCGTCCCTCCTCCTTGGCCTGGTAGAGCGCGGTGTCGGCGTGCTGCAACAGCCGCTCCGCGCGCTGTCCGTCTTCCGGGAACACGGCGATGCCGACGCTGATCGAGACGAAGAACTCCTGGCCGGCCACCGTGAAGGGCTCCGAGAAGCTGCGCAGGACGGACTCGGCCACCCGCTCCGCCGCCTTCTCCGCGCTGCTGCCCGGCTCGATGTCGGCAACGATCACCAGGAACTCGTCGCCGCTCAGGCGCGCCACCGTGTCTCCGCCCCGCGCGACGCCGGCGAGTCGCCGTGCGGCGTTGATCAGGAGCTCGTCGCCCGCGGAGTGCCCGAGCGTGTCGTTGACGTTCTTGAAGCGGTCGAGGTCGAGGTAGAGCACGGCGACGTGCGACCCCGCGCGCTGGCCCCGGGCGATGGCCTGGTTCAGCCGGTCGATCGCCAGCGTGCGGTTCGGCAGCCCCGTCAGCTGGTCGTAGTTCGCCTGACGCAGCAGCTGCTCCTCGTACTGCACGCGCATCCGCATCTCTTCCTCGAGACGCGCGTTCTTCTGGCTGAGACCCTCCTCCTGCCGCTTCGCCTCCTCGACCCGGGCCTCGAGCAGCAGGTTCTGCGTGCGGGCGCGCTGCGTCGCCGCGGCGGCAGCGAGCACGAGCAGGGCGAGCAGGCCGAGCGAGAAGGTGAGCCAGCCGGACGTCAGGTAGTCGTTCGTCCGAGGGCTCGGGGCCACGAGCTCGAAGGGCGCCCCGGGCACGGGGGCGCGCAGCGCGGCGTCGTCGCGCTCGCCCGCCAGCGGCGACTGCGCCAGCTCCGCCGCGGCGACGACCTCCGCCGGCATCGCGTCGCGCTCTGCCCGGCGGTCGATCCCCGCCACCCACCGCCCGTCCGCGTCGAGCAGCTCGATCGCGCCGCTCACCGGGACGTCGGCGTGGCGGGCGAGCTCGTCGAAGGCCGTGTCCTGGTCGACCCAGGCGACGAGGTAACCGGCAGTCCACCCCTTGTGCTCGTGCAGCGCCTGCAGCGAGACGATGGCCTCCCCGCGCGCGTGCTCGACCACCACTTCCACCGACTTGCTCGCCGCGCCATCTGCCGACAGCCGCAGCGTCACCGGACCGAGCTCCGGTGCGGTGTCCGCGAGCGGCTGGTGCGCCGCGTCGAGGAGCACGAGGCGGCGGAACACGGGCCAGCCGTTGATCCGCGTCGCGTCGGCAAAGCGGGCGAGGCTGCGCTCGACGTTGCGCAGGCTCGCCTGCAGCCCGTACTCCATCGACATCCCGAGCGCCCGGTTGGCGAAGAAGCCCTCGAGGGTGCGGTCCTCCCGCAGCCGCTCGAGGTCGCGGCGTCGCTCGTCGAAGAAGTAGCCGAACGCCGACGCCGTCTTCTCCAGTGCGTGGCGCTGCTGCTCGACCACGGACTCGCGCAGGTTGCGCTGCGCGACGAAGGTGACGAGCAGAAGGAGCAGCACGTAGGCGAGGACCGCGATGGTCGCGGCCATCGGGACGAGCCCGAGGCCGTCGCGCCTGCGCTCCCCGGGGTGATTGCCGGTCATCGGCTCGCGAAGAACTCCGGGAAGTAGTCGGGCACCGCGGGGTAGTACTTCTCCACCAGCTTCCGGTATCTGCCGTCGCCACGGACCATCGCGAGGTAGCGGTCGAAGGCCTCGCGCAGCAGCGGCGAGGTCTTGCGGAAGGCGACGCCCATGAGCTGACGGTCCGAGACGGGCCCGATCACCTTGATCTCCCCCGGCCACCGCTCGAGGGCGACGAGGGCGTCCGGGACGTCGAGGAGACTCGTCTCGGCGTCCCCGCGCAGCACGGCGGGCGCCATCTCGTTGAGGTTGCGCACGTGGGGCAGCAGCCGCACCTCCGCACCCGTCTCCGCCACGGCGTAGAGCCTCGGGTCGAGGCAGGTGTTCTCGAGCGCGAGCACGCTGCGCCCGCCGAGGGTGGTCTTGACCTCGGCGATGTCGCGGCTCAGGTCGCCGCTCGGCCGGATCGGCGCGACGCTCGCGTCTGCCCGCGCAATGAGCCAGACGCCGGACGGGAAGGTCGGCTGCGAGAAGTCGACGATCTGGCGCCGCCAGTCGAGGACGGTGACGCCGTTGGCGAGCAGGTCGCCCCGGATCTGCGTCGCGTCGAGCAGCTCGGCCTGCGTCCCCGCGCCGCGGGCATGGTGGCCCGTGAGATCCCCGAAGGCATTCTTCCAGTCGGTGGCGACGAACTCGTAGCGCACGCCGAGGTGCGCGGCGAACCCGCGGATCAGCTCCACGTCGAGCCCGTCGCCACTGCCCGAGACGAAGTTCGCGTACGGCACCCCGAGGTGACGCAGGACGCCGGCGGCCTGCACCTCCGGAAGATCGTGCGCCGCGGCGCAGCCCGCCGTGGCGAGCCAGGCGCCCAAGGCGCAGAACAGAAGACCCCTGATTCGCATGGGATGAACTCCGCGCCCTCGGCGACGTGCACGACCCGAAGCGTGATCGGCCGGCACGACGCGAACTGAAGCGAATGACGCGGCGCTAGCGCAGCGCGGCGGTGAGCGCCGCCAGCTCGGCCCTCGCGTCGTCCAGCACCTTGATCACCGGCGAGTCGGCCGCGAGACCGGCACCGGGCTCCAAGGGTGCGCGTCCCTCGCGGACGCGGGCGGCGAGATTGGCCAGGACCACGAGGTCGGTCAGATTGCGCGCGGGTACGCGGGGGGCGCTGACCTCGTGCTCGGCGACCGCGGTGGTCAGGTTCTCGGGCAGCGAGAGCTGCTGCAGGATGGCCTGGCCGATCGCGGGGTGCCACTCGAGGATGACCGAGTCGAGCTCGTCGCGGTAAGCGGTGAGCTCGGGGTAGCGCGTCGCGCGGGCGAGCAGATAGAAGCGCCCGATGTCGTGCACCAGGCCGGCGAACAGCGCCTCGTCCGGTCGCATCGACGGGACCGTGCGCGCGAGGACGTAGGCGTTTGCGGCGACGTCGATGCTGTGGCGCCAAACCCGCTCGGCCTCCGGACGGAACTCCTTGAGGTCGTTGGATTCGCGCACCTGCGCGAGTGCGACCGCCGCCGCCGTGCTGCGCACGGAGGTGAAGCCGACGCGCGTCACGGCGGTCTTGACGTCGGCGATCTTCCTGCCGGCGGGGTTGAAGGAGACCGAATTGGCGAGCTGCACGAGCTTCGCGGCGAGCAGCGGCTCGCTGCTGACCACCAGCGCCAGCCGGTCGGCGTCCATCGTCGGGTCGTCCAGCGCCCGGCCGATCCTGATCGTCGCGTCCACGAAGGTCGGAAAGGTGATCGCCTCCTGCGACAGGTCGGCGGCCAGTTCCTGCAGGAAGCGGAATGCCCGCTCCGCCGGGTTGCCCGCCGCGGCACCGTCGGGGCGGTGGAGAGGAGTGGTGGCGTTGGCGCTCAGCATGGGTCCTGTGATCCGCGGGTCTCGGGGGTCGCTCTCGGCCGCTGTCCCGGGCGGCGCGAGGGGTCTATCGGCGGATGCCCGGAAAACCGTAGGGCGGCCGGCTGGGCGTGGCGGCCGGCGGAATCTGCGGAGGGCGTCACGAACCCCGTGATCGCTCGAGCATCGGCGAGTGCTAATATCCCGATGCCGTTGATGGTTTTCATTGACAAAACGAGAAAAAGGAGAACTTGCCATGCGAACCCCGCAGACCCTGCTCCTGGCAGCCGCCGGGATTGCGCTGACCGCGGCGACCGCTGCGGCAGCTGCCGACGATCCGATGGTCAACCGCCTGCTCGCCTCGCAGTGCGCCCAGTGCCACGGCACCTTCGGGGCCGCCGTTGGCGGCATGGAGAGCATCGCGGGCGAAAGCGCGTCCGAGCTCAGCGGCGAGCTGCTCGAGATGCTCGCGGACGCGACGCCCGAGGACATCATGGAGCACCAGGCCAAGGGTTACACGCGCGACCAGATCCGGCGCATCGCCGCCTACTACAGCGCGCTGCCGAAGCCGGCCGGCTCCGGCTCGGACGACTGACCGGAGGACGCGACGATGCCCATCTCACGCCGTAATTTCATCAAGCTCGCCTCGGCCGGCGCCGCCCTCGCGTCGATTCCGCCGCTCGCGAGCGCGGGCGACCAGGACCCCGTGGTCGTCGTCGGCGGCGGCTACGCCGGTGCGACGGTCGCCAAGTACCTGCGCCTGTGGAGCGCGGGGGCCGGAGCGACGCCGGTCCCGGTCACGCTCATCGACCCGAACGCCGCGCACGTCTCGTGCATCATGAGCAACCTCGTGCTGAACGCGCGCCTTTCGTACGCCCAGCTCGCGCTGCCGCTCGCGCGGCTGCGCGATCTCTACGGGGTGAAGCTGATGCAGGGCAAGGTCGTCGAGATCCTGCCCGGCAACCGCCAGGTCAGAGTGGAGTCGGTGACGGCCGCAGGGGTGGTCACGAGCGCGCTGGTCGC
>JALORY010000076.1 GCA_025458675.1 Gammaproteobacteria bacterium | reverse complement strand
TTCGCCCGGTGGGGCGCCGCGCGACGCGGTGCTATAAGGGCAACCTTTTTCGTGACGGGGCTCCCGCCCCGGGGAGTAGGGTCGTGAGCGAAACGGTGGGTGATCGCGAGATGACGATGGCGAGCGGCCTCGCCGCCTTCGAGGCGAAGCACTTCGCACGGGCGGCGCGCCTGCTGTCGCCGCTCGCGGAGCAGGGCGACGTGGAGGCGCAGTACCGGATGGCGATCATGATGCAGAACGGGCTCGGCATGACCGCCAACCCCGATCAGGCCTACCGGTACATGCGCGCTGCGGCCGAAGCCGGTCACGGACTCGCCCAGCACGGCCTCGGCTTCATGTACCTCGAAGGCGAGTGTGCCGGCAGGGACGAGACGGTGGCGGCCGACTGGTTCCGCCGCGCGGCGGAGCAGGGACTGCAGGGCTCGATGACCACCCTCGGCCTGCTCTACGAGGAGGGCAGGGGCGTGCCGAAGGATGCGGAACAGGCCGCCTACTGGTACCGGATGGCCGGTTTCGAGACCGAGTGAGGAGTCGCCTCGCTGACGCGTCCTCGCGCGGGTTGAGTCGTCACCGCGCGGGTTGAGTCGTCGTCGCGAGGCCCGAGCCGTCGCCGTGCGGGTTGAGTCGTCATCGCGAGGCCCGAAGGGCCGTGGCGATCCAGACGCTGCCGGGATTTCGAATGCCGGATGGCTTCCCGCCCCCCGCCGGTTCTGCGGCTCGCCCGCTCCAGCGGCGTGGAAGAGGGTCTGATCCGAGCGCCCCGAGGGGCGGTCAGGGTTGCGCGCGGCGCTCGCGGACCGCGGCCGCCAGCAGGCGCAGCAGCCGCGCGCTGTCGTCCCAGCCGAGGCAGGCGTCGGTGATGCTCTGGCCGTAGACGAGCGGTCCGCCGTCGATGACGTCCTGACGGCCGGCGACCAGGTGGCTCTCGATCATCACGCCGACGATTCGCCGGTCGCCGCGCGCGATCTGGCCGGCGACGTCGCGGCCGACGTCCACCTGGCGCTCCGGCCGCTTGCGGCTGTTGGCGTGGCTGAAGTCGATCATGAGCCGCGGTGCGAGGCCCGCCGCCTCCATCTCCTCCGCGGCCATGTTCACGCTCTCGGTGTCGTAGTTCGGCCGGCGCGAGCCGCCGCGCAGGATGACGTGCGTGTCCTCGTTGCCCGCGGTGCAGAAGATCGCCGACTGCCCTTCCTTCGTCACCGACATGAAGACGTGCGGCCGCCGCGCGGCGCGGATCGCGTCCACCGCGATCCCGAGCCCGCCGTCGGTGCTGTTCTTGAAGCCGACGGGACACGACAGCCCGGAGGCGAGTTCGCGGTGGCCCTGGCTCTCGGTGGTGCGCGCGCCGATCGCGCCCCAGCTGACCAGGTCGGCGATGTACTGCGGACTGATGAGGTCGAGGAACTCCGTGCCCGCCGGCAGGCCCATCTCGTCGAGCTCGAGGAGCAGCTGGCGTGCGAGCAGGAGCCCCTTGTTGATCTCGAAGGTGCCGTCGAGGTTCGGGTCGTTGATGAGACCCTTCCAGCCGACCGTGGTGCGAGGCTTTTCGAAGTACACGCGCATCACCACCAGCAGATCGCGCGCGAGCTCGTCGCGCAGCGGCTTGAGGCGGCTCGCGTACTCCTTCGCCGCCGCCACGTCGTGAACCGAGCACGGCCCGATCACGACCAACAGCCGGTCGTCCTCGTCGTGCAGGATCTCGTGGATCTGCCGGCGCGTCTCGTGCACGGTGAGCGCCGCTGCCTCGCTCGTCGGAAACGCGGCGTGCACGTCGCGCGGCGGCAGGACCTCCTTGATCTCGCGGATGCGCAGGTCGTCGGTGCGGTGCTTCATGGCGTGTGTCGTCGAGATCGGGGTTACGCGCAGCCGTCTGTCGTCTGTGGCCGCGCTCAGGCCGCTGCGCCGCGCCGCGCCCGGCGCCTGAGCCACACCTCGAGGCCCTGGGCGTTGAGCGCCGTGTCGACGGCGAGCAGCGCGCGGATCTCCGCCTCGTCGAGGCGGCAGCCGTGCCGGCGCGCGTCGGCGACGAGCAGGTTGCCGACCGCGGTGCGCAGGCGCTGCTCGCGGTCGTCGGACGGGCCGGACTCCTCGGCGACGGCGAGGTCGGCGAGCGCGCGGATGCTGTGCCGCAGGTCCCCGACCAGCGTCTCCGGCGCGGTGACGCGGCAGTAGTGCGTCAGGTACATGGCGCGCGGCGCGCGGGCCATCAGCTTGTCGACGCTCGCGAGCCAGGCCTCGGGGTCGAAGGCCACCGGGGTGGTCGGCGCGAAGAGAAACGGGCCGGCGGCGGTATCGAGCTCGCGGTACGAGATCCCGAAGGTGTCGCCGGTGAAGAAGCCCCGTGAGCGCTCGTCCCAGACGCAGCCGTGGTGGTTGGCGTGGCCCGGCGTGTCGACGAAGACGAGGCGGCGGCCGGCGAGGTCGACGACGTGGCCGTCCTCGGCGATCACGACGCGCTCCGCCGGCACCGGCACCAGCTCGCCGAAGTCCTTGGCGAAGGCGGCGGGGCCGTACACCTCGGTCGCGCCTGCCGCGAGCCGGCTGGGCTCGATGAGGTGCGGCGCGCCCTTGGGGTGCGCGATCAGCGTCGCTTTCGGGCAGCGGCGCATGAGCTCGCCGGCGCCACCGGCGTGATCGAGGTGGACGTGGGTCGGAATGACGTAGTCGACGTTGCCGGCGCCGAGCCCGAGGTCCGCCAGGATCTCGAGCAGCCAGGGCACGGTGTGGGTCGTGCCGGTGTCGACGAAGGCGACGCGATCGCCTTCGCGCACCAGGTAGCACGCCGCGAGGCCGTGCCGGTAGAGGCCCGTCTCGATGCAGTAGATCCCGTCGCCGAGGTCGGTGTAGTGGAGTTCCGCCAAGGTCCGTCTCCGTTCGCGAGACCGGGAAGGCTACGGGATTACCGCGGCGTCGCGCAAACCGCCGGGCGGTGCGCCGAGGGCATCAGTCGCCCGCCTGGTGCGTCTCCCCGTCCCCGCCGAGCCGCGCGAGGGCCACCACGACCTCGTCGTGTGCGCGCCGCGCCAGCGAGCGGCGGTCGAACCGGGACGGGTCGAGCGCAGCGCCGAACACCACCTGCACGTCGAAGCGCCGGGCGCACAGGGTGCGCCGCAGGTGGCTCGCGAGCGTCTCCTCGCCGACGAAGGGCGCGATCGGATCGAGCGCGCCGTCGCGGTGGTAGCGCAGCGCGACCGGCACGACCGGCACGCCGGCGGTGACGGCCGCGCCGAGCAGCCGCGGGTAGAAGGGTTTCACCTGCCGACCGTCCGTCGTCGTGCCTTCCGGAAAGAGCGCGAGACAGCCGCGCGCCTGCAGGTGGTTTCCCATGCGTTCCCCCACGGAAGAGGCCTCCCCGCTGCCGCGCGCGATGAAGTGGGTGCCCGCGGCGGCGGCCAGCCAGCCCATCACCGGCCAGTCCCGCACCTCGGCCTTGGACAGGAACGCGATCGGGCCGGCACTCCCCAGCACCGGAATGTCCAGCCAGGAGACGTGGTTCGCGACGAGCAGGGCCGCGCCGTCGGGCAGCGTGCCGCTCACGTCGACGTGGATGCCGAGGATCCGGCAGGCCCGGCCGTGCCACCAGTGCACGACGTCGGGCCGGTAGCGGTAGGAACCGTCGGCGTTGCGGCGGGCGAGCGCGAGCGTGAGCACGGCTCCGACGAGCAGGTGCGCGAAGAGTTGCAGGACACGCCAGAAGGCTCGCAGCCACATCGTCCGTACGACCGAGGACACCAGGCCCTCCGGGCCGGGATGCTGTCACAGCCCGCCCGGTAATCAAAGGCGCGCCATGGGTTAGAATTCTCCCCCCGCCGACACCCCGACGCCTCCGGATGCCCGAGATGCCCGCCAGCCGCGCCGGCACCGCCCGCTTCCCGCTGCTCGACGCGATCGACAGCCCGGCCGACCTGCGCCGCCTGGCGCCGGACGACTTGCCCGTGCTGGCCGACGAGGTGCGGCGCTTCCTCATCGAGTCGGTCTCGCGCACCGGCGGGCACTTTGCGGCCGGTCTCGGCGTGGTCGAGCTCACGATCGCCCTGCACTACGTGTTCGCGACGCCCGAGGACCGCCTGGTCTGGGACGTCGGCCATCAGGCCTATCCCCACAAGATCCTCACGGGTCGCCGTCAGCAGATGGCGACGCTGCGGCAGCAGGGCGGGCTGTCGGGCTTCCCCAAGCGGAGCGAGTCACCCTACGACGCGTTCGGCACGGGGCACTCGAGCACGTCGGTGAGCGCGGCGCTCGGCATGGCGATCGCGGCGGAGCGTCTCGGCGCGACGCGCCAGGTGGTGGCCGTCATCGGCGACGGCGCCCTGTCGGGAGGCATGGCCTTCGAGGCGCTCAACCACGCCGGCGCGCTGGACCTGGACCTGCTCGTCATCCTGAACGACAACGACATGTCGATCTCGCCGCCGGTCGGCGCGGTCAGCAACTACCTCGCGCGCGTCCTCTCGAGCCGCTTCTACAACCGCGTCCGCAACGGCGGCAAGAGCGCGCTGCGCATCGCGCCGGGCCTGCGGGAACTGGTGGGCCGCTGGGAAGAGCACATGAAGGGCATGGTGATGCCCGGCACCCTGTTCGAGGAGCTCGGCTTCAACTACATCGGCCCCATCGACGGCCACGACCTGCCGCTGCTGGTCGAGACGCTCTCGAACATGCGGGCGATGCGCGGGCCCCGCTTCCTGCACGTGGTCACGCGCAAGGGGCGCGGATACGAGCCGGCCGAAGGGCAGCCGGTCGCCTACCACGGCGTGGCGCCCTTCGACCATGCGACGGGCGAGCTCGCCAGCAAGGGCGGTCCGCCGACCTACACGGAGGTGTTCGGCGACTGGATCTGCGACGCGGCGGCCCGGGACCCGCGCCTGATCGCGATCACGCCGGCGATGTGCGAGGGCTCCGGCCTCGTGCGCTTCGCGCAGAGCTGGCCGGCCAGGCACTTCGACGTGGGCATCGCGGAACAGCACGCCCTGACGCTCGCCGCCGGCATGGCCTGCGACGGCCTCAAGCCCGTCGTCGCCGTCTATTCGACCTTCCTGCAGCGCGCGTACGACCAGCTCATCCACGACATCGCGCTGCAGGACCTCGACGTCACCCTCGCGGTGGACCGCGCCGGCCTGGTCGGCGCCGACGGGCCGACGCACGCCGGCGCGTTCGATCTCAGCTACGCCCGGCCGATCCCGAACCTCGTCGTCATGGCGCCGGCGGACGAGAACGAGTGCCGGCGCATGCTCGAGACGGCGTATGCCTACCCCGGTCCGGCGCTGGTGCGCTATCCGCGCGGCGGCGGTCCCGGCGTGGCGGTGGACGCCGCGGCGCCACCGCTGCCCATCGGCACCGGCGAGGTGCGCCGGCGCGGCCGCCGGGTGGCGATCCTCTCCTTCGGCAGCGTGCTCGGGATCACGGCGCCGGCGGCCGACGAGCTCGACGCCACGCTCGCGAACATGCGGTTCGTCAAGCCGCTCGACGAGGCCCTGCTGCTCGAGCTCGCCGACACGCACGAGCTGCTCGTCACCGTGGAGGAGAACGCGGTGCTCGGCGGCGCCGGCGGCGCCGTTGCCGAGCTGCTCGCGGGCCGCGGTCACCGCGCGCCGCTCGTCACTCTCGGTCTGCCCGACGCGTTCGTGGAGCACGGCACGCAGGCCGAGCAGCGGGCCGCCGTCGGGTTGGATGCCCGCACGCTCGTCGCGCGCGTGCGCGCGCGGCTCGACCGCGCGCCGCCGTACGCCGCCGGCGCGTCCTGACGCGCCCTCCCGTTTCCCTTCGACCCCCGACCCAGGAGCTGCCGACGCCATGCGCGCCAAGACACTCACGATCCTGCTCGGCGCCATCGTGGCGCTCAGCGCCGCTGCGCCCGGTCTGCTGGGCATGCAGGCGCAGCGGCAGTACGACCGGTACGTCGATCAGCTCGCCGGCGCCGGCTACCAGATCACGGACCGGACCTACGCGCGCGGCTGGTTCAGCTCGGACGCCGGCTTCACGGCGTCGCTGCCGGTCGGCCCCGACAGCACGGCGGCGCTGCACTTCCGCAACCGCATCGCGCACGGCCCGTTCCTGGGGGAGCCCAGGGCCTTCGGGCTCGCGCGCATCGACAGCGAGCTGCGCGTCGGCGACGCGCCGCTGCTGGTGGGCGACGGTCGGGCGCCGGTGCGTACGGCCGTCGGCCTGCTCGGCGACACCTACACGGTGATCGACCTGCCCGCCCGGCAGCTGGCCCTCGAAGGCGGGGCGCTGCAGCTCGAGAGCGGCGCGCTCACGGGCGAGCTGCGGACGGCGGCCGGCCAGGCCGGCGCGGACGGCTACCTCGCGCTGCCGCTGCTGCGCCTGCGGGGGAACGAGGGCGAGAGCGTCGAGCTCACGGGGCTGCGGCTCGACGGCGGGATGCGGCGCTCGGCCTCGGGCCTCGCGCTCGGCGAGTGGCGGATGGCGGTCGAAGGCCTCGGTGGCAGCCAGGCCGGTACCGAGCTGCGTCTCGCGGGCCTCGAGGTGGTGGCGCGCAGCGACGAGAAGGAAGGGCTCGTCGAGGGCAGCGCCGACTACCGCCTGCGCCAGTTCACGGCGGACGGCGTCACCTACGGTCCGATGGAGCTGCGCGTCGCCGTTTCGCGCCTGCCCGCGGAGGCGCTCGCGCGGATCCAGCAGGCGATGGACGACGTCGGCGCCACGTCGGACGAGCTGCGCGCGCAGGCCGCCGGGCTCGCGCTGCTGTCGAACGCGGACGCGCTGTTGGCCCAGGACCCCGTGGTCGCTCTCGAGCGCCTTCAGGTCGACACGCCCGAGGGTCGGGTGGAGGGTCAGATCGAGCTGCGGTCGGTCGGCCTCCGGCTCGCGCAGATCAAGGACGCCACGAGCGCCCTGCGGCGGGTCGAGGGCAAGGCCTCGCTGCGAGTGCCCGAGGTGCTGCTGACGCGTTTTCTCGCGCAGGATGCCGCGATGAGACTCGCAGCCGCCAGCGAGGAGGCGGGCGAAACGGTCGACGAGGCCGCGGTGGAGGCGTCGTCGGCGGAGGCCGCGCGCGAGGCGGTGGCCGGCCTCGTCGGGCAGGAGCTGCTGGTCCGGGATGGCGGCCAGCTTGCCGCGACGGCCCTGTGGCGCAACGGCCTGCTCACGGTGAACGGCAAGACCGTACCGCTCACCCTGCCGTCCGCGCCAAAGCCGGGGAACTGAAACGACGCGCCGCCCCGGGGGGCGGCGCATCCTTCGTTCTGCGGCGCTCGCCGGCTGGCCGGCGCCCGCCTCTCCCGCCTCTCAGCCGTCGCGGGTGGCCATCATGCGGTCGATGATGGGCGCGAGGACTACCTCCATCGCGAAGCCCATCTTGCCGCCGGGCACGACGAGCGAGTTGCGCCGCGACATGAACGAGCCCTGCAGCATGGCGAGCAGGTAGGGGAAGTCGATGTCGAGCTTCCGCGGGTCGCGGAAGCGGATGATCACGAAGCTCTCGTCGGGCGTCGGGATGTCGCGCGCGATGAACGGGTTCGAGGTGTCGACCGTCGGCACGCGCTGG
>JALORY010000022.1 GCA_025458675.1 Gammaproteobacteria bacterium | reverse complement strand
CGCCGCGCGCGACGCGCTCCTCGAGATCGCGGCGGTGACGCTGCGCACCGACGGCGACGGCCGCCTCGAGCCCGCGGAGACGTCGCACGCGCACATCGTGCCCTTCCCGGGCGCCAACCTCGACCCGCGCGCCCTCGCCTTCACGGGCATCGACCCCTACCACCCGTTCCGCCTTGCGGTGCCGGAGCGGCAGGGGCTCGAAGGCGTCTTCGGTACCGTGCGGCGTGCGGTCAAGTCCAGCGGCTGCAGGCGCGCGATCCTGGTCGGACACAACGCCGCCTTCGACCTCGGCTTCGTCAACGCCGCGGTTGGCCGCGCAGGTATCAAGCGCAACCCGTTCCACCCGTTCAGCACGCTCGACACGGTGTCGTTGTCGGCGCTGGCCTTCGGACACACGGTGCTGGCCCGCGCCGTGCAGCTCGCCGGGCTCGCCTGGGACGAACGCCAGGCGCACTCGGCGATCTACGACGCCGAGCGGACGGCGGATCTGTTCTGCGCGATCGTCAACCGGTGGGCGGCCTGCTGTCCGGAGCGGCCGTGGCTGGCGCCGCTGGACGACGCGGAGGCCGCCGAGTGAGCGGCGCTCAGCCCTCGGCCTCGCCGGCGGCCGCGGCGCCCTGCACCGCTTCCTTGACCATCTTCTCCAGCTCGCCGCTGGCCTTGAGCTCGAGCGTGATGTCACAGCCGCCGATCAGCTCGCCGTTGATGTAGACCTGAGGGAAGGTCGGCCAGTTGGCGAAGCGCGGCAGGTTCTCGAAGATCTCCGGGTCGGAGAGCACGTTCACGTACGCGAAGTTCTCGCCGCACGACTTCAGGGCCTCGGCTGCCCGGGCGGAAAAGCCGCACTGCGGGAACTGGGGGGTCCCCTTCATGTAGATGACGACGGGGTGGCTCTCGACTTGCTCACGGATGCGGTCCAGGACGTCCATCGCAGATCCTCGCGGTTGTCTCAACGGGTAAAAGGTGCGGCTCGCCGCGGGCCTTTCAAGGGTCAGCTCGCGCCGTCGACGTTGCGCTGCAGCCAGAGCTCGAACGCCGCGAGGTGCCAGAGCTTGCTGCCCCGGATGCGGGTCAGGTGCATGTCCGGGGCGGCGAGCAGGGACTCGACGTAGCGGCGCTCGAACAGGCCGCGGCCGCGGCACGCCGCGGCATCGAGGGTGCTCCGCATGAAATCGAGGAACTCGCCCCGCACGTACTTCAGCGCCGGCATGGGGAAGTAGCCCTTCGGCCGGTCGATCACCGCGTCCGGCAGGAGTCCGCGGGCGAGCGCCTTGAGGGGGTACTTGCCCTCGTCGCGCAGCTTGAGCTCCGGCGGGCAGCGCGCTGCCGTCTCGACCACGTGGTGATCGAGGAAGGGCACGCGCGCCTCGAGGCCGAAGGCCATGGTCATGTTGTCGACGCGCTTCACGGGGTCGTCGACGATCAGTGTCGTCGCGTCCAGGCGCAGCACGGCGTCGAGGAAGGTATCCGCGCCCGGCTCGGCGAGCCGCTCGGCGACGTAGCGCGAGGTGTGGTCCGGGCCGCGCAGGGCGGGGCCGACCATGCGCTGGTACTCCTCGTCGTCGCGGTCGAAGTAGTGGCGGCGGAAGCGCTCGAGCGGCGTGCCCGCGCCGTCGGCGAGCATCCGCGGGTACCAGAAGTAGCCGCCGAAGACCTCGTCGGCGCCCTGCCCCGACTGCACGACCTTGATCTCGCGCGCCACCTGCTCCGACAGCAGGTAGAAGGCGACCGCGTCCTGGCCGAACATCGGCTCGGCCATCGCGTCGATCGCCTCCGGCAGGCGCCGCAGGACCTCGCTGTTCGGCACCAGGAAGCGGTGGTGGCGCGTGCCGTAGCGGGCGACCACCCGGTCCGAGTACTCGAACTCGTTGCCCTTCTCCTCGGGCTGGTCCTCGAAGCCCACCGAGAAGGTCCGCAGGTCGCGCACGCCGGCCTCCGCGAGCAGCGCGACCAGCAGGCTCGAGTCGAGCCCCCCCGACAGCAGCACCCCCACCGGCACGTCCGCCACTTCGCTGCGCCGGCGCACCGCCTCGCGCAGCGCCACGTGGATCTCCTCCACCCACTCGGCGTCGCGCTTCGGCGCAGCGGGCCGGGTCGCATCCAGCGACCAGTAGCGGCGCAGCGTCGCGCTCCCGTCGGCGCGCACGAGGAGCGAGTGCGCGGGCGCGAGCTTGCGCACGCCGGCGAGCACCGTCCAGGGCGCGGGCACCACGCCGTGCAGCGTGAACTGGAAGTGCAGTGCGACCGGGTCGATGTCCGTGTCGACGCCGCCACCGGCGAGCAGCGCCTGGGTGTTCGACGCGAACCGCAGACGCGCGCCGTCCTGCGCGTAGTAGAGCGGCTTGACGCCGAAGCGGTCGCGGGCGAGGAAGAGCGTGCGTGCGCGCATGTCCCACACCGCGAAGGCGAACATGCCGTGCAGCCGCTCGGGGCAGCGCTCGCCCCACTCGCGATAGGCCTTGAGGATGACCTCGGAGTCGCCGTCGGAGAAGAAGCGGTGGCCGCGCGCCGCGAGCTCGGCCCGCAATTCGCGGTAGTTGTAGACGGTGCCGTTGAAGACCAGCGCGAGACCGAGCCCCGCGTCGACCATCGGCTGGTTCGACTTCTCCGAGAGGTCGATGATCGCGAGGCGGCGGTGGCCGAAGCCCAGCGCGCCGTCGGCGTAGGCACCCCCGTGGTCGGGCCCTCGCCGCTCGAGCCGCGTCGTCATGCGCTGCACGGCCGCGAGGTCGGCCGGCGCGCCATCGAAGCGCAGTTCACCGCAGATGCCGCACATCGTGATCGAATCGTCGCGCCGGTTGACGGATGTCGCCGATTCTACCCGTGTCGCGGGCGCATCCTCACGCCGCCCGAGGCGGGCCGCGCGACGACGCGGGGCCGCGCGAGGAGTTGCAGGCCCCCGGAGCCGGTGTTTAGAATGCCGGCATTGTTGAGCAATCTTCTAGGTTTTTTGACCCTCGCCGCAACAGGAGACGTTCCATGGCACATCAGCTCCCCCCGCTCCCCTACGACAAGAACGCGTTGGCGCCGACGATCTCGGCGGAGACGATCGACTACCACTACGGGAAGCACCATCAGGCCTACGTGAACAACCTGAACAACCTGATCCCGGGCACGGAATTCGAGAGCATGTCGCTCGAGGACATCGTGATGAAGTCGTCCGGCGGCATCTTCAACAACGCCGCGCAGGTCTGGAACCACACCTTCTACTGGAACTGCCTGTCGCCGAACGGCGGCGGCGAGCCCAAGGGCGCGCTCGCCGACGCGATCAACAAGGCCTTCGGCTCGTTCGACGAGTTCAAGAAGAAGTTCAGCGCGTCGGCCGTCGGCAATTTCGGCTCGGGCTGGACGTGGCTGGTGAAGAACGCAGACGGTTCGGTCGAGCTCGTGAACACCTCGAACGCGGGGACGCCGATGACCTCGGGCAAGAAGGCACTGCTGACCATCGACGTGTGGGAGCACGCCTATTACATCGACTACCGCAACCTGCGGCCGAAATACCTCGAGGAGATCTGGAAGCTCGTCAACTGGGACTTCGTCGCCCAGCAGTACGCCTGATCCCCGACGCGCGGCAGCACCCTACGACGGCCGGCGGTGGCGACACCGCCGGCCGTCTGCTTCGCGCGCGACGACGGGAGAACGTCGAGCGGACCTTGCGCCGCGAATCGCTCCGGCACGCGTGCGTTGCGGAGATGTGCCATGCGTCACCGACTGCCACTCGCGCTCTGCCTCGCCCTCGCCGGATGCAGCGACGTCCCGCCGGAGTCGCTCTCGGTCGCCGAGCAGCTCGGCGGCCGGCCGGCCGAGGGCTACCTGCGCGCCGAGGCCCCGCGAGCCTTCCGCTTTCCCGAGGACCACGGCCCGCACGCCGGCTTCCGTAACGAGTGGTGGTACCTCACCGGCAACCTCGACGGCGCGGACGGTCGGCGCTTCGGCTATCAGGCGACGTTCTTCCGCATCGGCCTCGATCCATCCCCCGAGCACCGTGCCTCCCCCTGGGCGACGAGCGAGGTCTGGATGGCGCACCTCGCGCTCTCCGACGCCGCGAGCGCCACGCACCGCGGCAGCGAGCGGTTCGCGCGCGGTGCCGCGGGACTGGCGGGCGCCGCGACCGACCCGCTGCGCGTCTGGCTCGAGGACTGGCAGCTGACGAGCGACGACGGCGGTGCCACCTGGCGCCTGCGCGCGGCCACCGAGGACTTCGCGCTCGACCTCGCGCTGCGCCCCGCCCGAGCGGCGATCCTGCAGGGCGAGGCCGGGTTGAGCCGGAAGAGCGACGCGCCCGGCAACGCCTCGTACTACTACTCCCTGCCGCGGCTCGAGACGCAGGGCGACGTCACTGTCGAGGGAGTGCGCCACGCCGTGCGCGGCCTGTCCTGGCTCGACCGCGAGTGGAGCAGCAGCGCGCTGGGCGAGGATCAGGTCGGCTGGGACTGGCTCGCCCTGCAGCTCGCGGACGGCCGCGACCTCATGTACTACCGCCTGCGGCGCGCGGACGGCACGGTCGACCCGATGAGCCGCGGCAGCCTGGTCGACGGCGCGGGCGGGCGGGTGGAGCTCGGCCCCGACCTCGACCTGCACCCCGTTCGGCACTGGACCGCGGGCGACGGGCGGCGCTACCCCGTCGAGTGGACGCTTCGGCTGCCGGGCGACGCGCGCCCGCTGCGCGTCGCCGCCGTCTTCGACGCCCAGCAGATGATGCTCGCGGTGCGCTACTGGGAGGGCATGGTCGACGTGCGCGACGCGGGCGACGGGGCACCCCGCGGCCGCGGCTATCTCGAGCTGACGGGGTACTGAGCCTCAGCCGCGCGGGTGGTGCTGCGCGTGCAGGGCCTTGAGGCGCTCGCGCGCGACGTAGGTGTAGATCTGCGTCGTCGAGAGGTCGCTGTGGCCGAGCAGCATCTGCACGACCCGCAGGTTCGCGCCGTGATCGATGAGGTGCGTGGCGAAGGCGTGTCGCAGCGTGTGGGGCGACAGGTGCTTGCTTATGCCCGCGGTCGCCGCGTGCCGCCGGATCCGGAGCCAGAAGGCCTGCCGCGTCATCGCCTCGCCACGCCGGGTCGGAAACACCGCGTCGCAGGGCCGGCCGCCCAGCAGCTCGTTCCGGGGACCCCCGTGGAACTCGCGCAGCCAGTGTGCGGCCTCGTCGCCGAGCGGCACCAGGCGCTCCTTGTCGCCCTTGCCGACGATGCGGACGAGCCCCTGCGCGAGGCTCACCTGCTCCGGGCGCAGACCGACCAGCTCGGACACCCGCAGCCCGCAGGCGTAGAGCACCTCGAGCATGGCCCTGTCCCGGAAGCCCTCCGGCGTGGCGGTGTCGGGAGCACGGAGCAGGGCCTCCACCTCCGCCTCCGTCAGCGTCTTCGGGAGGGGCCGCCCGAGTTTGGGTGCCTCGACGCGCAGCGTGGGGTCGGCCGCGACCCAGCCTTCGCGCAACCCGACCCGGTAGAACTGGCGCAGCGTCGAGAGCAGCCGCGCGGCGGAGCGGGCCTGCCGGCCCTGGGCGGAGAGGTGCGCGAGGTACTCGAGGAGGTCGCCGCGTTCCAGTGCGAGGAGGCCCGCGACGCCACGCTCCCGCAGCCAGCGGCCGAGGTGCGTCAGATCGCTGCGGTAGGCGGCGAGGGTGTTCGCGGCGACGCCCCGCTCCAGCCAGAGCAGGTCGGCGAAGCGCTCGATGGTGGCGATGTCGGCCGGTTCCCCGGCCGTCACGGCGCCGCTTCCTCGTGGCGCAGCAGCCAGCGCTTCTTCTCGAGCCAGTCGCCGCCGCGCGCCCCCGAGTAGCCGCCGAGCCCGGTGGCCGCCACCACGCGGTGACAGGGGATCGCCAGTGGCACGGGATTGGCGCGGCAGGCGCCGCCGACGGCACGGGCGCTCGTGCCGAGCTCCCGCGCCAGGACGCCGTAGGACAGCGTCCGACCGGCCGGGATCTCCCGCAGACGCTGCCACACGCGGCGCTGGAACGGGGTGCCGGAGGGGTTCACCGGCAGACGGTCCAGCGCCCCGAGGTCGCCGCGGAAGTAGGCGCGGAGCGCGTCCACGACCGCCCGGGCGCCCGGCGCCACGGGCCGGGCCCCGACTGGCCGGCGGGCGAGGATCTCGAGGTCGGTCAGCACGGCACCCTCGCACCGGATGCCGAGCCAGCCGACCGGCGATTCCACCACTGCCCCGTACTGCCCCTGCATCGGCGACGTTCCCCGCCCAAGCCTCGGCCTAGGTTCGGCGGCACCGTCCCTCCCGTCAACCCGAGGCCGGGCGCGGCCCCGCATCCTTTTTCACAGGATCTGTGGATAACCGTGTGGGCAACCCCTGGCAAAGGGGCGCCAGGCCGCACCCCCATGGGCATCCCGCCAGATCGGCCAGAATTTATACAGATCCATTTCTGTATCGAAAAATCAATTGTTTATCGAGTTTTATTGATATTAATTCTGTGAAAATCAGTGCCAATCCGATCAAAGCTCAGAACGATTCTAGGATGTGTGAGTAAGGCCACCGCGATCGGCTTTCGCGAAGCGGCCGTCGACTGGGCCGGTCGCCCCCGGGCCGCGTCAGGCCACGGACTGGTAGTAGAGGTTCTGCGGGTGCCGCGCCTCGGCGAAGAAATACCACCGCTCGCCCAGCAGCCCGGCGTACTGCACCGCGAAGGCGGCCAGCGGCAGATAGGGCGAGGCAAGAAGGTAGGCGGCGCCGAGCAGCAGGACGGGGAACACGAAGGTCAGGAACGGGAAGACGAGGCGCACGGTGCGCAGCGTGGCCGGCCGCCGACCGTGGAAGAACTCGCGGGTGTTGAACGACCCGCCCATGAAGCCCTGGGCGCGCTGGCGGACCTCGGTGTGACGGATCCCGATGGCCGTGCGCGGCGTCGATTTGTGGACGATCCGGGCGTTCCGGTACAGCGAGCCCAGCCGGGTCGCCGCGGCGGCCAGGGTGAACACCACCCCCCAGGTCCCGTAGAAGGCGACGAGGTCGATCCCCTGCCAGGCCGAGAAGGCGGCGGCCAGCGTGAAGCCCGAGGCCAGGCCAAGCAGCGTGTAGTTCGCCACGGTCAGCCAGTGGTGCCACTCCTCGAGGAAGCGCAGGCTCGCGTAGATCATCGCGGTGACGAAGTACAGCAGGAAGGACGCGATCGCGCCGAGCAGCCCGAGGACCAGGCTCGCGTCGACCGGGATGCGGTCCTTGATCACCAGCCAGGGGGTGGTCAACCCCAGGTGGTGGACTGCGGCGTACAGCAGCACGAGCCCCATGAACGCCGGCAGCAGGATCACCTCGCGCGACAGCCAGGACGTCCGCCACTGACTGGCCGCCCGCCAGCCCCGCTCCGGGTGCCCGAGGTGGAAGAACGAGGCCACCAGGCCGAGGGCCAGCAGCAGGACCGCGACCAGCGAGCCGGCGGCGTAGAAGGCCGTGCCGTCCTGGGGGGGCAGCAGATTCGCCAGCGAGTACACCTGGCCGGTGTACAGCGCGAGGAACAGGCCCTGGCCGGCGCCGATCAGGGTCGTGAGGAAGATCACCGAGAACGCGGGATGCATGACCGTCTCCTCACCACGCCACGTCGTCGAGGGTCTCGCCCTGCGCGGCGGGCAGCGGCGCCTCTTTCTTCAGCGGGTTGTCGGCGCGCACCAGCTCGTCCTCGTGGATCTGCATCCGCGTCTTGCGCCGCGGCAGGTAGTGGTTCGCTGGGTTCGTCCCCCACTCCGGCATGAGCTGGTAGCCGCCGTTCTCACGGATCGCGATCGACACCTCCGAATAGGGATCGTGCACGTCGCCGAACAGCCGCGCGCTCGTCGGGCACGCGAGCACGCAGGCCGGCTTGCGCTCGGCGGGCGGCAGGGACGTGTCGGTGATGCGGTCGATGCACAGCGTGCACTTCTTCATCACGCGCAGTTTCTCGTCGATCTCGCGCGCACCGTAGGGGCAGGCCCAGGAGCAGTACTTGCAGCCGATGCACTTGTCGTAGTCGACGAGCACCACGCCGTTGTCGGGCCGCTTGTAGCTCGCGCCGGTCGGGCAGACGGGCACGCACGGCGGGTCCTCGCAGTGCAGGCAGCTCTTCGGGAAGTGCACCGTCTCGGTGAACGGGAAGGTGCCCACCTCGAACATCTGGACGCGGTTGAAGAACGTGCCGCTGGGGTCGCGGCCGTAGGGCCGCTGGTCCGTCATCGGTCCGGCCCAGCCGGAAGTGTTCCACTCCTTGCACGAAGTGACGCAGGCATGGCATCCGACGCAGACGTTGAGGTCGATGACGAGCGCGAGCTGAGTCATGGTGCTGACGCCTCCCCGTTCACCGCTTGCCGAAGATGCCGGCCACGTAGGCCTGCCAGCGGCCGCGCCGCTCGACCTGCCCGGGCACGCGCCGCTGCGTCGGGAACTGCGGCGCGCTCGCGGCCGCGGCGGGCTCGGCCCGGCTGACGCGCACGCGCACGTCGAACCACGCGGCCTGCCCGGTCACCGGGTCCGAGTTCGACACGTGCTCGCCCGACTCGCAGGGCGGCAGCTCCTCGGCGATCAGGTGGTTCAGCAGGAAGCCGAGGCGCGACTCGTTCGCGTCGGGTGCGAGACCCCACGCGCCGGCCGCCTTGCCGATCGCATTCCACGTCCACACCGTTCCGGGCTCCACCGCCTCGGAGAAGCGGCACATGCACCGCACCCTGCCGTGCGGCGACTCGACCCACACCCAGTCGCCGTCGTCGAAGCCGTTGGCCGCGCCGACCCTGGGGCTCATGAAGAGGTAGTTGTGCGTGTGGATCTGGCGCAGCCAGGCGTTCTGCGAGTCCCACGAGTGGTACATCGCCATGGGGCGCTGCGTGATCGCGTTGAGCGGGTAGCGCTGCGAGTCGACGAGCCTCGTCTCGAGCGGCTCGTGGTAGAACGGCAGCGGGTCGAAGAAGGTCTCGACGCGCTTGCGCAGGCGCTGGGGTGGCTGCTTGCCCGGGCGCCGGCCCTGGGCGGCGAGCCGGAACTTCTGCAGCACCTCCGAGTAGAGGTGGATGGTGATCGGCTCGGCGTAGCGCGTCATGCCCTGCGCGCGCGCCCACTGCAGGTAGCCCTTGTTCCAGTTGCGCATGTACTGGTAGGACTTCGGCAGCTCGTAGTGGAAGACGCAGTTGTTCTTCGCGTACATCTCCCACTGCCGCGGGTTCGGCTCGCCCTTGAGAAACTTCTCGCCCCCCTTGCCGCGCCAGCCCGCGAGGAAGCCGATGCCGGAGCCGGGCGAGGTCTCGTAGTTGACGATGAAGTCCGGGTAGTCGCGGAACTTGCGCGCGCCGTCCGCCGTGACGAAGGCCGGCAGCCCGAGCCGGGTCCCGAGCTCGATCAGCACCTCCTGGAACGGCTTGCACTCGCCCGTGGGCGGCACCACCGGGATGCGCACCGAGTCGACCGGGCCGTCGAACTCGGAGATCGGCCGGTCGAGCATCGACAGCGCATCGTGACGCTCGAGGTAGGTGGTGTCCGGCAGCACGAGGTCGGCGAACGCGACCGTCTCCGACTGGAAGGCGTCGCACACGACGAGAAACGGGATCTTGTACTCGCCGTCGCCGTCGCGGTCGCGGTCGCGGTCGGTGAGCATCTCCCGCACCTTCACGGTGTTCATCGACGAGTTCCACGCCATGTTCGCCATGAACAGCAGCAGGGTGTCGATGCGGTAGGGGTCGCCGCGCCACGCGTTGGTGATGACGTTGTGCATGAGGCCGTGCACCGAGAGCGGATACTCCCAGGAGAAGGCCTTGTCGATGCGCACCGGCTCGCCGTCAGCGTCGACGAAGAGGTCGTTGGGATCGGCCGGCCAGCCGAGCGGCAGGCCCTCGAGCACGCTGTTGGGCCGCACGTCCTCCGGTCCCTTCGGCGGCTTCGGGCAGGGCGGGATCGGGCGCGGGAACGGCGCCTTGTGACGGAACCCCCCCGGCCGGTCGACCGTGCCGAGCAGCGTCATCAGGATGCCGAGCGCGCGGATGGTGTGGAACCCGTTCGAATGCGCCGCCATGCCGCGCATCGCGTGGAAGGCGACGGGATTGCCGACCACCGAGTCGTGGTCGTTGTCCCAGCAGTCCGTCCACGGGATCGGCAGCTCGATGGTCTGGTCGCGAGCGGTCACGCCCATCTCGTGCGCGAGGCGACGGATCGTGGCGGCGGGAATGCCGGTGATGTCCTCGGCCCACTCGGGCGTGTACTCCTGCACGCGGTCGCGCAGCAGCTGGAAGGCCGGCTTGACCGGCGTGCCGTCGTCGAGCGTGAAGCTGCCGAGCAGGTACGGATCGGCGCCCGGAGTGTGCGTGCCGATCGCGACGTTGAGCTCGCGGTCCCACCACAGCTTGTTCTCGGGGTCGAAACAGCCAGGCTCGATGTGCATCTCGACGCGCTTGAACAGGCCGTGGTCCGCGCGCGCGGGGTCGTCGATCACGAGCTCCGCCGCGTTGCTGTACTGCACGAGGTAATCTCGGTCGTAGAGGCCCTGGTTGACGATCTCGCGGATGACCGCAAGCAGCAGGGCCCCGTCGGTACCGGGCTTGATCGGCACCCACTCGTCCGCGATGGCGGAGTAGCCGGTGCGGACCGGGTTGATGGAGATGAAGCGCCCGCCCCGGCGCTTGAAGTTCGAGATCGCGATCTTGAGCGGGTTCGAGTGGTGGTCCTCCGCCGTCCCGATCATCACGAACAGCTTGGCGCGATCGAGGTCGGGGCCGCCGAACTCCCAGAACGAGCCGCCGATCGTGTAGATCAGCCCGGCGGCCATGTTCACCGAGCAGAAGCCGCCGTGCGCCGCGTAGTTCGGCGTGCCGAACTGCTTGGCGAACAGCCCCGTGAGCGCCTGCATCTGATCGCGACCGGTGAACAGCGCGAAGCGCTTGGGGTCCTCCGCGCGGATGCGGCCGAGCCGTTCGGCGAGCAGGTCGAAGGCCTTCTCCCAGCTGATCTCCTCGAACTGCGACTCGCCCCGCTCCGCCCCGGCCCGGCGCAGCAGCGGCTTCGTCAGCCGTGCCGGCGAGTACTGCTTCATGATCCCCGACGCGCCCTTGGCGCAGATCACGCCCTTGTTGAGCGGGTGCTCGGGGTTGCCCTCGATGTGGCGCACCTGGCCGTCGCGCAGCGTGACGCGGATGCCGCAGCGACAGGCGCACATGTAGCAGGTGGTGTTCTTGACCTCGACGCGGCCGATGGCGCGGTCGGACTGGGCGGTGGGGTCCAGCATGGGGACAGCCTCGGGTCGGCGCGGACCGAAGCCGCCATCCTATATTAGTGGCTGCTTATTTTTCGGGCCCTGACCTTCCGGCTTGACTCAGGTCAAGCCGTGTCGGGCAGCGGGCCAGAAAGGCGTCAGAGGTCGAAGCGCATCGAGAGGTCCGCGGCGCGCACGTCCTTGGTCAGCGCGCCAACGGAGACATCGTCGACGCCGGTCTCGGCGATCGCCCGCACGTTGTCGATCGTCACCCCGCCCGAGGCCTCGAGCCGCGCTCGTCCGCCGGTGAGGGCGACGGCCTCGCGCAGGCGCTCGAGGGCGAAGTTGTCGAGCAGGACGCGGCGCGCCCCCGCCGCCAGGGCCTCGCGGAGCTGGTCCAGCGTCTCGACCTCGATCTCGACCTCGAGATCCGGCGCGAGCGCGCTCGCCGCCGCGAGCGCGGCGCCCACCGACCCGGCCGCGGCGATGTGGTTCTCCTTGATGAGCACGGCGTCGTAGAGCCCGACGCGATGGTTGTGGCAGCCGCCGCAGACGACCGCGTACTTCTGCGCCAGGCGCAGCCCCGGCACGGTCTTGCGCGTGTCGAGGACGCGCGTCCCGGTGCCGGCGACCGCCTGCGCCCAGCGCCGCGCGAGGGTCGCGGTGCCGCAGAGCGTCTGGAGGAAGTTGAGCGCCGTGCGCTCGCCCGTGAGGAGGGCGCGCGCGGGCCCCCGCAGGCGGCAGACCACGTCGCCGGCGGCGAGCGCGTCGCCGTCGGCACGGAGCCACGCCACCGCGACGCCGGCGTCGAGCTGCCGGAACACCTCGTCGACCCAGGCGGTGCCGCAGAGCACCGCGGGCTCGCGCGTGACGATGGCGGCGTCGGCGACGGCCGATGCCGGAACCAGCGCCGCCGTGCGGTCGCCGCTGCCGACGTCCTCGGCGAGCGCGGCCCGGACCTGCGCGGCGATCGCGTCGCGGGAGGGAAGCACGGGGGTCGACCGGGGACCGCTAGCGTATCTCCAGCAACTCCACCTCGAAGACCAGGGTCGCGTTCGGCGGGATGACGCCGCCCGCGCCCCGCGCGCCGTAGCCGAGCTGCGGCGGTATGGTCAGCCGCCGCCTGCCGCCGACCTTCATGCCGGCCACCCCCTCGTCCCAGCCGCGGATCACGTGGCCCCGGCCGAGCGCGAAGTCGAAGGGCTCGGCACGGTCGTGGCTCGAGTCGAACTTGCGGCCGTCGGTCAGCCACCCGGTGTAGTGGACGACGACCTGCTGGCCGGCGGCGGCAATGGCGCCGTCGCCCTCGACGAGCTCCTCGACCTTCAGGCCTGAATCGGTGATGCGGACAGTCACGGCGGTCCTCCACGGTCGGGTTTGAGGAAACCCCGGCGGGCGGGGCTCCCAGGCCGCCGGGGTGCCGCGGAGTTTACGCCGGAACCTCGGCCTCCTGCTGGCCGGGTTGGCGCTGCTTGAGGGCGCTGACCATCGCCGCCAGGGCACGCTCCATCAGCGGCGCTTCGGCTGCCTCGAGCACCTGCGCGCGCCCGGACCGCAGCAGCTCGGCCACGTCGCCGACGCTCATCTCCCCCATCTTCATGCCCTTGCGGTTCACGAAGATGTAGGTGCCGGTCACGTCGCTCCGCCACGAGAGCTTGCCGCGCAGCTCCTGGCCGTCCTCGGCGGTCCACTCGAGCCACGTGCCCACCGCGAGCCCCAGCGCCTGCGCGTTGAACTCGTCGTCGTGCACCACCTGCTCGGTCGGCGCGTCGAGCGGCGGGGGCGCCGCTTCGGCACGGACCGGCGGAGCGCCCGCCGGCGGCGCGCTGCCGCGCAGACAGGCGATGTGGCAGGACTGCAGCTCCTTCATCATCTCGGTCGACCGGCGGGAGTCGAACGAGATCATGGTGAGGCCGTCCTTGATCTCCGCGAGCAGCGGCGGGATCGCCGACAGCAGCTCCTGGCGCTCGGCGGGCGTCGCCTTCGGCGTGACGCTCCAGATGAGCCGGTCGACCACGTCGACCGTCTTGCGCCAGCCCGGGCTGTCCTCGCCCTCGCGCAGCAGCGTGAGCAGCATGACGTCCTTCCAGCCCGAGCGCAGGATGTCCTTCACCACCTCCGGCAGCGCGGCGCGCGACCAGATCCGCTTCTCGATGACGTCCGTGACGCGCGAGCGCGCGACCTTGAGCTGTTCCTGGCCGCGGCTGACCTGGCGGATGCGCTCCTCCGCGACCTCCGCGCCGCGCAGCTCGGTGTCGAGGTACTGCGTGAACTCGGTGCAGATCTGCTCGAGCACCGTCGTGTCGGTGTCGAAATCGTTGAGCACCCGCGTCACGGCGGCGTCGACGCGACCGTAAAGGCTCTTCGGGGAACGGTCGCCGTCGTCCACCCAGCCGGCGCCAGCGCGGGCCAGGCTGTTCAGCAGCCGGCGGGCGGGGTGGGACTTCTTGCCGAAGAACGCCCGGTCGAGCATCGCCAGCTTGATCATCGGGATCTGCAGGCGGCTGATGAGGGCCTTGATCGCGTCGGCCAGGTTGCGCTCGTCGAGGATGAAGTCGAACAGCATCGACACCATGTCGATCACGTCCTCGTCCAGCCCGCCGAGCGTGCGCGTGGCATTGGGTCCGCTGCCGATGTTGTAGGCCCGCAGCAGGGCGTCCCGCACGCCGGCCTGCGCCTTGCGGATCGACGCCACATCGGTCGGCGTCTGCTCCACGGCCGACTGCTGCAGCCCGGTGAGCGCGCCCACGAGGTCCGCCGTCGGCACCACCGGCAGGCTGACCATCGGCGACATCGGATTGAGCGCGCGCTGCGCGCTGAGCAGGCTCGAGAGCATCCCGACGAGCTCGGCGCCGTCGGGCAGCTCTTCCACCGCCGCCGCAAAGGAGGACGTGATGCCGGCGGTCGGGCTCTGGGCACCCGGCGGGGTCCGGCGCGCGCGGAAGCCCAGGTTCGCGAGGATGCCGGCCTTCTCGAAGCGCGCGTTGACCTCGTCGTAGAGCCCACCCAGGTGGCTCACCACCTGGCGGTCGAACAGCTTGTAGATGACGAGGCGCACGGCGAGCTCGGCCTGCACCTCGCCGACCGCCCGGCGGAAGGCGTCGGCGAGACTCGCCGGCCCGATCGGGCTCTCGTCGTCGGTCAGCTCCTCCCGGCCGATCGCGCGGGCGAAGCGCTGCCGCAGCGCGCCGAGCTGGCGCTCGAAGCGGTTCTCCCCCTTGGACACCATGGCGTTGACCGCCAGCGTCTCCTCGAGCTCGTCCTCGCCGACGAGCGCGAGCTCGCCGACCTCCGACGTGCCGGGCCCCGAACCGGACTTCCGCTCCACGGGTCCGCTGCGCCAGAATTCGTCGTAGCAGTCGAGGGCGTGACCGCTGAAGGCGCTCTCGATGGCGGCGCGGTGCTTGCGCATGTCGCGCATCGCGTCGAGGTAGCGGAACTGCACGTCGTGGCTGGCCGCCTTGTCCGCCGTCTCGTACAGCGCGTCGTCGAGCTTGTCGAACATCGACTGCATGAGCCGCCGCAGGTGCTCGCCGACCACGGACCGGCACTCGGCAACGACGCCGGCGGTCTGCGGGTCGAGCGACAGGCGCTGCCCGCCCAGCTTCTGGCCGCTTAGGGAAACCACGTTGTCTCTCGACATCATGACCGAGCGCCTCTCCGTCGCCGACGGGCACAGGCCCGCGCTGCGGACCCAATCCTGGCCCTGTATGGACAATCTACAGGGCCTCCAGAATTTTACTGCGAACCAGTTTGCGCTTTTAGCGGCCCGCGGCCTGGAATCTTTGGCCGAGGCCGGCCGGGAGGCCTGACTTTGCTCGGCCGGCTCCTCCAGCCCCTGCTCTACAGCCTCCGGGACCTGACCCCGATCGTGCTCGTCGTCGCGGTCTTCCAGGTCCTCGTCCTGCGCCAGCCTTTCCCGGACCTCGCCGGCCTCCTCGGCGGCCTGCTCCTGGTCCTGGTCGGGCTCGCCCTGTTCACCCAGGGGCTCGAGCTCGGGCTGTTCCCGATCGGCGAGGCCCTGGCCCACGCGCTCGCCCGCCGCGGGAGCCTGGGCCTGCTGGTGCTCTTCTCCTTCACGCTCGGCTTCGGCACGACGGTCGCCGAGCCCGCCCTCATCGCGATCGCGGACGAGGCCGCGAAGGTCGCCGCGCAGGGGCAGCTCATCCCGGACACCCCCCTGGCCCGGGCGGACTACGCCCAGGGACTGCGCTACACGGTCGCCGTGTCCGTCGGTTTCGCGATCGTCCTCGGGGTGATCCGCATCCTGCGGGGCTGGCCGGTGCAGTGGCTCATCGTCGGCGGGTACGCCGGCGTCGTCGTCCTGACCGCGTTCGCCCCTCCCGAGATTGTAGGCATCGCCTACGACTCCGGGGGAGTGACCACGTCGACGATCACCGTGCCACTGGTCGCGGCGCTCGGCGTCGGCCTCGCGAGCAGCATCGCCGGGCGTAACCCGCTCGTCGACGGCTTCGGCCTGATCGCCTTCGCGTCGCTCACCCCGATGGTCTTCGTGATGGCCTACGGGGTCCTGCGGTGACCGCCTGGCTGGACTCCTTCCTGGCCGTCCTGCGGACGACGGTGGTCGACGTCGTGCCGATCGCCCTGGTCCTGTTCGGCTTTCAGTACCTCGTGCTGCGCCGCCCCGTCCCCCGCCTGCCCAAGGTGGCGCTCGGCTTCGTCCTGGTCGTGATCGGCATGGTGTTCTTCCTGGAGGGGCTCGAGCAGGCCCTCTTCCCGCTCGGCCGGCTGATGGCGCGGTCCCTGAGCTCCCCGGAGTTCCTGGGCCTGTCCGCCCCGTCGACCGCGTGGGAGGACTATCTGTGGGTCTACCTGTTCGCCGCCGCCCTCGGCTTCGCGACGACCATCGCCGAGCCGGCCTTGATCGCGGTGGCCATGGAGGCCAGCCGGATCACCGGCGGCGCGATCCGCCCCTGGGGCCTGCGCCTCGCCGTCGCGGTCGGCGTGGCCGTCGGGATCGCGCTGGGCTGCTTCCGCATCGTGACCGGCACGCCACTGCCCTACTACATCATCGCCGGCTACGCGGTCGTGCTGTTGCAGACCGCGTACGCCCCCAAGGCAATCATCGCGCTGGCCTACGATACGGGGGGCGTCACCACGTCGACCGTGACCGTGCCCCTGGTGGCGGCCCTGGGGCTCGGCCTCGCCGCGCAGATCCCGGGCCGCAGCCCGGTGCTCGACGGCTTCGGCCTGATAGCCTTCGGCAGCCTGTTCCCGATGATGACGGTGATGGGCTATGCGCAGGCCGGCGAGTGGCTCGCGCACCGGCGCCGCCGCCTGAAGAACCCGAGCTAGGGAGGCAACATGCACTTCAAGCTGATCTGCGTGCTGGTGGAGGACGCGAAGACCGACGGGATCCTCGAGGCCGCCCGCGCCGCGGGCGCCAAGGGGTCGACCGTCCTCAGCCAGGCGCGTGGCGAGGGCATCGAGAAGGCCCGGACCTTCTTCGGCCTCGCCCTCGAATCGCAGCGCGACCTCGTCCTGTTGCTGGTCGAGGAGCACCTGGCGCGCGGGGTGCTGGAGACCGTCGCGCGGGTCGGCGAGTTCGACGACAAGCCCGGCACCGGCATCGCATTCCAGATCGACGTCGAGGACGCGGTGGGCGTCAGCCACCAGATCCGGGAGCTGAGCAGCGTAGTGGAGGAACAGATATGACCGAGCGCTCGATCATCCGGGTGCGGGACGTGATGAAGCCCCAGTTCGACATGGTCGACGGGCTCGCCACGGTCGCGGACGCCCTGAAGGCCATGACCCACACCGACACCAAGTGTCTCATCGTCCGCAAGCGGCACGACGACGACGAGTTCGGCATCGTCACGCTGGCGGACATCGCGCGGCAGGTGCTCGCGGTCGATCGCGCCCCCGAGCGCGTGAACATCTACGAGATCATGACCAAGCCGATGATCCACGTGCCGCCCGAGATGGACATCCGCTACTGCGCCCGCCTGTTCGCGCGCCTGGACATCAACCGCGCGCCGGTGGTGGAGGACGGCCGCGTCATCGGCGTCGTCGGCTACACCGACATGGTCATCAAGGGCCTGGCAGGGCGCGCCTGAGCCGGCGGTCGGGGGCACGGCGATGCGGGTCGTGGACGGCTGGATCGAGGGCGCACGCCGCTGCGTCTCGCCGAACCAGGACGGGCGCCCCGACCCGCAGGACGTCTCGCTGCTGCTGATCCACGGCATCAGCCTGCCGCCGGGCGAGTTCGGCGGCCCGTGGATCGACGCCCTGTTCCAGAACCGTCTCGACCCGGCGGCCCACCCCTACTTCCGCGGCATCGCCGACCTGCGCGTGTCGGCCCACCTGCTGGTGCGGCGCGACGGCGAGCTCGTGCAGTACGTGCCGTGCGGCGCGCGCGCCTGGCACGCCGGCGCCTCGTGCCACGCCGGGCGCGAGCGCTGCAACGACTACGCGATCGGCATCGAGCTCGAAGGGACCGACGAGCTGCCGTACACGGACGCCCAGTACGACGCCCTCGTCGCCGTCACCGAGGCCCTGCTCCGGGCCTATCCCACCCTCTCGCCCGACCGGATCGCGGGCCACGCGGACGTGGCGCCGGGGCGAAAGACCGACCCCGGTCCCGCCTTCGACTGGGACCGCTACCGCGCCGCGCTGCGGCGCTGAGGCGGCGCCTTGCCCCGGCGCGCCGCATCCCGGACACTCGCCCCATGCGCCTCCTCGCCATGCTCATCGCCCTCGGGCTGCACCGCTTCGTCCTGGACGGCCTGAGCCTGCAGGACCCGCCGTGGGTGCAACGCTGGCTGGAGTGGTTCCGCCGGCCGGGGCCGGCCCTGCTCGCCAACAGCCGCTTCGGCGCCCTGGCGCTGCTCGCCGCCCCGCTCCTGGCCGTCGCCCTGCTGCAGGACTGGCTCGACGCCCGCCTCCTCGCCCTCGCGCTGGGCACGGTCGCGGTGCTGTGGGCGCTCGGCCCGGGACGGATCGATCGCGCGGCGGTCGCGTTCGTCGAGGCCCGCGACCGCGGGGACGGCATCGGCGCCCAGCGCCTCGCCCGCGCCATCTGCGCGGACGAGGTGCCCGCGGCCGAGCCGGCCCGCTCGCAGACGATCGCCCGGCGGCTGTTCGTCGCCGCCAACTCGCGCACCGTGGCGCCGCTCGCGTGGTTCCTCTTGCTCGGACCGTTCGGTGCGGTGCTGTACCGCTGCGTCGCCATGCTCGACCGGCAGTCGGCCTACGTCCCCCCCGAGGCCGTCCCCGGCGCGCTGCGCCTGCGGGCGCTGCTCGATTGGCCCACCGCACGCCTCACGGCCTTCCTCTTCGGCCTCGCCGGCGACTACCCGGCGACGCGCCACGCGCCGCCGCTCGCCCTCGATCGCGAGCTGTCCGACGCGGCGGAGATTCTCGTCCGCAGCGGCGAAGCGGCCACCGGGTCGAGCGCCGTGGACGACGACGCCGTGGAGGCCGCGCTGCTGCTCGTCGAGCGCGTGCGCCTGTTCGTCGCCGTGGCGCTCGCGGTGCTCGCGCTGACCGTCTGGGCCGTCGCGCCGTGACGCGCACGGTCGTCGACCTCCTGCGACACGGCGAGCCGGTCGGTGGGCGGCGCTACCGGGGCTGGATCGACGACCCCTTGAGCGAGCACGGCTGGGCCCAGATGTGGCACGCGGTGTCCGGCGACACGCCCTGGGACAGCGTCGTGACCTCGCCGCTCGCCCGCTGTCGGGCCTTCGCCGAGGCGTTGGCGGAGAAGCTCGGACTCGGCATCGACGTGGAGCCGCGGTTCGCCGAGATCCGCTTCGGACGGTGGGAGGGACGCAGCCGCGACGAGCTGCGCGCGGTCGACCCGGACGCGCTGCGCCGCTTCTACCACGACCCGCTCGGCGAGCGGCCGGAGGGTGCCGAGCCCGCGGCCGATTTCGTCGGGCGCGTGAGCGCGGCCCTGGAGGAGCTGGTCGGCGCGCGCGCCGGCCGGCACGTCCTGGTGGTCACGCACGCCGGCGTGATCCGCGCCGCGGTCAGCCACGCGCTCGCGGCACCGCCGGAGCGCATCTTCCGCATGCACGTCGACACGGCCTCGTTCACGCGCCTGCAGGCCACCGCCGAGCGCCCGCTCTCGCTGATCTTCCACGGCCGCACGCCGCTGTGAGGCGGCTCGCCCGCCTGCTCGCGCCCCTGCTGCTGGCGCAGGCGGCCGCCGCCGGGCCCGCGGTCCGCGACGACACCGGGCGCACCGTACAGCTCGACGCGCCCGCACGGCGCATCGTCACCCTGGCCCCGCACGCGACCGAGCTCGCGTATGCGGCGGGGGCCGGGGCGCAGGTGGTCGCGACCGTCGAGCACAGCGACGAGCCGCCCGCGGCCCGCGCGCTGCCGCGGGTCGGGGGGCTCGCCGGCATCGACCGCGAGCAGGTGCTCGGCGCGCGCCCCGACCTGGTCGTGGCGTGGGAGTCCGGCAACCCGCCTGGCCTGCTCGCCTGGCTGGAGCGCCGCGGCATCGCGGTCTACCGCACCGAGCCGCGCCGCCTCGCGGACGTCGACCGCGCCGTCGCCGACCTGGCGACGCTCGCCGGGCGCGCGCCGCCGCCGTCCCGGCCGCCCCCCACCCCCGCGCCGGCCGCGGTGCGGGCGCTCTTCCTGTTCTGGGACCGGCCGCCGATCGTCGCGGCCGAGGACCACGTCCTGGCCGACCTGCTCCGCGCCTGCGGGGCCGAGCCGGCGCTCCCCGGGCTGCGCGGCAAGGCGGCGACGGTCTCCCCGGAGGCGCTGCTCGCGGCGCGCGCCGACGTCCTGTTCACCACCGACGGCCGCGTGCTGGCGCGCGACGACGCGTCCCGCACGGGCTACCGGGAGCTTCCGATCGCCGAGACCGAGCGAACCGCACTCGCCGCCGCCCAGCGCCCGGGACCGCGCCTCGCGACGGCGCGCGCGGCCGTCTGCCGGCACGTCGCCGCGCTGGCGCCCGGGGCGACAGGGACCGCCACGGGGCACACCACACCGGTTACCATGCCGGCCGCCCCACCCGACCCCCGACGCCCATGACCGCCCACCAGACCCTCGGCGCGCTGAGCCACGTCCAGCGGATGCTCGTGCAGCTCGTCGAGGCCCTGCCGGCGTCCGACGCGAACCGGCAGCCTCACCCGGCCCTCTACCCCCCGGCCTGGTACCTGGGACGCGCGGTCTACCTCGAGACCTACCTGCTGCGCGAGCGCGTCGCGGGCGACGCAGACCTGACGCGCCGCGTGCGCCACGTCTTCGGCGTCGGCCAGGCCGGGCCGGCGACGGCCGGCGCGCTGCTGCCGCCGCGGGACCACCTGCTGAACTGGGCGCTCGAGATCCAGGAAGAGAACCTGACGCGGCTCGCCAACCCGCGCACCCTGCCGCACCACCCGCTGGTGGACGGCGGCTGGCTGCCCGAGTACCTGCTGCAGGCGGAGTCCCTGCTCTACGAGGGCCTGCTCCTCGCGGCCAACGCGCGCCAGCTCGCGGTGGCGGCCGACCGGCCGGACGCGGCGCCGCTCGTCCCGGCGCCGCTGCGTGACGACACGGTGGCGGTGTCGCAGGGCCACTACCGCGTGGGCGAGCGCACCGGCGTCCTGTTCGACAACGAGCAGCCGCCCCAGGCCGTCGAGCTGCACAGCTACCGCATCGGCCGCCGGCCGGTGAGCAACGCCGAATACCTCGGCTTCATTGCGGACGGCGGCTACGGCGACGCGCGCTGGTGGGACGACGCGGGCCGTGCCTGGCGCGACGCGGCCGCGCGGCACCACCCGTTCGCCTGGCGCGCCGGCACGACCGGCGGCTGGCACGCGGTCGGCCTCCAGGGCGCCTACGACCTCGCCGCCGACGACCCCGTGACCGGCGTGTCGCAGCACGAGGCCCGGGCGTTCGCGTGCTGGGCGGCGGCCCAGGGCGGGCCGTTCGGCGGCGCGGTGCTGCCGCACGAGTTCCAGTGGGAGGTCGCGGCGCGCACGGGCGCGATCGCGGGCACCGGCCGCGCGCTCGAGTGGTGCGCGAACCCGTTCGCCCCGTACGACCGCTACGTCGCGCCCGACGACCCCGAGCTCGCCACCGCGGCGTTCGACGGCCGGCACGTGGCGCTGCGCGGGGCGACGCTCCACACCCAGCCGTGCCTGCGCCGCGCGAGCCTGCGCCGCTGGGGCCTGCCCGAGGACGACCACCGCCTCGCGGGCTTCCGCCTGGTGTTCCCGCCCGCGCCCGCGTAGACCCGCCGCGGACGGGACGGAACGAAGCACGGTATCCTCTGGGCAGGCCCCCGAGCGTCCCCCGCCATGTTCGAGAACTACGACCGCGACGTCCTCGATCTCGTCGAGCCGGCGCGCCTCGCGGCCGCGATCAACCCGCGCCTGGGCATCGTCGGCGGCGGGCAGCTCGCCAAGATGACCGCGCTCGCCGGCCTGCAGCTCGGCTGCGACGTCGTGGTGCTCGAGCGCAACAGCTACAGCCCCGCCGCGAACCTCGCCTCGCACTCGATCGTCGGCGACTGGGACAGCCCCGAGGCCCTCGTGAAGCTGGCGTCGCGCTCCGACGTCGTCACGCTGGAGAACGAGTTCGTCGACGCGCGCAGCCTGCGCGCGCTCGAGGACTTCGGCTACCCGCTCTACCCGACCGCGTCCACCATCGCGCTCGTCCAGGACAAGCTCCTGCAGAAGGAGACGCTCGCCGCGGCGGGTCTGCCGGTGCCGCGCTTCCAGGCGGTCGCCGGCGTTGCCGACGTCGAGGCGGCCGGAGACGCGCTGGGCTGGCCGCTGCTGCTCAAGGCGCGGCGCAACGCCTACGACGGCAAGGGCAACGTCACCCTGCATTCGCCCGCGGAGGCGGCGGCCGGCTGGGCACGGCTGGGCGGCGACCGCGGGCGCGCCCTCTACGTCGAGGAGTTCTGCCGCTTCGACACCGAGCTCGCCGTCATCGTCACGTGCGGGCGCAACGGCGAGACCGCCACCTACCCGGTCGTCGAGACGGTTCAGCACCACCACATCTGCCACGTCGTGCGCGCGCCCGCCCCGGTGCCGACCGAGGTCGCGACGCAGGCCGAGGCGCTGGCGCGCGCCGCGGTCGGCGCCGTCGGCGGCGTCGGAAGCTTCGGGATCGAGCTGTTCCTGACGGCGCGCGGCGACGTCCTGCTCAACGAGCTCGCGCCCCGGGTCCACAACTCCGGGCACTACACCATCGAAGGCTGTCTGTGCTCGCAGTTCGAGAACCACGTGCGCGCGGTGCTGGGCTGGCCGCTCGGCGACACGCGCATGGTCGCGCCGGCCGCCGCGATGGTGAACCTGCTCGGCACGCAGAAGACCCTCGGCCACCCGGTCGGCATCGAGCGCGCGCTCGCCGTCCCCGGGGCGCACGTCCACATCTACGGCAAGGCGATGAGCGGACCGGAGCGCAAGATGGGACACGTCACCGCGCTCGGCGACACGCTCGAGGAGGCCGTCGCGACCGCGCAGCGCGCGGCGGCGCTGGTCCGCTTCGGAGGTACCGAGCGATGAAACGTCCCGCGCCACGCGCGCACTCCGCGGTCGTGCTCGACGGCCCCGACCGCGCGCCGAGCCGCGCGATGCTCTACCCGGTCGGCTTCGCCTCCGAGGACTTCGCGAAACCGGTGGTCGGCATCGCCTCCACCTGGAGCATGGTCACGCCGTGCAACATGCACATCGACGGCCTGGCGCGGGCCGCGGAGGAAGGCGCGAACGCGGCCGGCGGCAAGGGCGTGGTGTTCAACACGATCACCATCTCCGATGGCATCTCGATGGGCACCGAGGGGATGAAGTACTCGCTGGTGTCGCGCGAGGTCATCGCGGACTCCATCGAGACCGTCGTCGGCTGCCAGGGCATGGACGGCCTCGTCGCGCTCGGCGGCTGCGACAAGAACATGCCCGGCTGCCTGATCGCCATCGCGCGCCTGAACCGCCCCGCGGTCTTCGTCTACGGCGGCACGATCCGGCCCGGAACGCTCGAAGGCTCCGAGCGACCCGTCGACATCGTGTCGGTGTTCGAGGCGGTCGGCGCCCACGCCGCCGGCCGCATCGACGATGCGCAGCTGCACGCGGTCGAGTCGTGCGCGATCCCGGGGCCCGGCTCCTGCGGCGGCATGTACACCGCCAACACCATGGCGAGCGCCATCGAGGCGCTGGGCATGAGCCTGCCGAACAGCTCGGCGCAGGACGCGGTCTCCACGGCGAAGCGCGACGACGCGCGGCGCGCGGGCGAGGCCGTGGTGAACCTGCTGCGGCTGGGCATCCGGCCGCGCGACATCATGACGCGGCGCGCGTTCGAGAACGCGATCACCGTCGTCATCGCGCTCGGCGGCTCG
>JALORY010000131.1 GCA_025458675.1 Gammaproteobacteria bacterium | reverse complement strand
GGCCCCCGCACTCGTTGGGCGAGCGGGTGCGCTCGCAGGAGCGCGCCTCGAACCACGTCGAGAGCGCGTCGCCCATCCCGGCCACGAGGAACCGCGCCGGGGCCGCCGCGACGATGGCCACGTCGACCAGGACCGCCGAGGGGTACCGGCAGGCGCGCCCGGTCCGCGACGATCTTCGCGGTGTCGATCGTCTTCCCCCCGCCCACGCCGACGAGGACGTCCGCGCGCGTCCTGGAGACGACGGCCGCCACTCGCCCCAGCTCCTCCTCGCAGCACTCGCCGCGGAAGACCTCGAGGGACGCGCCCCGAGCGCTCCAGTCGACGCCGCACGCGACGAGCGCCTTCTCGTGCGCCGTGGGCGAAGCCAGGACCAGCCCCCGCCGGCCCAGCCGGTCCAGGAGCGCGGGGAGCTCCGCGATGGCCCCGGGGCCCTGGACGTACTGGCCCGGGAAGACTGCCTTCTCGTGCATCGGGGCCTCCTCGTCGTCGGCGGATCGCGCGGGCCCGCGCGAAGCCGGACGCATCTTCGTCGAACGGCCGGGCGCCGGCCATGTCCGCGAAGGACAGGGGAGGGACAGGGGCGGGACAGTCCTTGCCGGTCTCCGTGCCCCGGTGGTAGCGTCTCGTCCCGGGAGGACGGCTCGCCGGAGCGCGGCCATGACCGGGCCATACGCCTACACTCCGTACATCTGGCCGATGCTGGCGTCGCCCGCGCTGCTGCTGCCCGCCGCGGTCCACGCCTGGCGCCACCGGTCCGCGCCCGGCGCGGTGCCCTTCGTCGTCTTCGTCCTCTGCGCGGCGCAGTTCGCGGGCGGCGCCGCGCTCGAGCTCGCCGCGGTCGACGTCTCGACCAAGGTCTTCTGGGACGACTACCAGAACGCGTTCGCCCTGCCCGCCGTGATCGCCTCGCTGTGGTTCGCGCTCGAGTACTCCGGCCACGTCCGTCTGACGAGGCGCGTGGCCGCGCTCGCCGCGGCTCCCTGGCTGCTGGTGCTCGCGATCGTCCTCGCCGGGCAGACGCGGCCCCTGCTGTGCACGGCCTACACGGTCGGAGCGCAGGTGCACTGCGCGCACACGCGCCTCGCCTGGGCGCTCACCGCCTACGGCTTCGCGCTGAGCGTCGCCGCGACCCTGGTGTTCGTGTGGCTGTTCGCGACGTCTCCCCTGCACCGCTGGCCCGCGGCCGTCTGCATCGTCGGCCACCTGGCGGCCCGCGCCGGCTTCGTGGCGGACCGCGCGGGGGCGAGCCCCTTCGCCCCGGTCGACGCCATGGTGCTGGGCCACGCCGTCACCGCGATGGCCTACGCGGTCGCGCTCTTCGGGTACCGCCTCTTCGAGCTGATCCCCGTCGCGCGCGGGACGCTCGTCGAGCAGATGCGCGAGGGCGTCCTGGTGATCGACCCCCGGCTGCGGCTCGTCGACGCGAACCCCGCGGGCGAGCGGGCGCTCGGCCTTCCGCTGCAGCGCGCGCGGGGGCGGCTGGCGAGCGAGCTGCTGCCCGCGCTGCCCGCCGGGTTCTGGCCGGCCGGCCCCGGGGTGGCGCACACCGAGGTCGCGCTCGACACCGGGGCGGGGCCGCGCCGGCACGCGCTGCGCGTCTCCCCGCTGGAGCGCCACGGCGGCTTTCGCCTCGGCTACCTCGTCGTCCTCTACGACGTCACCGAGCAGCGGGAGGCCGAGCAGCGCGCGGTCGACCACCAGCGGGCGCTCGCCACGCTGCGGGAGCGCGACCGGGTGGCCCGGGAGCTGCACGACAGCCTGGGCCAGGTCCTGGGGTACGCGAAGATGCAGGCCCAGGCGGCGCGGGAGCGGCTCGCGCGGGGGGAGGGGCGGCAGGCCGACGATCACCTCGCGCAGCTCGTCGCCGTGGCCCAGGACGCCCACGCCGACGTGCGCGATTACATCCTGGGCGCCCGGGCCGCGGGCTCCGCGGAGGCCGACTTCCTGCCGTCCCTCGAGGACTACCTGCGCCGCTTCCGCGCGAACTACGGCATCGACGCGGCCCTGGAGGCCTCGCCCGAGCTCGCCGGCCGCGTTCTCGAGCCGATGGTCGGGGCGCAGCTGCTGCGGATGCTGCAGGAGGCGCTCACCAACGTGCGCAAGCACGCCCGGGCGAGCCGGGTCCGCATCGGCCTCTCCCTCTCCGACGGGAGGGCGACGGCGGTGGTCGAGGACGACGGCGAAGGCTTCGACGCGGGCCGTACCGCGGCCGCGGAGGCGAGCACCTTCGGCCTCGGCTTCATGCGCGAGCGGGCCCACGAGGTCGGGGGCACCGTCGAGGTGCACTCGGCGGCCGGCCAGGGGACGCGCGTGGTGATCAACGTGCCGCTCCAGGGGAGGTCGACGTGAACGTCCTGCTGGCCGACGACCATCCGCTCTTCCTCGACGGGCTGCGCAACCTGCTCGCCGCCCGCGGGGTCAGCGTGGTCGGCACCGCCGCCGACGGCCTCGAGGCGCTCGAGAAGGCGCGCGCGCTGCACCCCGACGTCGTCCTGATGGACATCCACATGCCCCGACTGAACGGCCTCGCCGCCCTGCGGATGATCAAGGCGGAGCTGCCGCAGACGCGCATCGTGATGCTCTCGATGTCCGCGGAGGACGACGAGCTGTTC
>JALORY010000075.1 GCA_025458675.1 Gammaproteobacteria bacterium | reverse complement strand
ACTCGAGGGCGAGATTCCCGCGCCGGGCCGCGCGCGCGTGCGGGGCACGTTGCGGCCCGAGCACACGAACAGCCTCGGCTCGGCGCACGGCGGGTTCCTGTACACGATCGCCGACGCCGCCTTCGCGCTCGCGTCCAACTCGCACGGCGCGACGGCCGTCGCGTTGTCGACGCACATGGAGTACCTCGCGCCGACAAAGCCGGGGGACGTGATCGAGGCTGTCGCGACCGAGGCCCACCTGGGCCGGCGGGCCGCCGTGTATCAGGTGGAGCTGCGCGTGGGAGAGACGCGCGTCGCGCTGTTCACGGGCACGGTGCACCGGCTGCCTGACCGGCGCACCCCGCTGATCCCGGAGTCGATGCTGCCGCCGGACGCGCCGGCGGCGCCCTGAGTGCGTTCAGCGCGGCCCGACGGGGGGCAACGGCGCGAACGGCGATAGCTGCACCGCCAGCTTGTCGGCCTGCACGGCCGCCTGCGCGTCGTCGAACCCGAGCAGGAACGTGAGGGTACCGCCGTTACGGTCGAAGCCGGTGCCGAACGCCGTGCGGCACTCGGTGGCACGCCAGGTCAGCGCCAGCTCGCGACCGTCGGTGCACTGCACAGAGCCCTTCGCGATGCGGCTCAGGCACACGCCCATCGGGTCGGGCAGCTCGTTCGGCCAGTCGTCCTGGTGCTCCATCACGCCGTTGCAGGTCACGCCCGAGTTGCGCAGCGTGAACTGCACGAGCTCGAGGCCATCCAGCAGGCGCCGACTCGCGTCGCCGACGAAGACCTCGTTGTAGTTGTCGTAGTTGCCGACGATCTTCGTGATGGGGAAGACCGGGTTGGTCGCGCCCCAGAGGATGGTCGCGGGCGCCGCCAGCGTGGCGGGAACGATGGCCGCCTTGGGCGAGCAGCCGGCGAGGACGACGGCCGCCGCGGCCAGCGGGATGAGGCTGCGCTTCATGATTCCCCCCCAAAGCCCTGACGGGACTGGTGCTTTTTTCTAGTAAAGACCACTCGCGGGCCGCTTGTCCAGTCGGCCGGCGCCCGGTTAGCGGCACAGGTCACAGTCGGCGCGGATTTCCTCAGCCGAACGGGTGCCGCAGGACGACCGTCTCCTCGCGATCGGGGCCGGTCGACACGATGTCTATCGGCGTCTCGCACAGATCCTCGACCCGGCGCAGGTAGTCGCGGGCGTGCCGCGGCAGCTCGTCCATCGAGCGCGCCGCCACGGTCGACTCCTTCCAGCCGGGCAGCTCGATGTAGACCGGCTCGCAGCGCTCGAACCGGTCGGCGCCGACGGGCGGCACCGTGACTTCCTGCCCGTCGAGCCGGTAGGCGACGCAGACCTTGACGGTGTCGAGACCGTCGAGGACGTCGAGCTTGGTGATGCACAGGCCGGTCACGCTGTTGATGTCGAGCGAGCGGCGCAGCGCCACCGTGTCCAGCCAGCCGCAGCGGCGCTTGCGACCCGTGGTGGCGCCGAACTCGTGGCCGCGCGTGCCGAGGTGCTCGCCGCAGGCGTCGAAGAGCTCGGTCGGGAACGGCCCCCCGCCGACGCGGGTGGTGTAGGCCTTGACGATGCCGAGCACGTAGTCGAGGTCGCGCGGCCCGACGCCGGTGCCGGTGCTCGCGCCGCCCGCCGTCGTGTTCGACGACGTGACGTAGGGGTAGGTGCCGTGGTCGATGTCGAGGAGCGCGCCCTGCGCCCCCTCGAACATGACGTTCCGCCCCGCCCGGCGCAACGCGTGCAGCGTCCCGGTGACGTCGTCCACCATCCCGCGCAACCGCTCGGCCTGGGCCAGCGCCTGATCGAGCACCTGCGCGTAGTCGACCGGGGTCGCCTTGAAGAAGTGCTCGAGCGCGAAGTTGTGGTAGTCCATCACCTCGCGCAGACGCTCGGTGAAGCGCGCGGTGTCGAGCAGCTCGCCGAAGCGGATGCCGCGCCGCGACACCTTGTCCTCGTAGGCGGGGCCGATGCCGCGCCCGGTGGTGCCGATCGCCTTCGCGCCGCGGGCGCGCTCGCGCGCGTGGTCGAGGGCCACGTGGTAGGGCAGGATCAGCGGGCAGGACTCGCTGATGCCGAGCCGGCCGGCGACCGCGACGCCGTTCTTCTCGAGCTCGTCGATCTCGTGCAGCAGCGCGTCGGGCGCGAGCACCACGCCGTTGCCGATCAGGCAGCGCGTGTTGTCGCGCAGGATCCCGGACGGAATCAGCGGTCGGTGAGCAGATCGACGATCTTGCCCTTCCCTTCGTCCCCCCACTGGGTGCCGATGACGACGACGTTCTTGCCCATGGCTGCTCTCTTCTTCTTTGCCGTTGCGAAACGGGCCGGCTCAGGCCGGCTCGACTGTCCAGACGCCGTCGCGCTCGACCAGGCGCTCGGCGCACCCCATCCCCCGCGCGTCGGCTCCCGAGCCCGGCAGCGCGCGCACCACGGTGCGGCCCGCCGCCCGCAGCTCGTCGACGCGACGCTCGAGCGCGGCCCCGCCGCCGGCGGGGGCATGGATGCGGGCCGGGCCCGGCGCCTCGGGTGCCGCCCGGGCGACCCGCAGCACCGTCTTGAGGTCCGCGCTGAAGCCCGTCGCGGGCCTCGCCCGCCCGAACTCGCGGCCGATGTCATCGTACCGCCCGCCGCGCGCGATCTCTCCCCCTTCGCCGGGCACGAAGGCCGCGAACACGACGCCGGTCTGGTAGTGGTAGGCGCGCAGCTCCGCGAGGTCGACGTGCACCGGCACCTGCGGCAGGCGCGCCGCGAGCTCGCCCGCCACGGCCTCGACGTAGTCGATCGCCGCGCGCACGTCGGCGGGCGCGGCGGCGAACTTGGCCCGCGCCTGCCCGACGACCTCCCTGCCGCCGCTCAGCTCGGCCAGGGCGCGCAGCATCCCGGCGACGGGCTCGCCGACGCCGAAGTCGCGCACGAGCGCCGCGATCTCCGGCTCGGCCTTGCGCTGCAGGGCGTCGAAGAGCGCCGACTCCTGCGCGGGGTCGAGCCCGGCCGTGCGCGCGAGGCCGCGGTAGACGCCGACGTGGCCGAGGTCGAGGTGCACGTCGGCCACGCCGGCCGCGGCAAGCGTGGCCATCATGAGGCAGACGATCTCGACGTCGCTCTCGACGCCGGCGTGACCATACAGCTCGGCGCCGAGCTGCAGCGGGCTGCGCGAGCCGCCGAAGGCGTCGGGCCGCGTGTGCAGCACGGTGCCGATGTAGCACAGGCGCGTGGGTCCTACAGCGCGCAGCCGGTGCGCGTCGATGCGCGCGGCCTGCGGCGTGATGTCCGCGCGCACGCCCATCATCCGGCCGCTCAGCTGGTCGGTGAGCTTGAAGGTCTGGAGCTCGAGATCCCGGCCGGTGCCGGTGAGGAGCGACTCGAGGTACTCGATGAAGGGCGGGATGACGAGCTCGTAGCCCCAGCTTCGGAACTGGTCGAGCAACCGGCGCCGCACCGTCTCCAGCCGCCATGCCTCGGGGGGCAGGACCTCGTCGATCCCCTCGGGGAGCAGCCAGCGGTCGTCGCTCATGGTCGGCTCAGTGCGTCGCGTACAGCAGCACGACGCCGGCGATCATGCTGACCAGGCCGGCGATGCGGATGTGCCGGTCCTGCGCCCCGAGCACCCCCTCCAGTGCCCGCTTGAAGCCGCTCGGGCTCAGGAACGGGACGATGCCCTCGAGGACGAGCAGGAGCGCCATGGCAACCCAGAGGTCCTCCCACATGGCGCTCCCCTCGGTTCAGCGCTTGCCCGTCGGGCTCGAGAGATAGCGGAAGAACTCCGACGCGGGATCGAGCACCATGAGGTCGCCGCCGCGCTCGAACACCGCGCGGTAGGCGCCGAGGCTGCGCCAGAACGAGTAGAACTCGGCGTTCTTCTGGAACGCGCCGGCGTAGATCTCGGCGGCCTTCGCATCGCCCTCGCCGCGCGTCACCTCGGACTCGCGGTAGGCCGTGGCGAGGATCTCGGTCTGCTGGCGATCGGCGTCGGCGCGGATGCGTTCCGCGGCCTCGGCGCCCTTCGCGCGCAGGTCCCGGGCCACGCGCTCGCGCTCGGCGCGCATGCGGTCGTAGACGGATTCGCTGACCTCGCCGGGCAGGTCGATCTTCTTCACCCGCACGTCGATGATCTCGATGCCGAGCTCCGCGGCCTGCTCGTCCGCGGCCTTGGTGAGCGCCTGCATGATCTCGCCGCGCTCGCCCGACACGACCTCCTGGATCGTGCGCCGGCCGAACTCGTCGCGCAGCCGGGTGTTGATGCGCTCGCTCAGCAGCCGCTCCGCGCGCGCCGCGTTGCCGCCGGTGGCCCGGAAGTACTGTGCCACGTTCGAGATGCGCCACTTGACGTAGGAGTCGACGAGCACGTCCTTCTTCTCGATCGTCAGGAAGCGCTCGGGCTTGGTGTCGAGGCCCTGGATGCGGCCGTCGAACTTGCGCACCTCGTTGAGCACCGGCACCAGGAAGTGGATGCCCGGCTGGTAGTCGGACGAGACGATCTCGCCGAGCCGCAGCTTGAGAGCCACTTCCCACTGGTGGACGTAGAACGTCGCCGCGTAGAGTCCAAAGCCCGCGAGCAGCAGGGCGATGAGCGGGATCACTGCCTTGTTCGGGTTCATCAGCGCATCCTCCGCGCCCGGTCGGCGTCGCGGATCCGCGCGTCGTCGGGCGACATGTGCAGCTGCGGCGCGGTCGCCTCGGCCGGGCGCGGGGCCGCGGCGGCAGGCGCCTGCGGCGCGAGCAGGCGGTCGAGCGGCAGGTAGGTGACGTTGCCGCCGCCCGCCTTGTCGTCCATGAGCACCTTGGCCGGCTTGCTCAGCACATCCTGCACCGCGTCGAGATAGAGGCGCTCGCGCGTGACCTGCGGCGCCTTCTCGTACTCGGCGAGCAGCGCGAGGAAGCGGTTCGTCTCACCCTCGGACTCGGCGACCACCTTGGCGCGGTAGGCCCGCGCGTCCTCGACCACGCGCGCCGCGGCGCCGCGCGCCTTGGGCACGACCTCGTTGGCGTAGGCCTGCGCCTCGTTCTTCATGCGCTCGTTGTCCTCGCGCGCCTTGATGGCGTCGTCGAACGCGCTCTTCACCTGGTCCGGCGGCTTGGCCGCGGTAATGTTCACGCCGACCACCTCGAGCCCGGTCCGGTACTGGCTCATCAGCTCCTGCATCTTCGCGCGGATCTGGTCGGCGATCGCGCCGCGGCCCTCGGTGATGATGAAGTCGAGGACGTTCTTGCCGACGACCTCGCGGGTCGCGGTCTCCGTCGCGTCGCGCAGGGTCTTCTCCGGCGCGCGGTCCTGGAACAGGAAGTCGGTCGGGTCCTGCACGCGCGACTGCACGCGCAGGTCGATCTCCACGATGTTCTCGTCGCGCGTCAGCATGGTCGCGCGGTGGCCGAACGAGGAGATCTGGTCGACGTCCACCTTGACGACGTCGCCGATGGGGTAAGGCCAGCGCCAGTGCGGACCCGGCTGCGTCACTTCGCGGAACGCGCCGAAGCGCAGTTCGACGCCGCGCTCCGCCGGCTCGACGATGTAGATGCCGCTCAGGAGCCAGACGACGAGCGCGCCGCCGGCCACCACGCCGAGACCGACACCCCCCACGCCGCCCGGCGGGCCGCTGCCCTCGCCGTCGCCGCTGCCGCGCCGACCGCCGAACAGGCCGCCGAGCCGCTGCTGCATCTTGCGCAGGAGCTCGTCGAGATCGGGCGGGCCCTGGTCGCCACCCTTGCCGCTCCAGGGATCCCTGCCACCGCCACCCGGTTCGTTCCAGGCCATCGGATTCTCCGTCATTGGGCACGCGCCGGGGGAAATGGCGCCAAAGAGTCGTGAATTCTAGGGGCCGGCTTCGCTGCGCGGCAACTTTTCAGGCGCCGCAGGCCCGGGCGAAATCGGGGTCGTTCTTGCGCAGCCGGTCGTACTCGCGGCGCGGCAGCTCGAGCTCGAGGTCCCAGCCGCCTGCCTCCGTCACCTCTTCGCGCAGCACCCGGGCGACGCGGAAGAGGCTCGCCCGCAGCCGCGCGTCGCGCGGCTCGAGGTGCAGCCGCTGGTGCACGGACTCGCGGTGGAAGAACTCGCCGAGCGCGCCGACGAGCAGGTCGACCCCGGCGCCGGTGCGCGCGGACAGCCACACGCGCGTCACCCGTCCGTCGGCGTCGCGCTCGATGCGCGGCGACGCGCCCTCGACGAGGTCGATCTTGTTCATGACCTGCAACTGGGGCACGTCCCGCGCGCCGATCTGCCCGAGCACGTCCTCGACCTCGGCGACGAAGTGGTCGCGCCGCGGATCCGCGGCATCGATCACGTGGACGAGCAGCGCCGCCTCCGCCGCCTCCTGCAGGGTCGCCCGGAAGGCGGCGACCAGCTCGTGGGGCAGGTCCGCGATGAACCCGACCGTGTCGGCGACGACGACCGCGCCGCCGTCCGGCAGCGACCGCCGGCGCAGGGTGGGGTCGAGGGTCGCGAACAGCTGGTCGGCGGCGTAGACCTCGGACGCGGTGAGGGCGTTGAACAGGGTGGACTTGCCGGCGTTCGTGTAGCCCACCAGCGAGACCGTCGGCACCTCCGCCCGCGCGCGCGCCTTGCGGCCGCGGGCGCGGCGCTGGTCGACCCGCTCGAGCCGCCGCCGGAGCTGGGTGATCCGCTCGCCGATCAGCCGGCGGTCGGTCTCGAGCTGGGTCTCGCCGGGGCCCCGCAGGCCGATGCCGCCGCGTTGGCGCTCGAGGTGGGTCCAGCCACGCACCAGCCGCGTCGCGATGTGCCTGAGCTGCGCCAGCTCGACCTGCAGCTGACCCTCCAGCGAACGGGCGCGCTGGGCGAAGATGTCCAGGATGAGGCCGGTGCGATCGAGCACGCGGCAGGAGAAGAGCTTCTCGAGGTTGCGTTCCTGCGAGGGCGACAGGGCGTGGTCGAAGATCACCAGCTCGGCGCCGGTCGCCGCGATCGCCTCGCGGATCTCCTCGGCCTTGCCCTCGCCGACGAAGAGGCGCGGGTCGGGCGCCCGCCGCGTGCCCGCCACCTCCGCGACCGGGATGGCGCCGGCCGACACGGCCAGCTCGCGGAATTCCGCGAGCGCGCCGGGGTCCGCCGCCTGGCCGACCGCGAGGCGCACGAGCACGGCCCGCTCGCCGCTCTTCGGGCGCTCAAACACGACGGGAATCGACGGCCGCGGTCACGCGGGCGCGCCGGACGACCGGGCACGCGCGAAACGCCCGCGCCGAGGGGGCGGGCGTTCGCGGCGGCAGCGTCAGGAGGTTGGCGCGATCGGGGATCAGCTCGCCTCTTCCTCCCCCGCGCCTTCCGTGCCCTGCTGCAGGCGCACGTTGCGGGAAGGCACGACGGTCGAGATCGCGTGCTTGTAGACCATCTGGCTCACGGTGTTCTTGAGCAGGACCACGAACTGGTCGAAGGACTCGATCTGGCCCTGCAGCTTGATTCCGTTCACCAGGAAGATCGAGACGGGAATGCGCTCCTTGCGGAGGGCGTTCAGGAAAGGGTCTTGTAGGCTCTGCCCCTTGGACATGGGTTGCTCCGTGTTCTGTTGTTATTGGAAAAGGCTCGCTCGCAAACGGCGAGCGGTCGGCGCCAGCCGCCGGCGACTATACCACGGGCGGGCGCCCTGCCGCGCCGCAACAATGCGTTAACTGGCGGTCGCTGCAACGATTTTCAAGGCATCCGGGAGCGGATCGCGGGCATCCAGCCAGACGAGGCCGGCGGTGGCCCGCAGCCAGGTCGCCTGTCGCTTGGCGAGCTGGCGCGTCGCGTGGATCGCGCGCTCCACCATGGTCTGCCGGTCGCACTCGCCCATCAGGTGGCGGACCACCTGCCGGTAGCCCACCGAGCGCAGCGACGGCAGGTCGGGGGCAAGATCGCCGCGCGCGAGCAGGGCCGCGACCTCGCCCTCGAGCCCCTCTTCGAGCATGCGCGCGAAGCGCAGGGCGATGCGCTCGTGCAGCGCGTCCCGCGGCGGCGGCGCGCAGGCGAGCTTCACCACGTCGTAGGGCAGCGGGTCGGCGCCGTCCGCCTGCAGGTCGCTGAGCGGCCGGCCGGTCAGCTCCCAGACCTCGAGCGCGCGCTGCACCCGTTGCGGGTCGTTCGGGTGGATGCGCGCGGCGGCGGCGGGGTCGACCTGCGCCAGCCGCGCGTGCAGGCGCTCGGGGCCGAACAGCGACGCCTCGGCGGCCAGCCGGGCCCGCACCCCCGGGTCGGCGGGCGGCAGCGCCGCGAGGCCGGACTCCAGCGCCTTGAAGTAGAGCATGGTCCCGCCGACCAGCAGCGGCGTGCGGCCGGCGGCCAGCACCTCCTCGATCTCGCGCCGGGCGTCCTCGCGAAACCGTGCAGCCGAGTAGGCCTCGGCCGGGTCGCAGACGTCGATCAGGCGGTGCGGCGCCCGTGCCAGCGTCGCGCGGTCGGGCTTCGCGGTGCCGATGTCCATGCCGCGGTAGACCATCGCCGAGTCCACGCTCACGATCTCGAGCGGCAGGCGCGCGACCAGCTCGACCGCGAGCTGCGTCTTGCCGGTGGCAGTGGCCCCCATGAGGAACAGCACGCGCGGGCGCTCGCCGGGCAGGGACATCGGCCGTCAGCGTCCGCGCAGGAACAGGCGGTCGAGCTCGGCGAGGCCGAGCCGCGTCCAGGTCGGCCGCCCGTGGTTGCACTGACCGCTGCGCTCGGTGCGCTCGATGTCGCGCAGCAGGGCGTTCATCTCGTCGAGCGTGAGCCGGCGGTTCGCCCGCACCGCGCCGTGGCAGGCCATGGTCGCGAGCACGCCGTTCAGCGCCTCGCCCAGGCGCGTGCTGACGCCGTGCGTCGCGAGGTCGGCCAGCACGTCGCGGACCAGCCGCTCCGCGTCCGCGCCCTGCAGCAGGACGGGCACGGCGCGCACCGCCAGGGACTCGGGCCCCAGCCGGTCGACGGCGAGGCCGAGCTCCGCGAGCAGGTCGCCCGCCGCGTCCGCGAGATCCGCCTCGCGCCGGCTGACCGCCACTGTGACGGGAACGAGCAGGGGCTGCGACGCCACCGCGTGCGCCGCGCTCGCCCCTTTGAGCCGCTCGTAGGTGATCCGCTCGTGGGCGGCGTGCATGTCGACCAGCACCAGCCCGTCGGCGCTCTGCGCCAGCACGTAGATGCCGTGCAGTTGGGCGAGCGCGAAGCCGAGCGGCGGCACGTCCGCGGGCGCCGCGTCGACCGAGGACGCCGGCGGCGACTGCCAATCGAGCGCCGCGCGATAGCCCGCCGTCGCGTCCGCGACGCCGAGACCGAGCGGCCGCTGGTCCGGCGCCGGCATGGCGCGGGCCCCGGGCGCCGGCGCGGTCGGCGCCGGGGCGGCGACTTCCGCCGGCGGCTGCGCCAGCACCGCGTGCAGCGTGCGGAAGAGGAAGTCGTGGACCAGGCGACCCTCGCGGAAGCGCACCTCGTGCTTGGCCGGGTGGACGTTGACGTCGACCAGGACCGGGTCGATCGCCAGGTAGAGCACGTAGGCGGGGTGGCGGCCGTGGTGCAGCACGTCCTGGAAGGCGGCGCGCACGGCGTGCGTCACCAGGCGGTCGCGCACCATTCGGCCGTTGACGTAGAAGTACTGCAGGTCGGCCTGAGCGCGCGCGAACGACGGCAAGGCGACCCAGCCCTCGAGGCGCAGCCCCGCGGCCTCGTGCTCGACGTGCACGCAGTGCGCCACGAAGGCCGGCCCGAGCAGCGCGGCGAGGCGCTGCTCGCGGGCGCCGCGGTCCGGCGCGGGCTCGGCGACGAAGGCGTCGCGCCGGTTGTGGCGCAGCGCGAAACCCACGTCGAAGCGGGCGAGCGCGAGGCGCCGCAGCGTCTGCTCCACGTGGTCGAGCTCGGTCCGCTCGGCGCGCAGGAACTTGCGCCGCGCCGGCGTGTTGTAGAAGAGGTCGCGCACCTCGACCGT
>JALORY010000021.1 GCA_025458675.1 Gammaproteobacteria bacterium | reverse complement strand
GGTTGGTCATCGGCGGGCTCGGGTGCTGGCGACTGCGTAGTTTCGCCGATCGGCCGGCTCATTGGCAGGCCGGGAAAGTCCATCGCGCCGTCATCGCGAGGCCCGAAGGGGCGAACCCGTCATCGCGAGGTCTGAAGGGGTCTTACCCGCCATCGCAAGGCCTGAAGGGGTCTAACCCGTCATCGCGAGGCCCGAAGGGGCGAACTCGTCATCGCGAGGCCCGAAGGGCCGTGGCGATCCAGGCCGTCCTGAACTGAGGTGCCTGGGTCGCTTCTCGCCACGGCCGCGTGGATTGCTTCGGCCTTCGGCCTCGCAAAGACGATGTCGCGGCGTCGCAAAGACGATGTCGCGGCCTCGCAACGGCGACACCGCGTCATCGCGAGGCGGCCGCCAGGCCGCCGCGGCGATCCACCGCGTCGTGGATTGCTTCCCGCCACGGCCTTCGGCCTCGCGGTTCGCAGAGACGGGGAGAACGGCTCGATCAGCGGCTCCCCGCCGCCGCGCCGTCGGGCGCGTCAGATCAGTCCACCGATCGCCCGAACCGCAGCGTGGATGCGAGCGAGGGGTCGTCGATGAACGGGTTGCGGCGTCCTCGATGGCGTCGTTGCGCCGGCGCTCCTCGGCGTCCGGCGGGTCCTCGCGGTGCCAACGCAGCAACACCTCGGCCTGCCGGGAGTAGATGGGCAGGCCATACGCGCGATGCATGTAAAACATCGCCCGCGCGATCTCGCCGCGCACCGCCGGGCGGGGCTCGACGCGCCGTGGGCGGTCGTCGCGCTCGAAGTCGCAGGCGCCGAACTCGCGCGCTTCGCCCGGGACCTCGCCGTACGGCAGGCTGCCGCGGGCGGAGTTGATCTCCGGCAGCGCCGGGTAGATGTTGTGCAGGTCGGACTCGATGCGGTTGAAGTCGGGGCTCGTGGCGCGGCAACGGTTGCGGTCGCCGCAGCGCAGCTCGCGGGTCACCCAGCCCATCGGGTACACGTGTTCGGCATTGAGAGACCGGCCGCTCTCGCGGTCGAAGGGGCCGCCGCAGTAGAGCTCGACGCCGCCCCGGCCGTAGACCTTGCCCCAGAGATCGCGCAGCGCCTGCACGTAGGCATCGCTCGGCTCAGCTGCCGCGACGCCGGCGAGCAGGCCGAGCGCGCAGGCCCCGCTGATCAGGTGTGTCCTCACGTCGCGGTCCCCTCCAGCCAGCGGTCGAGCGCGAGCAGGTCGCGCACCTCCACGTCCGGTTGCGGCAGCCCGGCGGGCAGCGGGTGGCCGGCCCGGTTGACCCAGGCGGTAAACATGCCGACGTCCGCGGCCGCGGCCACGTCCAGCCGGGGGTCGTCGCCCGCGTGCAGCGCCTCGCCCGGCGCGGTGCCCGCAAGGTGCAGGGCCGCGTGGAAGAGGGCCGGGTCCGGACGCATCGCGCCCACGCTGGCGGCATCGAGGGTGTGGTCGAAGAGGCCGCGCAGCGCCGTACGGGCGACCTCGGCGTTGCCGTTGGTGACCGAGATGAGCCGGAAACGGCGGCGCCAGCGCTCCAGCACCGCCACGACCTCGGGGAAGGGTTCCACCCGGTTGCGCGCCTCGAGGAAGACGGCCACGGCCCGCTCCGCCAGCGCGGGGTCTTCGCCGTGCGCCGCGAGCAGCTCGGCCATCGACGCCCGCCGCAGCGCGGTGATGTCGTGCGCGATCTCCGGCCGGCGGCCGGCGAGCTCGATGCGGTGGGCGCGCAGGCCCGCGGTGTCGCGTGCCGCCGCGAGTGCGGGCGCCGCCCCCTGCAGCCAGTCCTGGACCGCGTCTTCGGCGGCGCGGATCACGGGCGCGCAGGGCCAGACGGTCTCGTCGAGGTCGACCGTGATGAGGCGCAGGCGGGCGGGTCGTGGCACGGGGGCTCAGGCGGCCGCGAGCTGGGCCTCGATCGCCGGAAGGACCCGCCCGGCGATCAGCCCGGCGAGATTCCCGAGCTCGGGCCGGCGGTCGGCCGCCTCGACGATGTAGCCGAGCGTGCGCGGGATGTCGTTCAGGTAGCCGGGCTTGCCGTCGCGCAGGTTGAGCCGGGCGAAGATGCCGGCGGCCTTGAGGTGGCGCTGGGCGCCCATGAGGTCGACCCAGCGCAGGAAGCGGTCCTCCGCGCCGGCGTCGACGATGCCCGACTGGGCGGCGAGCCGGAAGTACCCCATCGCCCAGTCGTCGACCCGTTCCCGCGGCCAGCGGACGTAGCAGTCCTTGAGCAGGGACACGAGGTCGTAGGTCACCGGCCCGATCACGGCGTCCTGGAAGTCGAGGATCCCGGGGGTGGGGGGCGACGCGACCATCAGGTTGCGGGAGTGGTAGTCGCGGTGGACGAAGACGCGCGGCTGCTCGAGCGCGGCGTCGGCGAGCAGCCCGACCGTCGCGTCGAGCGTGGCCCGGGTCGCCGCATCGATCACGACGCCCAGCTGGCGCTCCAGAAGCCAGTCCGGGAACAGGGCCATCTCCCGGACGAGCAGGGCGCGGTCGTAGGGCGGGAAGCCCTCGTGCGGGCAGCAGGCCTGCATGGCGGCCAGGGCGCCCAGGGCGTCGCCGTAAAGCCGGTCCGCCGACCGCTCGTCGAGGGCGTCGAGATAGAGGGTCGTGCCCAGGTCTTCGAGGAGCAGGAAGCCGAGCTCGAGATCGGCGGCCTCGACGGCCGGGACGTGGAGACCCGCCGCCGCGAGGGCGGCACCGGCCTGCAGGTAGGGCCGGCAGTCCTCGTGCGCGGGCGGGGCGTCCATCGCGATGCGGGTGGCGCCGTCGGCCAGGCGGACACGGAAGTAGCGGCGGAAGCTGGCGTCGCCCGACGCGGGGGTGATCGCGTGGCCGGCGAGGCCGCAGGCGTCGCGCAGCCAGCGGTCGAGTTGGGAGAGGCGCAGATCCATGCGGGGCGGGTGCTGCCCGCCGCGCGGGCACGGAGTTTGAAGAGGCCGCGATTCTATGCGATTTTGGCGGGCCCCTTACACCTGCCGTCGGACGGGTGCGGGGCCATCGCCCGGTGCCGGGGTCGACGGGGAATCCCAGGTGTCTTACGTGCGCTTCGTTCTGCCTCTCACGCTCGGCGCCCTGCTGCCCGTCGCGGCCGCGACGGCGGACGTCGACGGCCAGGAGTGCCGCGCCGGCGAGGCCGGCTGGGACTGCCGCGGCGCCGGGTACGGCGTCGTCGAGGCCCCGTTCGCCGCCGAGGCCCCCGCGATGGCGCCGGCCGGGGTCAAGCCCGCCGCACGCGGTGCGCAGGCGCCCGTCGCGCCCAAAGCCCTGCGGCCCGGCGGCAAGCGCACGGCCGCGGCGCGGACGACGCGGCGGCCGGCGGGCCGCCCGGTCGAGGCCGCGCCCGCGCCGCAGCCGAGCTTCCCCCTGTCCCTGGACGAAGGCCTCGGCTGGGGCTGGTGCGGCTTCCCCGACACCGGGCTCCCGGCGTCCGCCGCGGCGTCCGCCGCGCCCGACGCGCTCGTCGAGGCCGAAGCGGACTCGGCGCAGGTGACCATCGGCGACAAGGTCGTCCTGCTTTCGGGCGACGTCCGGTTGAGCCACGGGGCGGACACGGTGCAGGCGGACAGCATCCGCTTCGACCGGCAGGCTAACCGCGTCGACGCGCAGGGCAACGTGTTCCTCACCCGCCCCGACCTGCGGGTCAAGGGCGACGCCGGCTGGTTCGAGCTGGACGCCCAGCGCGGCGAGCTCACCGGCGCGGAGTACCGTCTCGTCGGCTTCAACGCCCGGGGCACGGCGGAAAAGATCCGCGTGGAAGGCGAGGCGCTGTCCGAGCACCACGACGTGACCTACACGACGTGCCGGCCCGGCAGCAGTGCGTGGCTGCTGTCCGCGGGGTCGCTGCAGTTCGATCGGGCCGAGGGCTTCGGCGACGCGCGCGACGCGGTGCTGCGCATCGCCGACGTGCCCGTGGCCTACGTGCCGCGCTTCGTCTTCCCCATCGACGAACGGCGGCGCAGCGGCTTCCTTTACCCGACCGTCGGCGGCGGCGGTTCCTCGGGCTTCAAGCTCGCGGTGCCCTACTACCTGAACCTGGCGCCGAACTACGACGCGACGCTCGTGCCCGCCGTCCTGGGCAAGCGCGGCTTCCTCCTCGGCGCCGAGGCCCGCCACCTGTCGGAATCGAGCTGGAGCGACCTGCGCGGCGTGATCCTGCCGCACGACAACGAGGAGCCCGACCTCGGCGTGCGCGGCTTCGTGTCCGCCGAGCACCACCAGCAGTGGGACCGACTGCGCACGGATCTCGTCTACAACTACGTCTCGGACGACTTCTTCCTCAGCGACGTCGGGACGACGCTGGCCGAAACCAGCACGCGCTACCTGAACCGCCAGGCGCTGGCGAGCTACACCGGCGACGGCTGGTACGGGGTCGCCGGCGTGGTCGACTACCAGCAGGTGCAGACCGGCATCCGACCCTACCGTCTCCTGCCCACGATCACGCTCGGGGGCGCGGTGCCGCAGCAGGTCGGCGGCCAGACGCTCAGCCTCGGCGGTGTCGCCAACTATTCGAACTTCGACCGGGATTCGGGTGTCGTGGGCCAGCGCGTGGACCTCTACCCCTACGTGACGCTGCCGATGCGTTCGGCGTGGGGCTACGTCGTGCCCAAGGCGGGCTTCCGGTACACGAGCTACAGCCTGTCGGACGTCCTCGAGGCCCAGCCGGACTCGATCGACCGCAGCCTCGGCGTCGGCAGCGTCGACAGCGGGCTCTACTTCGAGCGCGACACCGCCTGGTTCGGCAAGGCGGTCACGCAGACGCTCGAGCCCCGCCTCTACTACCTGTACATCCCGTACGTCGACCAGAACGAGATTCCTATCTTCGACACGACCCAGTACCAGCAGCTCTACGAGAGCCTCTTCCTCGAGAACCAGTTCACCGGGGCGGACCGCTTCAACGACATGAACCGGCTGAGCGCGGGCGTGTCGACCCGCTTTCTCGCCGGCGACTCGGGCGTCGAGATGCTGCGGCTGAGCGTGGGTCAGGCGTACTACTTCGCCGACCGGAGGGTCCAGTTGCCGGGCCAGCCGACCCAGACCAGCTCCACCTCCCCGGTCTACGGCGAAGTCGGCGTGCAGCTCGACCGGAACTGGAGCGTGCTGGCCTCGGGCCAGTGGGACTCGAGCAAGAGCAACACGAGCGTCTACGCCCCGGACCAGAAAGCCTTCCGCGTCGCGTACCGCGGCGACGACGGCCGTTTCGTGCGCGCCCGCTATGGCGAGACCCAGACCGTGACCGAGTTCTACGACGTCGCGTTCAGCTGGCCGGTGGTCCAGAACGTCAACGCCATCGGCCGCCTCGCCTACTCGCTGCAGGACGACAACGTCATGGAGGCGCTCGCCGGAATCGAGTACGGCTCCTGCTGCTGGCGGCTGCGCGCCTTCGTCCGCCAGGGCCTGCGGCCGACGAGCAGCAGCAGCGGTGACCGCACGGTCGGCGAGGAGGACACCTCCTTCCTCGTGCAGCTCGAGCTGCGGGGACTCGGCCCGCTCGGCAGCGATGCCGACGAGTTCCTCGACCGCTCGCTCCACGGCTTCGTCAAGAGCGACCATCTGACCTACTGACCGGACACGCCCCATGACGCCACAGCGCCTCCTCACCTTCCTGCTGTCCCTGCTGATCTCTATATCGCTGCTGCCGTCCGCGACGGCCGCGCCCAAGGGGAAGGCGTCGGCGAGCGAGCTGGACAGCATCGTCGCGGTCGTCGAGGACGACGTGATCCTGCGCAGCGAGCTCGACCGCGAGATGGTCAAGACGGCCCGCCAGCTGCAGGCCCAGGGGGTTTCGGTGCCGCCGCGGTCGGCGCTCGAGCGGCAGGTCCTGGAGCGGCTGATTCTTTCTCGGCTGCAGCAGCAGGCGGCGCAGCAGGCCGGCATCGTCATCAACGACGAGGCCCTCGACGAGGCGGTCGCCGGCATCGCCAAGCGCAACAATCTCTCGGTGGCCCAGCTGCGCGAGGCGCTCAACCGGGGCGGTCTGAGCTACGACCAGTACCGGGAGGAGGTGAGGCGGCAGATGACCGTGGCCCGACTGCGCGGCAAGGAGGTCATGGAGCGCATCCGGGTGAGCGACCAGGAGGTCGACGCCTATCTCGCGCGCAACCCGGGCGGCGTGGAGCGGCGCACGGCCGTCCACCTGCTGCACATCCTCGCCGCCACGCCCGAGGGGGCCACGCCGGAGCAGATCGCCGAGGCGCGCGCGAAGGCCGACCGCATCGTCGCCAAACTGCGCGGCGGCGCGGACTTCCGCCAGGTCGCGCGCGCCGAGTCGGACGCCCGGCAGGCGCTCGAAGGCGGCGACCTCGGCTGGCTGCCGGTCGCCCAGGTGCCGAGCGTCTTCGCCGATCGCGTCGCGACGATGAAGCGCGGGGAGATCAGCGAGCCGCTGCGCAACGCCAACGGTTTCCACGTCGTCAAGCTCGAGGACGTCAAGACGGCCGCCGGTGCCGCACCCGTGGAGAAGCAGGCTGCCACGCAGACGCGCGCCCGGCACATCCTGATCCGGGTGGGCGAGTCGGCGTCCGACGCGGAGGCGCAAAACCGCGTGGAGGCGCTGCGCCAGCGGATCGAGGGCGGCGAGGACTTCGCCATCCTGGCGCGCGCCAACTCGGACGACCGCGGCAGTGCGGTGAGGGGCGGGGACCTGGGCTGGGTGAAGCCCGGCAGCATGGTGCCGCAGTTCGAGGAGGAGATGGGGCGTCTGCAGCCGGGGCAGATCAGCAAGCCCTTCCGCACGACCTTCGGCTGGCACATCGTGCAGGTCACCGAACGGCGCCAGGTCGACGGTGCCAGCGAACAGGCGCGCCAGCAGGCGATGCAGTCGATCCGCGAGCGCAAGGCGGAGGAGGGGATGGAGCTCTTCCTGCGGCGGCTGCGCGACGAGTCGTACGTGGAGATCCGGCTGGCGGCGCCGGAGACGTGACGGCAGCGGTTCCGCGCGTCGCGCTGACGCCGGGGGAGCCGGCCGGCGTCGGGCCCGACCTCGTCGTCCGGCTCGCCCAGGCCCCGCACGCCGCGGAACTGGTCGCGGTGGCCGACCCGGCGCTGCTGCGCACGCGCGCCGCGGCCCTCGGCCTGTCGCTGTCGGTGCTGGCCTTCGAGCCCCAGGCGCCCGCGCGGCCGAGCGCCGGCGGAGCGCTCCGCGTGCTGCCCGTGCCGACGGCGGCGCCCGCATCCGCCGGCCGGCTCGACGCGCGCAACAGCCCCTACGTGCTGGAGACCCTGCGCCGCGCCGTCGCGGGCTGCCTCGAGGGGGCCTTCGACGCGCTCGTCACCGGCCCCGTCCACAAGGGCATCGTCAACGACGCGGGAATTCCGTTCTCCGGCCACACGGAATTCCTCGCGGCGCTCGCGGGCGGCGACCCCGTGATGATGCTCGTCTGCCCGGGCCTGCGGGTCGCCCTCGCGACCACGCACCTGCCGCTCGCGGCGGTGCCGCAGGCCGTCACGGCCGGGCGGCTCGAGCGCGTGCTGCGCGTCCTGCACCGCGACCTCGTCGGGCGTTTCGGCATCGCCCGGCCGCGCATCCTGGTCTGCGGACTCAACCCGCACGCGGGCGAGGGCGGGCACCTCGGCCGCGAGGAGATCGACGTCATCGCGCCCGTGCTCGGGCGCCTGCGCGCCGGGGGGATGCACCTCGACGGGCCGCTGCCGGCGGACACGGCCTTCGTTCCGGCGCGGCTGGCGCAGGCGGACGTCGTGCTCGCGATGTACCACGACCAGGGGCTGCCCGTGCTCAAGCACCTCGGCTTCGGCCGCGCGGTGAACGTGACCCTCGGCCTGCCGCTGATCCGCACGTCGGTGGACCATGGCACGGCGCTCGATCTCGCGGGGACTGCGCGTGCCGACCTCGGCAGCCTCGAGGCGGCACTCGCGACGGCCTGCGCGATGGTCGATGCGACGCGGTTCAGCCGCCGGTGATCCTCTCCCGCACCGCGAGTGCGACCTCCAGGGCCTCCAGCCCCACCTCGCCGGTCACCAGCGGCTCGCGCCGCGCGCGCGCTGCGGACACGAAGTCGGCGATCTCGGCGTCGAGCGGCTTGACGGGCTCGATGGCGATCCGCTCGGTGACGATCTCCGGCCACTCCTCGCCCGGACGCTCGCGCGGGTACACCACGTCGAGCCGCTGCTCGATGAAGTCGAGCGACAGGTAGCGGTTCTCCTGGAAGACGCGGATGCGCCGGCTCTTGTCGCGCGACACGCGGCTCGCGATCACGTTCGCCACCGCGCCGTTCGCGAACTCGAGGCGTGCGTTGGCGATGTCGATGTGGCGCGTCAGCACCGGCGTCCCCGCCGCGGAGATGCTCGTGAGCTCGGAGCCGACCAGCGCGAGGATGATGTCGATGTCGTGGATCATCAGGTCCGAGATCACGTCGACGTCGGTCGCGCGGGCCACGAAGCCGCTCATGCGGTGCGCCTCGACGAAGCGCGGCCGGTCGATCTGCGACGCGAGCGCCATGACGCCCGCGTTGTAGCGCTCGAGGTGCCCGATCTGCAGCACGGCACCGGAGGCGCGCGCGAGACGCACGATCTCCCTGCCTTCGGTGACGGTGGTGGCGATCGGTTTCTCGAGCAGCACGTGCGTGCCGCGTGCGAGGAACGGGCGGGCGACCTCGAGGTGCAGGGTCGTCGGCACGACGACGCTGACCGCGTCCACCTGGCCGACCAGCGCCGCCGGGTCGTCGAAGGCCGCGCACCCCGCCTCGGCGGCCACCGAGCGCGCCGTCTCGGGCCGCGTGTCGGCGACGCCGACGAGCTCGACCTCGGGCAGGCGGGAATAGATGAGGGCGTGGAAGCGGCCGAGATAGCCGACCCCCGCGACGCCCACGCGCAGCTTGTCCATCGCGCGCTCCGGGAGAGTGGAAACGCCGCGGACTCTACGCCGACGGTCCGGATGCCGCCAGCGCATTACGGGGATGGAACTGCTCTGACGTATACCCTTGGCAGGGGCGCCGGGTGCGCATGACCCGCGCGGACACGCCGTGTACGTCCCTGTAGGCTCGACAGCGGCATCCCTGCCGCTGACGGTCCGCGCAGGTCACGACGCGCCCGCCGCCCGGCCCGGTCGTGGGTCGCCTGCGTCAGACCGGGCAGCTGACGCCGGTTCCGCCGTGCCCGCAGTAGCCGTTCGGGTTCTTGGCGAGGTACTGCTGGTGGTAGTCCTCGGCGTAGTAGAACGTCGGCGCGTCGAGGATCTCGGTGGTGATGGCGCCGTGGCCCGCGGCGGCGAGCGCCGCCTGGTAGGCCGCGCGGCTCGCCTCGGCGGTGGCGCGCTGCGCGGCGTCGTGGACGTAGACGCCCGAGCGGTACTGGGTGCCCACGTCGTTGCCCTGCCGCATCCCCTGCGTGGGGTCGTGTGCCTCCCAGAACACCCGCAGCAGGCGTTCGTAGCTCACGCGCGCCGGGTCGTAGACGACGAGGACGACCTCGTTGTGGCCGGTGAGCCCGCTGCACACCTCGTCGTAGGTCGGGTTCGGCGTGTAACCCGCGGCGTAGCCCACCGCGGTGGTGTGGACGCCGGGCTCGCTCCAGAAGCGCTTCTCCGCGCCCCAGAAGCAGCCGAGCCCGAAGAGCGCGCGCTGCGCCCCGGCCGGGAACGGCGGCTGGAGCGGGGTGCCGAGCACGAAGTGTCGCGCGGGCAATGCCATCGGCGCGCTGCGCCCCGGCAGCGCCTCCTCCGGCGCCGGCATCCGCGTCTTGCGTTGCATCCAGAGCATCGTGGTCTCCTCGGGTCGCGTGGGCCGCGATTGGAACGGTGGGCCGCCGAGGCAACAACGCGCCGCGCGTGGGGTTGGGCGGTCGGCTCAGCCTGCCCACCAGCGCCGCAGGCCGGGGATCGCCCGCAGCGCTCGCGCGATGAGCGGGTAGAGCGCGAGGCCCGCCGCGTCCGCGGCGAGGTCGGGCCACTCCGCGGTCCGTGTCGCGGTGCCGGCCTGGGCGAGCTCGATGAGGGCGCCGTAGGCGAGCAGCGGCAGCGCCTTCGGGAGCCAGTAGTCCGCGTCCGGCCAGGACAGGTCGGCCAGCAGCGCGAGCGCGAGGAACGCGGCGGCGTGCTGCACCTTGTCCGACACCTCGACGCCGACCGGCGGCGACGGGGTCAGCGCCAGCCAGGTGATGGCCGTGAGCGCGGCGGCGAGCAGTCCGCGGAACGGCCAACGAAACGAGGGCGAACGACGCATCAGGTGCCGAGCCCTTCCGCGAGCCGACCGATTCCGTCCCACGCGAGCTGAGCGGCGAAGACGAGCAGCGCGAGCGCCAGCACGCGGCAGACCCGCCGATAGCCACCCTCGGTCAGCCCGCGTCCCCAGCGACCGGTGACGAGGGCGAGCACGACCTTCGTGCCGACCAGGAGCAGATAGAAGAGTCCCAGGAACGCGATTGCGGCCCAGACCGACTCGACCGCGGCGCCGGCGAGCAGCGGCCCGCCGAGGGTGATCCAGAACAGCCAGGGGTAGGGGCTCAGCAGGTTGACCGCCGCGCCGCGCAACAGCGACTGCGCGGCGCTCACCGCGCCCGGCTCGGGCAGCGCCGCGCGCCACTGCTCGACCGCCAGGTGGCCGACGACCAGCGCGCCGCCGAGCGAGAGCGCGGCGAGCCAGGGCGAGCGCGCGTCCAGGCTGCCGGCGAGCGCCCAACTCGCGGCCACGATCGGCGCGTCCGTGATCAGCGGCGCCACCGCCACCCGCATGCCCGCGCGCGCGCCGCCGCGCAGGCTCTCGGTCATCACCAGCGCGAGCAGCGGCCCGGGGGCGAGGCCCGCGCCCAGCCCGAGCAGCACGGCCTGCAGCGTGATCGTGAGTGCGGACACCGGCGCCGGCAGGGTCGGCGCGCTAGGCCTGCTCCCGCGCGACCGCGCGGTGGCCGATGTCGCGCCGGCAAATCATGCCGTCCCAGCGGATGCGGTCGACGAGGGCGTACGCTCGCCGCTGCGCGTCGCCGACGGTCGCGCCGAGCGCCGTGGCGCAGAGCACCCGTCCACCGCTCGTCACCACCGCCCCATCGCGCGGGACGGTGCCGGCGTGGAAAACCTTCGCGTCTGCCGCGTCTGCGCCCGCCAGGCCGGTGATCACGTCGCCCTTGCGGTATTCGCCGGGATAGCCGCCCGCGGCGAGCACCACGCCGAGCGCGGCACGGTCGTCCCACTCGGCGCGCTCGGCGTCGAGGCGGCCGTCGAGCGCGGCAAGACAATGGGCGACGAGGTCGGAGCGCATCCGCATCATGATGGGCTGCGTCTCCGGATCGCCGAAGCGGCAGTTGTACTCGATCACCTTCGGCGTGCCGTCCGCTCCGATCATGAGGCCCGCGTAGAGAAAGCCGGTGTAGGGCAGGCCCTCGCCGGCCATGCCGCGCACCGTCGGCAGGATGACCTCGTCCAGGACGCGCCGGTCCACGGCCGGGGTGACCACGGGGGCGGGCGAGTAGGCGCCCATGCCACCGGTGTTGGGGCCCGTGTCGCCGTCGCCGACGCGCTTGTGGTCCTGGCTGGTCGCCATCGGCAGCACGTGAATCCCGTCCGCCATCACGATGAAGCTCGCCTCCTCTCCCTCGAGGAACTCCTCGATCACGACGCGGTGGCCGGCCGCACCGAAGGCATTGCCCGCGAGCATGTCGCGCACCGCGGCCTCGGCCTCGGCGAGCGTCTGCGCCACGATCACGCCCTTGCCGGCGGCGAGCCCGTCCGCTTTCACCACGACGGGGGCGCCGCGCGCACGCAGGTGGTCGAGCGCCGCGTCGAGGTCGGTGAAGGTGGCGTAGGCGGCGGTCGGAATGCCGTGGCGCGCGAGGAAGTCCTTGGTGAAGGCCTTCGACCCCTCGAGCTGGGCCGCGCCGCGCGAGGGGCCGAAGCACCGGAGTCCGGCCGCCGCGAACGCATCGACCACGCCGAGCACGAGCGGCGCCTCCGGGCCGACGATGGTGAGGCCGACGCCGTGCGTCTGCGCGAAGGCGAGCAGGCCGGTGACGTCTTCCGCCGCGAGGGGCACGTTTTCCACCTTCGGCTCGCGTGCCGTGCCGGCATTGCCTGGCGCCACGTAGATGCGGTCCGCGAGCGGAGACTGCGCCGCCTTCCAGGCCAGGGCGTGCTCGCGCCCGCCGCCGCCGATGATGAGGATGTTCATGCGTTGCTCCGCGATTGCTTAGAGTCGCCGTGCGCACCCTGGCCCGGCAGGGGTCCGCTCGGACACGCCGCTAGTACGTCCCACTAGGCTCGACAGCGGCATCCGTGCCCCTGATGGTCCTCGGGACCCCCGCCGGACCCGTGCGCCGACGTGACGAGTCGCGGCCGAACGAACCCCGCGACGGCCCTCCCCCGGCGTGTCAGTCGCCTTCTTCTGCGCCGCCTGCGGCGATCCGCCGCCAACCCGTCACGCCGCGCCGCCCGCCTGCGTCGAAGAAGCGCAGGATCTCCACGATCTCCGGCGTCTGCGGCTCGGCGCGCAGCCTGGCGAGCGCGGCCTCGCGCGACAGCCCGGCGCGATACAGCAGCTGGTAGGCGGCCTTGATCCGCCGGCGCGCGGCCTGGTCGAAGCCGGCGCGCCGCAGCCCGACGACGTTGAGCCCGACGATATCCGCGCGGTGGCCGTCGACGGTCACGAAGGGCGGCACGTCCTGCGAAACGCCGGTGAGCCCGGAGACCATCACGTAGGCGCCGATGCGCGCGAACTGGTGGATCGCCGTGTGGCCGGACAGGAACGCGTGGTGATCGACGTGCACGTGGCCGGCGAGCATCGCCGCGTTGGCGAAGACGTTCTGGTCGCCGACGACGCAGTCGTGCGCGACGTGGCTGTAGGCCATCAGGAAATTGCGATCGCCGATGCGTGTCGCCTGCCCGGCCCTCGTCGCGCGGTGAATCGTCACCGCCTCGCGGAAGGTGTTGCCCGCGCCGACCTCGACGTAGGTCGCCGTCGAGGGGTCGAAGGAGAGGTCCTGAGGCAGGTCGCCGATCACCGCGCCGTGGTGGACGGTGTTGCCGGGCCCCATGCGAACTGCCCCCGTGATGCGCGCCGCCGAGTGGACGACGCAGCCCTCGCCGAGGCGCGCGCCGGCGCCGATCCAGCTGTGCGGCCCGACCTGCACCGAGGGGTGCAGCTCGGCGCCGGGTTCGACGACCGCGCTCGGATGGATCTGGCCCATGCCGTCTCCGCGGTGGTGACGCGTCAGTGCCGGAAGTGCCGCATCCCGGTGAACACCATCGCCATGCCGTGCTCGTCAGCGGCGGCGATGACCTCCTCGTCGCGCATCGAGCCGCCGGGCTCGATCACCGCGGTGATGCCGACCGCCGCGGCCTGGTCGATGCCGTCGCGGAACGGGAAGAAGGCGTCGGACGCCATCACCGAGCCGCGAACGTCGAGGCCCGCCTGCTCGGCCTTGATCCCGGCGATGCGCGCCGAGTTCACGCGGCTCATCTGTCCGGCGCCGACGCCGATGGTCATCAGCTCCCTGCCGTAGACGATGGCGTTCGACTTGACGAACTTGGCAACGCGCCACGTGAAGAGGAGGTCGCGCAGCTCGGCCTCGGTCGGCTGGCGCCGCGTGACGACCTTGAGCCCGGCGGTGAGCGCGAGGTCCGCTTCCTGCACGAGGAGACCCCCGGTGACGCGCTTGAAGTCGAGCCGCTCCGGCCTCACACTCGCCCAGTCGCCGCACGCGAGCAGGCGGACGTTCTTCTTCGCCGCGACGGCGTCGATCGCAGCCGCCGAGACGCGCGGCGCAATGATCACCTCGACGAACTGCCGCTCGACGATGGCGCGCGCGGTGTCACCGTCGAGCTCGCCGTTGACCGCGATGATGCCGCCGAAGGCGGATTCGGGGTCGGTTGCGTAGGCGCGGTCGTAGGCCTCGAGCAGGCTCCCGCCGATCGCGACGCCGCAGGGGTTGGCGTGCTTGACGATCACGCAGGCCGGGCCCTCGTCGAACTGCTTGACGCATTCGAGGGCGGCGTCGGTGTCGGCGATGTTGTTGTACGAGAGCTCCTTGCCCTGCAGCTGCCGCGCAGTCGCCACGGACGGCTCGCGGGCGCCGCGCTCGACGTAGAAGGCCGCCTTCTGGTGCGGGTTCTCGCCGTAGCGCATGCCCTGCGCGAGGGCGTACTGGAGGGTGACGGTCCGCGGGAAGTCCGCGACCTGCCCGCCGAGGCGCGCGCCGAGGTACGCCGCGATCGCGCCGTCGTAGCGCGCCGTGTGCTCGAAGACCTTCACCGCCAGATCGAAGCGCGTGGCGTCGCTCACGCGGCCCGTCGCGCGCAGCTCTTCGAGCACGCGGCCGTAGTCCGAGGCGTCCACGACCACGGTCACTGCGGCGTGGTTCTTCGCCGCCGAGCGCAGCATCGCCGGGCCCCCGATGTCGATGTTCTCGATCGCCGTCGCCAGGTCGCAACCGGGCTTCGCGACAGTGTCCTCGAAGGGGTAGAGGTTGACCGCGACGAGGTCGATGCCGCCGATGCCGTGCGACGCCATCACGTCGTCGTCGACGCCCCGCCGGCCGAGGATCCCGCCGTGCACCTTCGGGTGCAGGGTCTTGACGCGGCCGTCCATCATCTCCGGGAAGCCGGTGTAGTCGCCTACCTCGGTCACCGGGACGCCGTGCTGCGCCAGCAGCTTCGCCGTGCCCCCGGTCGACAGGATCTCGACCCCCATGGCGGCCAGGGCCCGGGCGAAGTCGGCCACGCCGTTCTTGTCGGAGACGCTGATCAGGGCGCGCTTGATGGCGGTCATCGTCGGCCTCCTCGCCGAGCCGGTCAGTCGATTTCGTAGAGCGCGAGCTTCTTGCGCAGGGTGCTGCGGCTCATGCCGAGCAGCGCGGCCGCGTGGGTCTGATTGCCGCGGGTGTGGTGCATCACCGTCTCGAGCAACGGTTTCTCCACCTCCGCGAGCACCAGATCGTAAAGGTTGTGGACCTTGTGGCCGTTGAGGTGCTCGAGGTAGTTGCCGAGCGCCTCCCGCACGCACTCGCGCAGCGGGTCGGACCGGTGTGTCTTGGTGACGTGGAACGCGCGATCGAAATCGCCGCCTCCCGCGTCGTGCGCCGTGCGCGTGGTCATGCCGCCAGAACCTCCCCCTTGGTCGCCGCGGCGTCGAGCCAGTCGGCCGCGATCTGTCGTTGTAGTCGTGCCGTCTCGGCGCGATGGAAGCGCGCGAGGAAAGCTTCCGCGCCTGTGAGGCGGCGCGCGTACCACGCGAGGTGCTTGCGCGAAAGGCGCACGCCGACCGCCTCCCCGTAGTGGTCGTGGATGCGGTCGAGGTGCCCCAGCACGGCGTCACGCACCCACGTCGCCTCGGGTGGCGGCAACTGCCCGCCGGTCGCGAGGCGGTGCACGATCGCACGAAACAGCCAGGGTCTGCCCAAGGCGCCGCGTCCGACCATGATGCCGTCCACGCCGGATTGCGCAATGACCTCGGCGGCCTTCTCGGGCGAATCGATGTCGCCGTTGGCGATCACCGGTATCGACACCGCCGCCTTGATCGCGCGGGCCGACTCGTGCTCCGCCTGGCCGCCGAAGCCGCAGGCCCGCGTGCGGCCGTGCACGGCGACGGCGGCGATCCCGCAGTCTTCCGCGATACGCGCGATCGTGGGCCCGTTGCGGTGCGACGGGTCCCAGCCGGTGCGGATCTTGAGCGTCACGGGGACGTCCACCGCCGCGACGACCGCCGCGAGGATGCGTCCGACGAGGGCCTCGTCCCGCAGCAGGGCCGAGCCGGCCGCGACCCGGCAGACCTTTCTCGCCGGGCAGCCCATGTTGACGTCGACGATCTGCGCGCCGCCGTCGACGCAGGCGCGGGCCGCATCGGCGAGCTCGTCGGGGTCCGCCCCGACGATCTGCACCGCCACCGGCGCCGGCTCGCCGTCGTGGTCGAGGCGCTGGCGGCTCTTGCGCGTGCCGCGCAGTGCCGGCCTGGCGGACACCATCTCCCCCGCCGCGAGGGCGGCCCCGTGGGTCATGCACGTGTCGCGGTACGGCCGATCGGCGACGCCTGCCATCGGGGCCACCAGCACCGGGCTCGAGAGCTGAAAGGGGCCGATGCGCATGCGGTCCGGGCGACGCGGGAAAGGGGCGGGATCTTACGCGCAACCCTCGGGGCTGAAAAGCGCGTCCGGCTCCGGCACGCGGTGCACCGCGTCGCTGCCTGCCCGGCTGCCGGCGGGCGCGGCGCGGCAACCTCGGCTGCGGGTCCGGCGCGGTCGCCTCACTGCCACGCGCTGCGGACGTGCGGCGCGAAATCCTTGGGTGGCATGAAGCCGAGGAGCCGGTAGTTGCGCCGTTCGTTGCCGTCGCGGCCGTAGAAGATCATGGCGGGCGGGCCGGGCACGCCGATGTGGGCGAGCAGCGCCCTGTCCTCGGGACTGTCCGCCGTCACGTCGGCCTTCAGCAGCACACCTTCCGCGAACACCGCCTGCACGGCCGGGTCGGGGAAGGTCTCTTTCTCGAGCTGCTTGCAGTAGACGCACCAGTCTGCGTAGAAGTCGAACATCACCGGCTTGCCCGCAGCCTTCGCCGCAGCGAGCTCGCGCTCGAGGTCGGCGACGTTCTTGACCTTCCTGAACGCCGTCTGCTGGACCTGGCTGGCACCGGCCGAGCCGCCGACGACGATGCCGCGCAGCGGCTGCAGCGTGTCCCGCCCGCCCGCTGCGGCACCGACGAGCATCAGCGCGCCGTAAACCGCCAGGATCACCCCGAGCCCCTTCCAGAGCTTGCGCCAGCCACTGGCTTCGACCGCCAGGTGCTGGAAGGCGCCCAGGAACACCCCCGAGCAGATGAGGAGCGCGCCCCAGAGCAGCATCGCGACGGCCTCGGGGATCACCCGCTCCAACAGGTAGATCGCCACGGCGAGCATCAGCACGCCGAACACGGCCTTGATCGTGTCCATCCAGGTCCCCGCGCGGGGGAGGAGACGGCCGGCGGACGTGCCGATGGCGATGAGCGGCGCGCCCATTCCCATGCTCAACGCGAACAACGCCAGGCCGCCGAGGACGGCGTCGCCGGTCTGGCCGATGTAGATGAGCGCCCCCGCGAGCGGGGGGGCGACGCAGGGGCCGACGATGAGGGCGGACAGCAGTCCCATGACCGCGACACCGGCGAGCCTGCCGCCTTCCTGCCGGTTGCTGATCTCGGCCAGCCGACTCTGCCAGGACGACGGCAGCTGCAGGTCGTAGAAGCCGAACATGGACAGGGCCAGGGCGACGAAGACGGTGGCGAAGGTCCCGATGATCCACGGGTTCTGGAAGGCGGCCTGCAGGTTCTGGCCGAACAGTCCCGCCAGCACCCCCGCGACGGTGTAGGTGACCGCCATCGCGAGGACGTACACGAGCGAGAGCACGAAGGCTCGCCGGGTGGTCAGGTCGCGGCCCTGACCGGCGATGATGCCGGACAGGATCGGGATCATCGGGAACACGCAGGGCGTGAACGACAACAAGAGGCCGATGCCGAAGAAGCTCGCGATCACGGCCCAGACGCTGCCCCGCTGGAGCATGGCTGCGATGCGGTCCTGCTCGGCCACCGGCTCGGCCGCCGCGGCCGGTGACGGCGTGGGCGCCGGCGCGGCCGAGGGCGTCGGCTTGGCGCCCGCTGCGCCCGGCACAGCGTCCAGCGCAGGCAGCTGGAGCTCGACCCGCGACTTCTGCGGCGGGTAGCAGATGCCCCGTTCCGCGCAGCCCTGGTACTCCGCGACGAGGGTCAGCACCCCCGCTGCCGGGTCGGTGCGGACGAGCCGGGCCTCCACCTCGAAGCTCTCCGCGAACACGGCCACGTCGCCGATCTCGCCGTCCGGTCGGATCGTGTCGTGCTTGATCTTGGGCGCGGGCAGGACGAGCGGTTCGAGCGAGGCGCCTCGGCCCTCGACGCGCACCTTCACCTTGTCCTGATACAGATACGTTCCGGGCGCGATCTGCCAGCCGAGCCGCAGGCGGGTCGCGTCGACCACGGTCGCGCTGAACCGGAACGCCTCCTCCGCGGGGAGGACGTCGTCGTCGGCGCCGGTCACGGCCGGCCGGCCGAGGGCGGCGAGTCCCGCGGGTTTCGCTGTCGGGGTGGGGGACTTGACGGGAGCCGCCGGCTGAGCGGGGCGCTCGAGCGCCACGCGGATGGTCTGCTGGTGCGGGGGGTAGCAAAGGCCCGCGTCCGCGCAGCCTTGGGACAGGGCCTTCACCGTGATCGCCTCGGGCGGGGTGCCCTGCGACGTCACGGGAACCGACAGCGTGACCTCCTGCCGGTAGATGTCGACCGTACCGAAGAACTCGTCCTGCCGGCGCTCTCCTGGCGGCAGGGCCGGCGCGCCGAGGTCGACACCCGGCGTCTCCGACTGCAGACGGAACTTGCTGCGGTACAGGTAGTAACCGTCGGCAATCCGCCAGGTGGCCTCGATCCGGTCGCCCACGCTGCGCGCCGAGAGCTTGAACGCCTCGTCGGGCTTGAGGAAGTCGGCCGCCGCAACCGCGGCCCCCGCCAGCAGGCCCGCGAGCGCGCCGAGCAGGGTCAGGACAGATTTGTGCATTGCCTTATCCAGTCGAGATAACCCGCGAGACCCTGTTCCACCGGCAAAGCGACGATCTCCGGCAATTCGTAGGGGTGGATCGCCCGCAGCGTCTCCTCGAGGGCGGCGTAGCAGGCCCGGCCCGTCTTGACGAGGAGCAGCGTCTCCTCCGCCGTCTGCACGGCGTCGTCCCAGCGGTAGACCGAGGTCAGGCCGGGCAGCAGGTTGACGCAGGCCGCCAGGCGGCTCGCCACGAGCTGGTGAGCAATCCGCTGCGCGCTCTCCACGTCGGGGCAGGTGCACAGGACGAGGAGCGCGTCGGTCGCCATCGTCGAAAGATAGCCGAGAGGCTTTTCGGGGGTAAAGGCGGGGAACCCGCGCGGGCTTCCGGGCCATCCCGCCCGCGGCGGCGGGCGGTGGCCGGGTCGAAGGGCGGGGCGGGGCCCCGCGGCCGGTGAAGCGGAGGTCAGCCCTTGGGCTGGGCCACGTGGTGGCGGAGCGCGTCGTAGAGCCTGTCTTTCAGGTGGACCCGGCGAAACTTCAGCTCTTCGGCGTACTGGTCGGAAACCGGCTCCACGTTCTGCTCGATCTTGAGAATCTCCTCGTCCAGGGCCTCGTATTCGTCGTGCATGGCGGCGAATTTCGGGTCTTGCGCCCGGAGCTCGGCGATCAGCTCCGCAAAGTTCGGGAATTCGTGGGGCAGGTCGTGGCGTTCGCCAAACATGGTCGGAGACTCCTTTCGGATTCGTTGGGTCTGGGTCGGCACGCGTTGCCGCGCGTCAAAGCGGTGACAGTTTAGCTTCAACCCCGTGCTGGTGTTTGCTAATTTGCCGCGACATCGCTTCTTCCAACGGAATGTAAAGGACAACGACCATGCCCAGCCACACCGCGGACGGCATCCGGAACATCGCCCTGGTCGGCCAGAGCGGGGCCGGCAAAACCACCCTCGTCGAGGCCGTGCTCAAGGAGGCCGGGGTGATCCCGGCGGTCGGCAGCGTCGAGAAGGGGACGACCGTCTGCGACTACGATCCGCTCGAGAAGGAGTACCTGCACTCCCTCAGCTCGGCGGTCGCGAGCGTCGACCACGAGGCGATTCACGTCAACCTCATCGACACCCCCGGCATGCCCGACTTCATCGGTCAGGCAATAGCCGTGCTGCCGGCGGTGGAGACCGTGGCGGTCGTCGTGGACGCGCCGTCCGGGGTGGGCATGGTGAGCCGCCGCATGCTCGAGTGGGCGGCCGAGCGCAAGCTCTGCCGGATGATCATCGTGAACCAGATCGACGCCCCGGGCGCCGACCTCGCGATGCTCACCGAGCAGATCCGCGAGGAGTTCGGTGCCGAGTGCCTGCCGATCAACCTGCCCGCCGACGGGGGCGCCAAGGTCGTCGACTGCTTCTTCAATCCGGCCGGCGACGCCGACTTCTCGTCCGTCGCGGAGGCCCACACCCGGATCATCGATCAGGTCGTCGAGGTCGACGAGGCGCTGATGGAGGTCTACCTCGAGCAGGGCTCCGAGCTCGCGCCCGAGCAGCTCCACGATCCCTTCGAGAAGGCCCTGCGCGAAGGCCACCTCGTGCCGATCTGCTTCGTGTCGGCGCGCACGGGCGCGGGGGTGCCGGAGCTGCTCGACGTCTTCGAGCACCTGATGCCCAATCCGCTCGAGGGCAACCCCCGGCCGTTCCTGAAGGGGGAGGGCGATGCGGCCGAGCCTTTCAACGCGGTGCCCGATCCGTCGCTGCACGTGGTGGCACACGTCTTCAAGGTCATGGCCGACCCCTACGTCGGCAAGCTCGGCGTTTTCCGCATCCACCAGGGCACGATCACCAAGGACAGCCAGCTGTTCGTGGGCGACGGCCGCAAGCCGATCAAGGTCGGGCATCTGTTCAAGCTGCAGGGCAAGCAGCAGATCGAGGTCGACGCCGGCATCCCGGGCGACATCTGCGCCGTGGCGAAGATCGAGGAGGTTCACTTCGACGCGGTACTGCACGACTCGCACGACGAAGACTACCTGCACATGGCGCCGCTGCCCTTCCCGGTGCCGGTCTTCGGCGTCGCGATCGAGGCGAAGACCCGCGGCGACGAGCAGCGCCTCGGCTCCGGCCTGCAGAAGCTGGTCGAAGAGGATCCCTGCCTGCGGGTCGAGCACAACGCCGATCTCAACGAGACGGTGCTGCGCGCCTTGGGCGATCTGCACCTGCGCGTCGCGCTGGACAAGCTGCGCAAGCGCTTCAACGCCGATGCCAACACCCGCCCGCCGCGCGTGCCGTACCGCGAGACCATCACGGCGCCGGCCGAGGGTCACCACCGGCACAAGAAGCAGACCGGCGGCGCCGGCCAGTTCGGCGAGGTCTACCTGCGCATCGCGCCGATGGAGCGCGGCGCCGGCTTCGTGTTCTCGGACGACACGAAGGGTGGCGTGATCCCCGGCCAGTTCATTCCCGCCATCGAGAAGGGCATCCGCCTGGCGATGGTCGAGGGCGTGGTCGCGGGCTTCCAGCTGCAGGACATCAGCGTGTCGGTCTACGACGGCAAGTACCACGACGTCGACTCGAAGGAGATCGCCTTCGTCACGGCGGGCAAGAAGGCCTTCCGGGACGCGGTCGCCAAGGCCCGCCCGGCCGTCCTCGAGCCGATCGTGAACCTGGAGCTGGTGGTGCCGAGCGACAGCGTCGGCGGCGTGACCGGAGACCTGTCCGGACGCCGCGGCCAGGTTCTGGGCAGCCAGACCCTGCCGAACGGCATGATGAGCATCCGCGCCACCGCGCCGCTGGCCGAGCTCAGCGATTACGCCGGCAAGCTCAAGTCGCTGACCGGTGGCCACGGCAGCTACACGCTGGAGTTCGCGCGTTACCAGGCGGTCCCGGCCGGCGTCCAGCAGGCGCTCGCCCAGGCGTTCAAGCCGAAGGAAGAAGAGGACTGACCGGGCGCGGGCCGCGGCCCGCGCCGCTCAGGGCTCCAGCAGCGGCCCCCCGCGCCAGGGCTCGCTCTTGGCGATCGCCTGCGCGCAGCGCAGGGCATTGCCCACGCAGTCGTTCAGACCGATCCCGTAGTAGGCGTTGGAGATCAGGTACAGGCCGGGGAAGCTGGCGACCCGGGCAAAGATGCGGTCGACCGCGGCGAGATGGCCGACGGGGTAGCTCGGGATGCCGCGCGGCCAGCGCTGGACGAAGGTGGCGACCGGCTCCTCGGTGATTCCGAGCGTGGCCCGCAGGCCGCGCCGCGCGATGGCGACGAGCTCGGTCTCCGACCGGAGCGCGAGTTCCGCGTTGCGCTGGCCGCCGATCATCACGCGCAGTGACTTCTTCCCGGCGGGGGCCCGATCCGGAAAGATCGAGCTGTCCCACAGCACGCCGAGGATCTCCTGCCGCGCGCCGCTGGTCGTGAGCATGCCGAATCCGTTCAGGTCGCGGGCGAGGCCGTCGTAGCCGAAGCCGACGACCGAGATCGGCGTGTAGCCGAGATCGCCCATCCAGCCGGCCAGTTCGCCGTCGAGCCGGCCCAGCATGCGGGCGGCTGCATGGGCGGGCGCGGCGACCGCCACGACGTCGGCGGTCTGCTCGCCTGCCGCGGTGTCCAGGCGGTAGCCCAGCGGGTCGCGGCGGACGGAGTGGACCTCGGCGTCCAGGCGCACGGTCCCGCCGAGAGCGCCGGCCAGGTGGTCGATGAAGGTCCCGACGCCGCCCTTGAAGCTCATCAGCTTGCCGCCCGGGCCCGCCCGGCGCTTGCGCCGCTTGATCATCCCCCGGAACAGCCCGCCATACTCCCGCTCGAGCCGCACCACCGCCGGAAATGCGGCGTGGACCGACAGCTTCGCCGGCGTCGAGGCGAAGATGCCGGCGGACATCGGGTCCAGGAACGTGTCGGTGAATTCCCGACCGACCCGGCGATAGCCGAAGTCGCGCAGGGACTCGTCGACGATGTCGCGCCGCGCGGGGGTGAACACTTCGGCCAGCGTGCGGAGCTTGCCCCGCCAGCTCAGGACCGGCGTGCTCAGGAAGGCGGGCGGCGACTCGGGCAGCCGGTGCACCGCGTCGGTGTAGATGTACCGGACGCGGGCGGCGTCGTTGCTCGGCAGGAGCAGGTGCTCCGCCCCCGCCTCGCGTACCAGGTCCAGCGTGTAAGGCTTGTTGCTCAGGAACCCGTTGCTGCCGCCCTCGAAGCGGAAGCCGGCGACCTCGCGCGTCACCATGGTGCCGCCCAGGTGCCCGCTCGACTCGAGCAGCGTGAGCTCCGCGTCCGGGCACAGACGCCGGACGTAGAAGGCCGTCGCCAGGCCGCTGATCCCTCCGCCGACGATTGCGACGCGCATCTTCCCACTCTCCGTCGTCTGCCCCGACCGCGGATTATTCCAGCCCAACCCCGCGGCGCCCATGAGATTTTCACCGGCTCCGGCTTGACTCGCCGGGAAACGCCGATACTATTGGCACTCACTGAGGGCGAGTGCTAACAGCGCTGCCCCCTGTTTCGCAACCCCCACGACATCAGTTCAGGAGAGCTTCGCAGATGAAGATCCGTCCTCTGCACGACCGCGTGGTCATCCGGCGTCTCGAAGAAGAGCGCAAGAGCCCCGGCGGCATCGTCATCCCCGACAACGCTGCCGAGAAGCCGATTCAGGGCGAGGTCGTCGCCGTCGGCAACGGCAAGCCGCTCGACAACGGCCAGACCCGTCCCATGGACGTCAAGGTCGGCGACAAGGTGCTGTTCGGCAAGTACTCGGGCAGCGAGGTCAAGATCGACGGCCAGGAACTCCTGGTCATGCGCGAGGAAGACATCATGGCGGTGCTGGCCTGAGCCGGCGCGCCTCGTCTCCCCCCGCCCCCACGACTCTGGACACAAGGTAGGAATCCATGACCGCGAAAGACGTGAAGTTCGGTGACGACGCGCGCACCCGCATGCTGCGTGGCGTCAATGTCCTGGCCAACGCCGTTAAGGTGACCCTCGGCCCGAAGGGCCGCAACGTCGTCCTCGAGAAGAGCTTCGGCGCCCCGACCGTCACGAAGGACGGCGTCTCGGTCGCCAAGGAGATCGAGCTCAAGGACAAGTTCGAGAACATGGGCGCCCAGATGGTGAAGGAGGTCGCCTCGAAGACCTCCGACGTGGCCGGCGACGGCACCACCACGGCGACCGTGCTCGCCCAGGCCATGGTGCGCGAGGGCCTCAAGGCCGTCGCCGCCGGCATGAACCCGATGGACCTCAAGCGCGGCATCGACAAGTCGGTCGCGGCCGCCGTCGAGGAGCTGAAGAAGCTCTCCAAGCCTTGCACCGACACCAAGTCGATCGCCCAGGTCGGCACCATCTCGGCGAACGCCGACGAGTCGATCGGCAATCGCATCGCCGAGGCGATGGACAAGGTGGGCAAGGAGGGCGTGATCACGGTCGAGGAAGGCTCCGGCATCGACGATCAGCTCGAGGTGGTCGAGGGCATGCAGTTCGACCGCGGCTACATCTCGCCCTACTTCGTGAACAACCAGCAGAGCATGAGCTCCGAGCTCGAGGACCCCTTCGTCCTGCTCTACGACAAGAAGATCAGCAACATCCGCGACCTGCTGCCGCCCCTCGAGGCGGTCGCCAAGGCGGGCCGGCCGCTGCTGATCGTCGCCGAGGACGTCGAGGGCGAGGCCCTGGCGACCCTGGTCGTCAACACCATCCGCGGCATCGTCAAGGTCTGCGCCGTCAAGGCCCCGGGCTTCGGCGACCGCCGCAAGGCGATGCTCCAGGACGTCGCGATCCTGACCGGCGGCACGGTGATCTCCGAGGAAGTCGGCCTGACGCTGGAGAAGGCCGGCCTCAACGAGCTCGGTCGCGCCAAGAAGGTCGTGGTCTCCAAGGAGGAGACGACGATCATCGACGGCGCCGGCTCCCAGGCCGACATCAAGGCCCGCTGCGAGCAGATCCGCATCCAGATGGAGGAGACCACCTCCGACTACGACAAGGAGAAGCTGCAGGAGCGCCTGGCCAAG
>JALORY010000020.1 GCA_025458675.1 Gammaproteobacteria bacterium | reverse complement strand
CGTTCGACCCGATGCGCGCGCCGTCACCGATCTCGATAGGACCGAGGACCTTCGCCCCGGCCCCGACCACCACATCGTTGCCGAGCGTCGGATGGCGCTTGCCCTTCTGCCAGCTCGTGCCCCCCAGGGTCACGCCGTGGTAGAGCGTGCAGTCGTCGCCGATCACGGCCGTCTCGCCGATCACGACCCCCATCCCGTGGTCGATGAAGAAGCGCCGGCCGATCTGCGCACCGGGATGGATCTCGATGCCGGTGAGCAGCCGGGCGATGGTCGACAGCCGTCGACAGCCAGCGGCCGAGCCATCGCAGGTCCCGGACCCACACGGCGTGGGCGAGGCGGTGCGCCCAGACCGCGTGGACGCCCGGATAGGTGGTGAACACCTCCCAAGCCGTCCGGGCCGCCGGGTCGCGCTCGAAGACGCACCGGATGTCTTCGCGCATCCGCTCGAACATGACCGTGTCCGCTCAGTGGAAGTTGAGAATATTACTCAAAAATGACGTTGCCCCGCCAGACCGGCCGGCGGGGCCCGCGGGGCGCTCGGCGTCAGAGCATCTTGACGAGGCGGGCCGCCAGTTCCTCGATCGACTGGCTGGTGGTGTCGAGCACCGGGATCGCGAGCCGGCTGAACATCCGCGTGGCCTGCCGCAGCTCCGTCTGGCAGCGCGCGAGCGACGCGTACTCGCTGCCGGGCCGGCGGGTCTCCCGCACCTTGTGCAGGCGGAGCGGGTCGATGGTCAACCCGAAGATCTTGTGCCGGAAAGGGACGAGCTGCAGCGGGATCTCGTCCTTTTCGAAGTCGTCGGGCGTCAGGGGATAGTTGGCCGCGCGCAGGCCGTAGTGCATCGCGAGGTAGAGGCAGGTCGGCGTCTTGCCGCAGCGGGAGACGCCCATGAGGATGACGTCGGCCTCGGCGAAGTTGTCGAGGCGCATCCCGTCGTCGTTCGCCATGGCGAAGTTGATGGTGTCGATCCGCTTGTCGTACATCTCCAGATTGCGCAGGCCGTGACTCTGGCCGACCTTGCGCGTGGGCGCGACGCCGAGCTCCTCGCTCAGCCCACCCATGAATGCGTCGAGCACCTCGACGTAGTAGCAGGAGCTGCCGCGGAGGATGTCGCCCACCTCCCGATCCACCATCGTGGCGAACACGATCGGCCGCACCCCCTCCTCCGCCGTGAGCTGGCCGAAGCGCTCTGCGAGCTCGAGCGCGCGGGAGGCGGTGTTGATGTAGGGCTGGTAGCCGGTCTCGAAGTCGACGCCTTCGAACTGCGCGAGGAGGCTGTGCCCGAGCGTCTCCGCCGTGATGCCGGTGCTCTCGGAGACGAAGAAGACGCTGCGCTTCACGGCACTCTCCCAGGGCCGCCGTGCCGGGCACGGCCGCCGGCTCAGTCGAACAGCAGCTCCGCCCAGTGGTTGCGGCGGGCGAGCGCGTCCTTGGCGCGGGTCCACGCGTCCTCGCCACCGGCGGCGCCGGCCATTGCGGTGTCGAGCGCCGCGACGTGCGCCGGCGTGCCCACGAGGTAGACGTAGGTGTCCGGATCGAGCACCAGATCCCACAGCTCGGCGAGGTTCTCCGCGAGGCCCCGGCCGGGCTCGTGACTGCCGGGGATCGAGCGGCGCGTCTTCAGCGCGTCCATCGCCCGGAAAGTCCGCCGGTCGAAGTACTGGCCGATGTCCCCCGGCTCGTTGTTGTAGATCGTCTCGACGCCGGTCGTCGGGCCGTAGTAGATCCGCACCTTGCCCTTCCAGTCGACGCGCGACTCGTAGGCCTTGTGGACCAGCGCGCGGAACGGGGCGACACCCGAGCCCGCCCCGATCATCACGAGGTTGGACCGGCGGTCCATCGGCAGACGGAAGCGGTAGTCGTAGGGTCCATGGACCGTGACGACATCGCCGGGCGCGCGATCGCAGAGGTAGTCCGAGACGGGGCCACCGCAGCGGCGCACGTAGAGCGCGAGGTCGATGCCGCCGTCTCCCGGCACCGGCGTCACCTCGGCGATGGTGTACAGGCGGAACGTCTCGCGGCCGTCCCGCGCGACGGCGATGCCGAGGGCCTGCCCCTCGTAGTGGCGCTCGCCGGGACCGGTGATGTTGAGCACCAGCCGCCGCACCTCGACCGGGTCGGACGCGGCGGTGACCCTGGCGTTGCGGGCCACCAGAGCGGTCGCCGCGCGGCTCCTGTCCAGCTTGCTGAGATGCATCCGTCCTCCCCCTGCGCAGACCCCTCCCGGCCACGAGCCGGGCCGGCAGCCGGCTCAGCCGTAGATCAGCTCCGACCAGCGGTCCTCGTCGCGCAGCCTCGCCTTGAGCGCCTGCCAGCGCTCCGCCGAGCCCGCCGCCTTCGCCATCGCCTTGTCCAGCGCCTCCTCGACGCGCTCGAGACCCGCGACGAAGACGTAGGTACTCGGATCCTCCACCAGTTCCAGCACCTCGCGCGCATTCTCGTCGATCGACCGCTCGAGCCCGGCCTCCGCGCCCAGGTGGGCGCGCGGCGCCACGCCCTGGAAAGCCTTGAAGGTCCGCTCGTCGTAGTAGTTCGCGAGGTCCGCGTTCTGGTCGTTCATGTAGAGCAGCTCCATGCCGGTCCGCGCCCCGTAGAACAGGCGCACCTTGCCTTGCCAGCCGCCCACCTGCCCGTAGATGTGCTGAATGAAGCCGCGGAACGGCGCAACGCCGGTCCCGACGCCGATCATGAGGAGGTTGGCGCTGGTCCCCGGCGGCATGCGGAACGGGCTGCGGTAAGGGCCCGAGAGCGTGATCCGCTGGCCTGGCGCCGCGTCGCACAGGTAGTTGGACGCGATGCCGGGGTAGCGCTCGCCGCTCACGTCGTCGACGTAGAAGCACCGCCGGACCAGGATCTCCACGTCCACGCCATCCTCGGCCGCCGACTGTCGCGCATTGGCCACCGAGTACCGCCGCAGGTGGTACCGGTTCCCGAAGGCGTGTGGCCCTGGCACCACGACACCGATCGTCTGCCCCTCGAGGAAGCGGAACGCCGGGTCGTCGACGTGCAGCACGAGGTGCCGCACCTCGTCGGACGCCGGGGGCGTGATGCGCTGGTTCCCCTTGACGGTGGCCTCGCAGATCGGGCCGAGCTCGAAATCGATGTCGCTCATTTCCTGTGCTCCAGCGTTGCAATTGCGCGCGAGCCCGGGATTCTACGCGAGCCCGGTTCCCGTTGCCCCGGCACGGTCTCAGTCCCCGATCCTGCAGCTTCCGCCGCTGCAGCGGCATCCGCCGCCGCAGCCTCCCTCGCCGCGGAAGGGCCCGAGTGCCGGGTTGCGGCGTGCGAACCGCTGGTACAGCGCGTCCACGGTCAGGCCGACGAGCAGGATCAGGAGAATCACCGCGGAAGCGAGAAGCGCCTCAATCACCGCCGCCTCCCAGGCCCGCGAAGCCCATGAACGCCAGCGACAGCAGGCCCGCCAGGATCAGCGTCATCCCCGTCCCGCGCGCAATCGACGGCACGTCGGCGAGGACGAGCTTCTCGCGCAGACCCGCCATCAGCAGGAGCGCGAGCGTGAAGCCGAGCCCGGCGCTGACGCTGTAGACCGCACTCTGCAGGAGGTCGTAGTTCTTCGCCGTCTGGAACACCGCGATGCCCAGCACCGCACAGTTGGTGGTGATGAGCGGCAGGTAGATGCCCAGGGCGCGGAACAGTGCCGGCGAGTACTTCTTGATGATCATCTCGACCAGCTGCACCGCGGAGGCGATCACCACGATATAGCTGATGAGGCGCAGGAACTCGATGCCCAGCTTGACCAGCAGCCAGTTGAGTCCGTAGGCGCACATCGAGCTCACGAACATCACGAAGGTGGTCGCGATGCCCATGTTGAGGGCGGTGTCCTTCTTCGCCGAGACGCCGAGGAAGGGGCAGATGCCAAGGAACATCGCCAGCACGAAGTTGTTGATCAGCAGGGCGTTGAGGAAGATGAAACCGAGACTCTCATTGCCCATGGACGGTCGCCCCCTGCTGCTCGAGCGCGCGGCGCTCCTTGCGGATGTTCATCCAGTCGATCAGCAGCAGCCAGCCCGCGAGCACGAAGAACCCGCCAGCCGGCAGCAGCATCAGCACCCAGGGCTGGAACTGCTCGGGCAGGATCCGCGCGCCGAACAGCGTGCCGGCCCCGAGCAGTTCCCGCACGACGCCGAGACAGAGCAGCGCCAGGGTGAACCCGATTCCCGTACCGACGCTGTTCACCGCGGTGTTGAGGACCGTCTGCCGCGAAGCGTAGGCCTCGGCCCGCCCCAGGATGATGCAGTTGACGACGATGAGCTGGATGAAGGCGCCCAGCGCCTCGTACACCTGGAGGCTGATCGCCTGGATCGCATAGTCGACGACGGTGACGAAGGAGGCGATCACCACGATGTAGGCGGCGATGCGCACCTGCTTCGGAATCGACTTGCGCAGCATCGAGACGAGCACATTGGAGCACAGCAGCACGAAGAGGGTCGCCGCTCCCATGCTCAGCGCGTTGGTCGCCGAGTTCGTGACCGCGAGCGTCGGGCACATGCCGAGTACGGTCACGAAGACCGGGTTCTCCTTCCAGATGCCGCGTACGAAGGTGTCGAGCGTGAGCGGCTCTTCCTTGCTCGAAAGACTCATTCCCCCTCCCCGACCCGCGTCCGGCGGACGCGGCGTCCATCGACTCTCGCCCTCACGCGTCGCCCCTCATGGGCCGGCCCGCTCCAGTTCCGCCAGGTGGCGCCGGATGCGCGGCACCAGCCGCTGGGCGCTCTGGTCCAGCCCGCGACCGATCGCCTTGGAGGTCACCGTCGACCCGGAGATCGCGTCGATCTGCCACGCCTCGCGCTTCGTGCCGTGCTTGACGGTGACGATGCGGTTGGCGAGCGCGGTCCCCTCGGCATTCACGCGCGCATCGAGGGCCTCGAAGTTTCTCTTGAAACTCGGGTCCCTGAGCACGGTGTCGCCGAGCCCCGGCGTCTCGTTCATCTTCGTCACCTTGAGCGCGTTGATGCACTCGCAGGCCGGGTCGTAGGAAAACATGATGTGCACCAGATCGGCGTAGCCGCGCGAAGCGCCGCGCGCGGCGATGCCGACGACCTTGCCCGCGGCGTCGAAGCCGACGTACACGACATCTTCCGCCGGGCTGTCGGCTGCGGCGGGCGCGACGCCCCGCTCGCCCAGCACGAAGGCCTTCTGCGTCACTGCCTGGGGCAGCACGGCCAGCACCGCCCGCTCGGTCGTGACGCGCTGGTTCTCCTCGACGTAGGGCTTGGTCCACTGGTAGGCGAGGGTCACCGCGAATCCGCAGACCAGGGAGATGAGACCCAGGGTGCGGACCATCGGCAGGAACGGCACCCCCTGCGGCACTCCCTGCGGCACTCCCTGCACGGGCATCTCGGCACTCATGCCGCGCTCCCCCCTGTCACGCGGGCGTGGAGAAGACCCATCACCGGCCCTCCGGCTTGCGGGCGAACCAGCGGCCCTGGCGCCTCGCGCCGAACACCCGGGGCTGAGTCCAGCCCGAGATGAGCGGCGAGAGCGCGTTGGCGAGCAGGATCGCGTACATCACGCCCTCGTTGAGGCCGCCGAACAGGCGGATCACCACCGTGACCGCGCCGATCAGCAGGCCGTAGACGATCACGCCGAGCGGTGTGACGGGCGAGGCCACCATGTCGGTCGCCATGAACACGGCCCCGAGCATCAGCCCGCCGGAGAACAGCACGAAACCCGGGGAGGGATAGATCGCGGGATTCGCGAGCCAGAGCGGCATCGCCACTGCGAGCGCGCCGGCGAACACCGCGAGCGGAATCCTCCAGTCCAGCATCCGCCGCACGGCGAGGTACAGACCGCAGAGCAGGATCAGCAGTGCCGAGGTCTCGCCCGCCGAGCCCGGCACCGAGCCCATGAACAAGTCCAGCGTGCCCGCCTCCACGTGGTCGAACTTCTGGATCGCCAGGGGGGTGGCGCCGGTGAAGGCGTCGAGCTGCAGACCCGCGATCCAGTCGGCCACTGGCGGGGGCTGCATGAACGGCAGCGTCAGGGTCGACGGGATGAACTCGGTGAAGCGGCCCGGCGCGAAGGCCGGCGTCCAGGTGGTGATGGCGACCGGAAAGGCCGCCTGGACGAAGGCGCGGCCGATGAGGGCCGGGTTCATGACGTTGTAGCCGATGCCGCCGAACAGCATCTTGCCCAGCCCCACGGCCACGACGCCCGCGACCGCCGCCATCCACAGCGGGAAGCCGGGCGGCAGCGTGAGCGCGAGCAGGATGCCGGTGATCGTGACGCTCCAGTCCGAGACGGTGCTGCCCTTGCCCTGCAGGCGCGCGAAGAAGGCCTCCGTGCCGACGCAGCTCGCCACGCTGACGAGGATGAGCGCCAGCGCGCTGATCCCGAACTGCCAGACGGCGTAGGCGCAGATCGGCAGCAACGCGTACACCACGTTGCGCATGATGTCCTCGACCGTCTGCGCCTTCTTGAGGTGCGGCGAGGTGCGGATCTCGACGGGCGCCTTGGTCAGCATGGCTCTGCCCGGCTGGATCCGGGTGCGCGCGGGTGGCTCATTTCTTCTCCGCCTTGGCGGCCTCGACCTTCTGCTCGCGGTTGATCGCCTTGGCGATGCGGAAGTACTGGGTCAGCGGGATGTTGGACGGGCAGACGTACGCGCAGCAGCCGCACTCGAAGCAGTCGTTGAGGCTGTACTGCTGCTCCATCGTTTCGTACTGCCGCTTGCGCGCGAGCTCGCCGAGCATCGAGGGGTTGAGGTGCATCGGGCAGGCCTCGACGCAGCGCGCACACTTGATGCAGGGGAACACGAAGCGGTGCTTCTGATCCGCGTCGTCGCGCTCGTACACCACGATGCCCGACACCGCCTTGGTGATCGGCACGTCCACCGACGCGACGGACATGCCCATCATCGGGCCGCCGAGGATCACCTCGTTGGCGGTGGGCTTCGCGCCCACGTGGTCGAGCACGAAGCGCAGGGGCGTGCCGATGGGCACCAGATAGTTCCCCGGTCGCTGCACGCCCGGCCCGGACACCGTCACCACCCGCTCGATCAGGCCGCGGCCGCGCGGCAGCAGTTCGCCCATCTGGGCGAGCGTGCCGACGTTGAAGACCGCGACCCCGACATCGGCCGGCAGCCCGCCCGGCGGCACCTGCCGGCCGAGCAGGCTCTCGATCAGCATCTTCTCGGCCCCCTGCGGGTACTTGGTCTCGATCGCGTGCACCGTGATGCCGCCGGCGGCGGGCAGCTTCGCCTGGATGGCGGCGACCGCGTCGAGCTTGTTGTCCTCGACACCGATCATCGCCCGCGACACGCCCGTTGCCTTCATCGCGATGCGGACGCCGCGCAGCAGCTGATCGGTCTTCTCGAGCATGACCCGGTGGTCGCAGGTGAGATACGGCTCGCACTCGCAGCCGTTCACCACCACGATCTCGACCTGCTTGCCCTTCGGGGGCTTCATCTTCACGTGGCTGGGGAATGCCGCCCCGCCCAGCCCGACGAGCCCGGCCTCCTGCACGGCCATCACGATCTCGTCCGGCGTGAGGGTCTCGACGTCCACCACGCCGTCGTACAGCACCTGCTGGGGCGCGGCCTGGTAGACCTCGATGACGATCGCCTCCGCCTTCGGCCCCTCGGCGGTCGCGCAGGGCTCGATCGCCCTGACGACGCCGGTCGCCGGCGCGTGCATCGGCACCGAGACGAAGCCCGCGGCCCGCGCAATGGGCTCGCCGCGCACCACCTCCTGACCGACCTTGACGATCGGCACGGCGGGGGCGCCACGGTGCTGCGACAGCAGCACCGCGAGCTCGGGCGCGAACGGCAGCCGGCGGATCGGCAGGCCGGCCGTCAGCTCCTTGTGCTCGGCGGGGTGGATCCCGCCGTGCGAGAAGGTCTTGCGCGGAATGATGAGGTCGAGGAGGCCCATGGCTCTCTGCTGCGGCTACGGGGCGGGTCGCGTCACCGCGGCCCGCCCCCTGGCCTCACTGGTACTTGGCCGCCCGCTTCACGAGCTTGTCGACGTCCTTCTCGGCCGGGTTCCACGGCGTGCCGGGGTGGATGCACCCGGCCGTGCACTTCTCCGCGGCCTTGACGATGTCCTTGTAGGACCCGCCCTTGGGGTCGACCACGTACGCCTGCTTCTGGTCGTTGTAGGCGAAGATCTTCGGGTTGATCTGCGTGCACTCGTCGCACGCGGTGCACTGCGGCGACTCGATCCACACCGGTTCCCAGTCCCCCGCCGCGGCCGCGCCGCCGTTGCCGCGCCCCGCGGCGCCCGCCCCCGGGGATCCCAGCGCGAAGTCGGCCAGCCCCGCCATGTTGCCGCCCGTGGCGAGCGCGAACAGGCTCGCCGTGAGCTTCTGCGCCATCTCCGCCTTCGCCTGGGCGACCAGCGCGTCGACGTCCACGCCCTCTTCCATCCCGACGAGCGACTTGAGCTGCCGCCAGAACTGCCGCCGCTCCTCGCAGGAACGGACCAGTTCCTCCGCGACGAGCACGCGCATCAACCGGTTCTTGGCGTCCACGCCCCAGACGTACGGGAACTTGCCCTCCCGCTCGTCGGCAGGCAGATCGAGGAAATCGGCCAGCGCGACCATGTCGTCGTTCCACGCGTCCGGCGGCGCCCTGCGGAAGTGCTTGCGGAAGCGGGCCTCGGTCAGCGCGAAGTCCGCGAACGTGAACGGCAGCTCCATGGATCGCTCCTTGCCGTGCTCGTCGACGTACTTCAGCGTGTAGCTCGGCCAGTCGGCGTCGAGGGCCGGGTTGCCCTCGATGCTGCTGCACGCCTTGAGCGTCTCGCCCGCGTCGGGGTCGAAGCGGAACAGCGGGTAGGCGCGGGACTCCACGGCGAGCTTGCTCTGCCGCTCGGAGGCGTCGTCCGGCACGCCGTGCTCGGGCTGGCACACCGCGTAGATATTGAAGAGCGCGGGGCGCCGGCTGTTGATCCCGTCGATGAAGCCCTCGAGCAGGTGGGTGACGTTGGAGATCGCCCCCTGCAGCACGAAGGTCGTGCGGTGGGCCATGCCGATCAGCCCCATTTCCTTGCGGATCTCGGTCTTGCCCTTCCAGGCCTTGCCGTAGGGCGACATGTCGGCGACCTGGCCGACGAAGCCAGACGTGCAGGCCTGGCCGCCAGTGTTCGAGTACACCTGAGTGTCCACCACCAGCGCCTTCACCGGGTGGCCCGACATCAGCATGCGCGACAGGTTCTGGAAGCCGATGTCGTACATCGCCCCGTCGCCGCCGATCGCCACGACCGGCGGGCACAGCTTCCACTCCTCGTCGGCAAACTTGCGCCAGTCGAAGTGCGTGAAGAAAGCGTCGTGCTCCTCCGGGCGGAACTTGCCGTCGAGCTCGAGCTTCGCCATGCGCACGGCCTTGAAGCCCTCGGTCATCTTGCGCATGTGGCCCTCGAACACGCCCATCGCGACCGACGGCGAGTCCTGGAACAGGTGGCTGCTCCACGGGAACGGATAGGGGTTGAAGGGGAAGGTCGAGCCCCACACCGAGGTGCAGCCGGTCGCGTTGATGAAACCCAAGTTGGCGCGACCCCGCCCGGTGTGGCCCTCGGTGTACTGCCAGCGCAGGTGGCGCAGCTTCTCGAGCAGCTGCGTCACCCACCGCAGCCACTTCTGGTCGACCGGCTCGGCGCCCCCCGCCAGCGACGCCGACAGATCGGCGAGCGTGAGGTCGGTGTCCCTGTGAGAATCGACCGCCGCACTCACCGCGCCTATGTTGGAGAGGTCCATCGCCGTGGCGAGCTTGAGGCGGATGTGCGTCTCGAGCCGGGCGATGAGGTCGTCGAGCTCGGCGACGTGCTTCTTGATCCGCGGCTGCATCAGCGCCGTCACGGCGCTGGTGAAGAGGTGGATGATCGTCTTCTCGCCGCAGCCCATGCAGGCGCCGTCGCCCGAGACCATGGACAGGTAGTTCGACTTGTCGAGCAGCAGGGTGTCGAGCGCGCCGACCTTCTCGTCGAGGTCGTCGATGCGGATGAACTCGCGTCGCGTCGTCGGCAACTCGAGCCAGAAGGCCCAGTCCGCGCGCAGCTTCGCCACGGCCTCGTCGGTCTGCAGCTCCTTCACGAGCGCCTGGTCGTCGCAGACCTCGATGCACTCCATGCAGCCCTTGCAGGCGTACGGATTGATGGTGATCGAGAACAGGCCGCCGCCGCCCTTCTGCTTCTTCTCCGGGTTCACCCAGTAGGGCTTGGTGATGGAGAAGGAGTAGCCGCCCATCGCCTCCATCAGCAGGCCGAGCTCGCGCTCGAGCCCCGCCTTCTGCTCGGGCTCCAGGGTCGACTCGGCGAGCACCTCGAGCACCGCCCGGTCGAGCAGCGCGCTCAGGTTCGCGCCCTCGCCGTCCTCCTCGACGTAAGACCGCAGCTTCTTCTCCACGGCGCGGGTCTCGCGCCGCAGGTGCTGGGTCGGCGTGCCCGCAGTCTCGATGCGGCGGATCGCCGTCTCGAAGACCTCGCCGACCGTGTTGACCAGGCCGGGAATGGCGCTGTCGGGGCACACCGAGTAGCAGTTGCCGCAGGCCGTGCAGTTCTCCGCCACCCACTTCGGGTAGTCGAAGCGGATCTGCGTCATGTCGCGGAAGATGCCCGTCGACGCCGGGATGATCGACAGCGCCTGGAACGGGTCCGCCAGGTTGTCGCTGCCCCGGCCGGTCGCGTAGAAGGAGCCGGTCTGCTCCCAGAAGCGGTGGATGTCGGCGACCTTGCCCTCCGCCACCGGCAGCTGCTTCAGCATCACCGGCAGCTGCGCGGCCTTGCGGCGCGCGACCGCGGCGCCGGACACCGCCTTCTCGGTGATCTCGACGCACTCGTCGAAGCCGCGGCGCACCACGCGCAGATTGTCGGCGACGACGCGCTCGCCCTTCTTGCCGAACTTGTCCCGCAGCTGGCCCTCGATGGCCGCGAACAGCCCCTCCTCGTTGAGGCCGGCGCGCTCCATCAGCGGCGAGGCCGCGAAGAAGGCGCCCTGGAAGGCGTTGCCCTGCATGCGGAACTGCAGCTCCGGATCGGTCGCCTCCTCGCGCGCGATGGTGAAGCCGTCGACGTAGAAGCAGTGGACGTCGTTGTCGACGATGAAGCGCTGCGCCTGCACCGGGAAGGTGGCCCAGACGGCCGCGGGGCTGTCGAGGTTGGACTGGATGATGAAAACGCCACCCTTCTTCAGGCCCGCGAGCGGGTTCGAGTGGTGGAACACGTTCGGGTCGGGCGAGAGCACCACGTCGACGTACGTGTACTCGCAGTTCAGCGGGATCGGCTCGGGGGCCGCGGACAGGTAGTAGGTCGTCGGCTGGCCCTTCTTCTCCGACCCGTATTTCGGGTTCGCCTTGATGTCGAAGCCCAGGAGGTCGTAGAGCGTCATCGCCAGGTTCTTGCCGGTGGTGATCGCGCCCCAGCCGCCCACCGAGTGCATGCGCACGGTGATCGCGCCCTTCGGCATCAGGTTCGGGTTCTCGCTGCCCTCGATCGCGAGGTCGCGCACCTGCGGGTAGGCGTCGAGCAGCTCCTGCAGGCGGATCTCCTCCTTCGGGTCCGAGGGCTCGCGCACGAAGGCGATCGACAGGTAGAAGAAGCGCTTCTGCTGCCCGTCGGGCAGCATGTTCTCGATGGCCCCGATGAGGCCCTCCGGCTGCAGGTCGCGTGAGCCGAGACCGAAGCAGCCCGAGTAGAGCTGCGGCATCTCCTCGGGGCGGAAGCTCTCGTACGTCGGATAGGGCTTGGCGCCCTTGGCCGCGCCGTTCTCCAGGCACTTCGAGAGCGCCGCGCGCAGGTCGCGCATCAGCGGCAGGTCCTCCGCGAGCGGCTGGTCCGTGCGCTCGAGCACCACGACGGCCTTCTTGCCCTTGAGCGCCTTGCCCACGAGGTCGCCGGGAAACGGCCGGTACATGGTGAGGTTCAGCACGCCGACCTTGAGCTTGCGCGTCTCGCGCAGGTAGTCGGCCACCGCCTCGGCCTGGACGACCATGCTGCCCTGGCCGACGATCACGTACTCGGCGTCCTCGATGCGGTAGGTGGCGACGCGGCCGTAGCGACGGCCGGTGAGGCCCGCGTACTCGGCCATCACGTCGTCGGCGATCTGCGCGATGTGCTCGAAGAAGTACGGGCGCTGCGCGGCGACCGCCTGCATGTAGGCGTCCTGGTTCTGCACCGAGCCCGAGAGCATGGGGTTGTCGACGTCCCAGAGCTCGGGCACGCGGCGGCGCTTTGCGCCGTAGATCAGGCGCTGGGCGGGCGTCGGACAGTCGATGACGTCGTCGGGCCTGCCGAGGAACTCCTCGATCAACGCCCGCTCCGGAACCATCAGCGGCTCGATCAGGTGCGTGGTGAGGAACCCGTCCTGCGCGACCGCCGCCGGCGTGAGCGAGAGCTCCGCAATCTTGCGGCCGATGAGGTTGAGATCCGCCGCCTCCTGGGCGCTCTTGCCGAAGATCTGGAAGAAGCCGGTGTCGTCGATGCAGTGGTAGTCGTCGTGCCCGCAGTGCACATTGAGCGAGGCCTTCGTTATCGCCCGGCAGCCGATGTTGAGCACGTACGGCAGGCGCTTGCCGACCGCCGCATACAGCGACTCGTGCATGAAGGCCACGCCCTGCGCCGACGAGAAGTTGGTCGCCCGCAGGCCCGACATCGACATGCCCGCCGTCACCGCGGCGGCCGCGTGCTCGGACTCCGGCTCGACGAAGACGAGGGGACGTCCCGAGACGTTGACGTGGCCCTTGGCGCCTCGCGCTCGCACATGATCACGGCGGTGTTGCCGTCCATCGCCATGCGCACGCCGGGGTACTTGACCTGCTGCTGCTCTTTCTTGCTGCCGAACATGGGCTCGTCTCTTGGTCGCTTCTTTCGGTTGCTCTCGCCTCCCCGCGCGGATCAGCCGACGGGAAGGGCCTCTTTACGGATGATCTTCTTTGCGTCGCGTCCCTTGGTAAACGTCTTGCCCGCCGCGTCGAACCAGACGATCGCGCCGGTGGGGCAGCGCTCGATCGCGACAGGGGACGCCAGCGCATTTTTCGAGTAGTCGATCGTCGCGAGGTTGTCGCGCATCTCCACAAGGCCTTCCGGCGAGTCCATCGCACAGCGCCCGCAGGCGGTGCACATCACTTCGCACTCGGCCTCCGCCTCCTCGCCGAACTCGTGGTTCTTGCAGGCGACCCATAGGCGGTGGCTGATCGGCTCGAGCGAGAACAGATCCTTCGGGCAGACGTCGACACAGTCGCCGCAGGCGGTGCACTTGTCGACGTCGACCACCGGCAGCCCGTAGCGGTTCATCGCGATTGCACCGAACTCGCAGACGGCCCCGCAGTCGCCAAAGCCGAGACAGCCCCACCGGCACCCCTTGCCGCCGCCCGAGACGAGCGCAGCGGCCCGGCAGGAGGACAGGCCGTCGTAGGAGGCGCGGATGTGCGCGACGTGCCTGCCGCCCGCGCACGCGAGGCGTGCCACGCGCTTCTCGACCTTGCCGAGCGCCACACCGAGGAAATTCGCGATCTCGACGTTGGTGTCCTTCGCGTTGACCGTGCACTGGCCGGGGCTCACCTCCCCCGCCACCAGCTTCTCCGCGAAGTTCCGGCAGCCGGCAGTGCCGCACGCCCCGCAGTTGGCCGCGGGGAGCATCGCCTCCACCTCGTCGATCCGCGGATCCTCGTACACGAACAGGTACTTGTTGGCGACCGCGAGGGCCACCGCGAGGACGAGCCCGAGCAGGGTCAGGAAGGCAACCGACACCCCCATGAACTCGAGACCGGTCAACTGGATCCCCCTCGCGCGCACGTCCAGATCGGCAGGGCACGGCGGCCCGGAAATGATCCCCGCCGGGGCACGGCGCCTGCAAATGACAATATTCTTGCACTGCATTTGTGCGCTGCACAATGCCCCGACCGCCCCGAGATTGACCCGGCGCAGGGTTGGCAGCCCCCTCGCGGGGCGTCACCGCGGCGCCCCGCGCGCAGCGCCCCCTCAGGCACCGGGCGCGCCGACCAGGCGTGCGAGGGCGGACGAGTCGAGGTCGCCCTCCCCCCGCGCAACGAGCGCAGCGATGAGGCCGGCGACGTGCTCCGCCCCCGGCAGGTCAACGCCCACCTCGGCCGCGAGCTCACGAACGAGGCGCATGTCCTTGTCGTGCAGCCGGGCCCTGAACCCCGGCGCGTAGTCTCCCTCGAGCATGCGCCGGCCGTGGACCTCGAGCACGCGGCTGCCCGCGAAGCCACCGAGCAGCGCCTCGCGCACCCGCGCGGGGTCGACGCCGGCAGCCCGCGCCAAGGCGAGCGCTTCCGCCACGGCATTCACCGTCTCGGCCACGACGACCTGGTTGCACAGCTTGGCGACCTGTCCGGCCCCGCTGCCGCCGACGTGGACGACGTTCGTGCCCAGCACCTGGAGCAGGGGCAGCGCGCGCTGGAACGCCTCCGCCGGTCCCCCGACCATGATCGAAAGGGTTCCCGCGATCGCTCCGGCCTCGCCGCCCGACACCGGCGCGTCGAGCATCGCGACGCCCCGCGCGGCGAGCGCGGCGGCGATGCGCCGCGTCGCGGTCGGCGAGACCGTGCTCATGTCGACGACCAGGGTGCCCGGCCGCGCGCCGGCGATCACGCCGTCCGGCCCAAGCAGCACTGCCTCGACGTCGGGCGTGTCGGACACCACCGTGAACACGGTGTCGGCGCGTTCCGCCACCTCGCGTGGGCTGGCGCACACCGTGGCACCGGCCGCCGCGAGCGGTGCCGCGGCCTCGTGGCGCCGGGCGTGGACCGCGACCCCGTGGCCCGCCTTCAGCAGGTTCGCCGCCATCGGCCGCCCCATGATCCCGGGCCCGATCAGACCCACGCGTTCGCCCATTGCCGTCTCTCCGAAGGTCTGGTCAGAGCCGTTCCCGCAGCAGCCCCGCGACCTCATCGTCGGCGAGCACGAGCGGGTTGGTCTTCATGCTGCTGCCGCGGCAATTCGCGACGACGGCGGCGACGTCGCCCTCCCCCATGCCGCAGGCCGACAGGCGCGGCAGGGAGGTGGCCTCGGTCCACCCGGCCAGCAGGTCCACCAGCGAGTCGCCGGCCTCGGCGGTGGTCGCGAACCGGCGACCGCAAAGGATCTCGCCCGCCCGGCCGTACTTCGCGAGGGCCGGGCTGGCGGGCTGGCGTGCCCTGAGGGCGCGCAGGTTCAGCGCCGTCGCGGCGGCGACCAGCGTCCCGCAGGCGACGCCGTGCGGCACAGGGAAGAAGGCGCCGAGCGGCGCGGCGAGCCCGTGCACCGAGCCGAGCCCGGTCTGCGCAAGGGTGATGCCGGAGAGCAGCGCCGCGTACGCCATCCGGTCCTGCGCCTCGTGCGCCTGTGCCCCGCCCCGGTACCAGTCGAGCAGGCCGTCGCGCACGGCCTCGAGCCCGCTCTCGGCGAGCGCGTCGGTCAGCGGGTTGGCGCGGATCGACACGTAGGACTCGAGCAGCTGCGTCAGCGCGTCCATGCCGTTCGCCGCGATCAGCGCGGGCGGGCACGGCGCGAGCAGTGCGGGGTCGACCACCGCCCACTCGGGCACCAGCCGGTCGTCGCGGAAAGACTTCTTGTAGGCGCCCGCGCCGTGCGTGCTCAGCACCGCGTTCTTGGTCGCCTCGCTGCCGGTGCCTGCCGTGGTCGGACAGGCGATGAACGGCACCGCCGGTCCCTCGTACGGCAGCTCGGGCCCCACCCCTTCGAGGTAGTCGAGCACGGAGCGGCCGACGCGCAGCAGCCCCGCGATCGCCTTGCCGGCATCGAGCGCGCTGCCGCCGCCGATGGCGACCACGACGTCGATCCGGGCATCGGCGAGCCGCGCGACCGCATCGTCGACCAGCTGCGGAGACGGCTCGCCGGCGACCGCGCAGTGCTCGATGCCCACGCCGCGGGCACGCAGGCCGTCGCAGAGCGCGGCCCACTGTGGCGTCGCCTGGAAGGAGCGCGCCCCGGTGACCAGAAGTGCGCGGCGGCCGTAGCCGGCGACGAGCCCCGGCAGCCTGGCGGCGGCGCCGCGCCCGAGCTCGATGCGCGGCAGGCGGGCGATGGAAAAGGGCTGCACGGCGTCAGACCGGCGGCAGCAGGCCGACGAAGGGCACGCCGACCCGCGGCTCCGCCATCCACCCCGCGACCGCCTCGCGCCAGCGCAGGTAGTGCGTGGTCTGCTTGTGGGCGAGGGCGTCGGCGTCGCTGGCGTAGGCCTCGTACAGGACGAAGTGAGTCGGCTCGTCGGCCGATTGCAGCACGTCGAAGCGGCGGTTGCCCGGCTCCCGCACCGAGGCCTCGTGGTTCAGGCGCGTCGCCTCGACGAACTCGACGATGTGCTCCGGCTTGACCCGGACGTGGACGATGGTCACGTTCATGGCTGGCCCCCTCCTGTCTTCACGGCGCGATTCTACGGCGTCCGGCGCGCATGATCCGCGGTCCCTGCCAGCCGCGGTGGCAGCCTCACGACCCGCCAGAGCCGGCCTCGGCCAGCAGTGCCGCCAACCCGTCCTCGTCCAGCACCGCGATCCCGAGCTCGCGCGCCTTCGCGAGCTTCGAACCGGCGTCCTCGCCCGCCACCACGTAGTCCGTCTTCTTGGAGACGCTGCCTGCGACCTTCGCGCCGAGCGCCTCGAGCTCCTCCTTCACGACCTCGCGTGGCCGGCTCAGCGCGCCCGTGAGCACGAAGGTCTTCCCGGCGAGGGGCTGGAAGGCGGCGCGCGGCGCCGACTCGGACCAGCGCACCCCCGCCGCGCGCAGCTTCGCGACGACCTCGCGGTTGTGCGGCTGGCGGAAGAAGGCCGCGACGTGCGAGGCAACCACCGGACCGACGTCCGGCGTCTGCTGCAGCGTCGCCTCGTCGGCCGCCTCGATCGCCTCGAGGCCGCCGAACTGGCGGGCGAGCGCCTGGGCGGTGGCCTCGCCGACCTCGCGGATGCCGAGCGCGTAGAGGAAGCGCGGCAGCGTCGTGTCGCGGCTGCGCTCGAGGGCGGCGAGGAGCTTCTCGGCCGACTTCTCGCCCATGCGCTCGAGAGCGGCCAGCTGCCCGCGGTCGAGGGCGTAGACGTCGGCCGGGTCGCGGATCAGGCCGTCGTCGACCAGCTGGTCGACCAGCTTCTCGCCCAGCCCCTCGATGTCCATCGCCCGGCGCGACGCGAAGTGCAGCACCGCCTCCTTGCGCTGCGCAGGGCAGTAGAGGCCGCCGCTGCAGCGCGCCACCGCCTCGCCCTCGGGCTTGATCACCTCGGAGCCGCACACCGGGCAGTCCACCGGCAGCTCGACGACCATTGCCCCGGCAGGGCGGCGCTCGGGCAGGACGCGCACGACCTCAGGGATCACGTCGCCCGCCCGGCGCACGTACACGGTGTCGCCTGGGCGCACGTCCTTGCGGCGCACCTCGTCGACGTTGTGCAGCGTCGCGTTGCTCACCGTGACGCCACCGACCGACACCGGCCGCAGGCGCGCGACGGGCGTGACCGCGCCCGTGCGGCCGACCTGGAACTCGACCGCCTCGACGACCGTGAGCGCCTCCTGCGGGGGGTATTTGTGCGCCGCGACGTAGTTGGGCTCCCGATGTGCGCTGCCGAGCCGGGCCTGGCCGGCGAGCGAATTCACCTTGTAGACGACCCCGTCGATGTCGTACGGCAGGTCGTCGCGCTGCGACCCGATCTCCCCGTAGTAGCCCCGCAAGCCGTCCACGCCCCGCACGACGCGTCTGGACGGACTGACCGGAAGTCCCCAGCTTTCGAGAAGGTCCATCAACCCGGCGTGGGTCTCCGGCCGGACCGGATCCGAGATCTCGGCGACACCGTAGGCGTAGAACCGGAGCGGGCGGCCCGCCGTGACCTGCGGGTCGAGCTGCCGCAGGCTACCCGCCGCGGCGTTCCGCGGGTTGGCAAACTCCTTTTCGCCACGCACCCGCTGCCTGGCATTCAGCTTCTCCAGGTCGCGCTTGAACAGCAGTACCTCGCCGCGCACCTCGAGGGCCCGCGGGACGCCGGCGCCGTGCAGCCGAAGCGGGATGCTCTTGACGGTCCGCAGATTGGCGGTGATGTCTTCCCCGGTCGCGCCATCGCCGCGGGTCGCCCCGATGGCGAACTGCCCCCCCTCGTACATCAGCGTCACCGCGAGTCCGTCGAACTTCGGCTCGACGGCATACTCGACGACGTCCAGTCCGAGACCCTTGCGGCAACGCTCGTCGAATCGCTCGGCGTCCTCGTTCCGGACCGACAGCATCGGCACCCGATGCCTGACCTCGGCGAAGCCGGCGAGCGGCGCGCCCCCGACGCGCCGGGTCGGCGAGTCGGGGGTGACGAGCTCGGGGTGCTGCGCCTCGATTGCGCGCAGCTCGGCCATCAGCCGGTCGTACTCGCTGTCCGGGATCTCCGGGTCGTCGAGCACGTAGTAGCGGTAGTCGTGGTGCGCTATCGCCTCGCGGAGCTCCGCCGCGCGCGCGCCGACAGCGCGGGACGCGGTCATCGCGTCTTGCGTGCGAGCTGCAGCCGGCGCTTCTGCGCGAGGATCCGCTCGCGCAGCTGCTCGATCTTGTCGCGGGTCAGCAGCTGGTGCCTCTCGTCCTGCAGCTCGCCGTCGAGCAGGGACGCGATGCGCTCGGCCGAGAACAGCATGTCCGCGAACACGGCGAGGCCGTCGCGCGGTCCGGGCAACTGGGCGAACAGACACACGCCCGGGGTCGTGAACGTCGCCATCCGGGCGACCGGGAAACTGCCGGGCTCCACGAGGTTCGCCATGCTGAACACCGTCTCCTGCGGCGCGGCGTCGTCAGGCCGGTGGAAGATGTTCCACTCTCCGGCACGCAGTCCCACCTCGGTGGCGACCTTCATCAGCTCGTCGCCACGGAAGTAGGCGGCCTTGGCGACCACGTTGACGACCACGATCATCGTGTCGTCGCCCGCCGCCGGAACCGCCTGCTCGGGCGCCGGCTCGTTGAACGGCAGGTGCGGCTGCCGGTCGTCCGCGACGACCGCGGGCGTCCAGTTCTCCTCCGGCGGCGGCGCGTCGGCCTCGGCGGGATCGGCCCTCGGCTTCCTGCGCCGTCCGAAGAAACCCCGTTTCTCCTCGACCGCGGGCGTCTCCTCCGGCTCGCCGTCCGCCAGGCGCCACTCGTCGGAGCTGTCGATGTCGGGCGCCGGGCCGAGCAGCCCGGGGTCGCGACGCTCCCGCGCCTTGCGCTTGAGCTTGCGCGGCGCCTTCGACTTCGGCCGGCGGGTGAGCCGGTCCCAGAGGTAGATCGCGACCAGCAGCAGGACGCCGAGGCCGATGAGAATCAGGCGGAGCGTGTTGCTGTCCATACGAGCGCCAGATCAGGGGCTGGGTCAGACGGCGGCGAGGCGGGCCGCCGCCTCGACGTCGACGGAGACGAGGCGCGAGACGCCCGGCTCGTGCATGGTAACGCCGACGAGCTGATTCGCGATCTCCATCGTCACCTTGTTGTGGGTGATGAACACGAACTGCACCTTCTCGGCCATCTCCTTCACCAGCTCGCAGAAGCGGCCGACGTTGGCGTCGTCGAGCGGGGCGTCGACCTCGTCGAGCATGCAGAAGGGCGCCGGGTTCAGCTGGAAGATCGCGAAGACGAGCGCGACGGCCGTGAGCGCCTTCTCGCCGCCCGACAATAGATGAATGCTGGAGTTGCGCTTGCCCGGCGGGCGGGCCATCACCGCGACCCCGGCGGCGAGCAGCTCGTCGCCGACCATCTCGAGATACGCGTGTCCGCCACCGAAGAGCTTGGGGAACATCTCCTGCAGCCCGGAGTTGACGCGGTCGAAGGTCTCCTTGAAGCGGGTGCGCGTCTCGCGGTCGATCTTCTGGATCGCGGCCTCCAGCGTCTCGAGCGAGGCCGTCACATCGGCGTGCTGCGCGTCCAGCCACGCCTTGCGCTCGGACTGCTCCCGGAACTCGTCGATGGCGGCGAGGTTGATGGGCCCGAGCCGCTGTATGCGGGCGGTGACGCGGTCGAGCCGCTCCTGCCACGCATCCGTCGTCGCCTCGGCGGGCAGGCCGCGCACCACATCGTCCCGGTCCAGGCCCGTCTCGGCGAACTGCTCGGCGATCGTGCCGGCGCGGATGGACACCTCCTGCCGGGCCAGCCTCGCGGCCTCCAACGCGCCACGCTCCGCCTCGACGCGGCGCTCCGCCTCCGCGCGTCGCGCGTCGCGCTCGCGCAGGTCGTGCTCTGCCGCGTCCAGCGCGGCGCGCACCCTGGCGAGCTCGCCCTCCGCCTGCAGCCGCGCTGCGAGCAGCGACTCGAGCTCCGTTTCCCGCTCCGCCAGCGGGGTCTCCCCGGCGGCGAGCTGCTCCCGCAGTTCGTCGCCCCGCCGGCCCAGCTCGGCCAGCTGCCCGTCCGCCCGCTCGAGGCCGACGCGCAGCGAGCGCTCGGACGTGCGCAGCGACTCGACCCGCAGGGCCGCCTCGTGCCCCGCGTTGCGCAGTCGCAGCGCCTCGCCGCGCAGCTGATCGATGCTGCCGCGCAGGGCGTCGCGGCGCTCGAGCAGCAGCTCGCGCTGGCCCGCGTGGCTGTCCATCGTGCCGAGCGCCCGGTGCAGGCGCTCCCGCGCGGCATCGAGGTCGCGCCGCCCGGCGGCGATCTGCGCCCGCGTCTCGGCGATCTCCCGGTCGGCGGCAGCCGCGCGGTGCCGCAGCTGCTCGGCACGCGCCCGCCGGCCGCTGAGCTGTGCGGCGGTGTCGGCCAGCGCGCGGTTGGCCTGGTCCAGCAGGCGCTGCACGGCGTCTCGCGTCCGTTCGCCCTCCTCCGCCGCCGCCCGCAGCTCCGCCACGCGCGCGAGCTGGGCGACCACCTCTTCGTCCAGCCGGCCGATCTCCTCGGCGAGGACCTTGATCTCGCGCTCCCGGGCGAGAACGCCGGCGTGCGCCTCGTCACCCCGCGCGACCCGTAGCCAGCTCGCGCCGATCCATGCCCCGTCCGGCGTCACGAACGACTGGCCGTCGGCCAGTTCGCCGCGCCGCCGCAACCCCTCCGCGACGTCCGCGACGCACCGGACGCCGCCGAGCAGCGCGTGCAGCGGCCAGGGACTGCGCACCGCGTGCAGCAGGGAATCCGCCGGCACCGACGACGACGTCGGCGCGGCATTGGTGTCGAACAACGTCACCGCACCCGACGCAAGACGCCCCAGCGCGCGCGCCGGCCCGTCGAGTCCCTCCGCGCAGGCGGCCTCGAGGTGGAAGTCGAGGACCGACTCCACGGCCCTCTGCCAATCGGCGTCCGCGTCGACGTGCTCGGCCAGGCGTGGCGCCGCACCCAGGCCAACCTCGTCGAGCCAGCGGGACGCGGCGCCGCGCTGCTTGCCGAGCGCGGCCTGCTGCAGCGCCTCGAGCGAGGCGATCCGGCCGCGGGCCGTCTGCAGCCTGCTCCGGGCCGCGTCCAGGGCTTGGCCGGCGGCCGCCACTGCGGGCCGGGCCTCGGCGATCTGCGCGGCGGCCTGGCTGATCTGCGCCGCAAGCCCCGCCGCCTGTGCGCGCTGCTCCGCCTCCACGCCCTCGAGTGCGCGGATCTCGTCGTCGAGGGTCGGGGCCTGGAGCCGCTCCTTCTCCTCGACGAGCCGGTCGATGCGCCGCTGCCAGTGCTGCTCCTGCTGCTCCAGGTGGTTGATGCGCGTGCGCTCGACCTGGGCGAGCTGTGTCGGTTCCGCCGCCTGCTGCACGAAGGCGTCCCACTCGGCCTGCCAGTCGCGCAGCGCGTGCTCCGCCGCGGCAAGGCGCTCCGCCACCTGGGCTTCGGTCGCCCGCAGCTCGTCGAGCCGGGGCGCCTCGGTGCCGAGAGTCCCGGTGATCTCGGCGAGCTGCAGTTCGTCGTGCTGGCGGTGACTGCGCGCCTGCTCGACGGTCTGGCGCACCCGCTCGAGGTCCTGCTGGGCGCGCCGCCGCCCCTCCTTCGCAAACTGGATCGCCTGCTCGACCCGCGCCACCTCGGCACCCGCCGCGTAGTAGCGCCCCTGGACCGCGTTGAACTCCTCGTTCGCCGCGACGTGCGCCTCGCGGGACTGCTCGATGCCCGCCTCCTCGTGCCGCTGCGCCGCCAGCGCGCTCTGGAAGGCGTTCTCCAGGGCCGCGACGGCCCGCTCCTGGACCGCGAGGTCGGCCGCGAGCGCCTGACCGCGCAGGGCGAGGACCTCGGCCCGCAGTCGCCGCTCCTCTCCCTTGAGCTGGGTGAACTTCTCGGCCGTCGCGGCCTGGCGCTCCAGGTGCTGCAGCTGCTTGCCGACCTCGTCGCGCAGGTCGTTGAGCCGGGCCAGGTTCTCGCGGGCCTGCGCGATGCGGCCCTCCGTCTCGCGCCGACGCTCCTTGTACCGGGAGATCCCGGCGGCCTCCTCGAGATAGACGCGCAGGTCCTCCGGACGGGCCTCCACGACCCGGGAGATCATGCCCTGCTCGATGATCGAGTAGCTGCGCGGCCCGAGGCCGGTGCCGAGGAACAGGTCGGTGATGTCCCGCCGGCGACAGCGCACCCCGTTGAGGAAGTAGCTCGACTGGCCGTCGCGCGAGACCTGGCGCTTGACCGATATCTGCCCGTACTGCGCGTACTGCCCGCCGGCGCTGCCGTCGGCGTTGTCGAAGACGAGCTCGATGGTGGCCGTGCCCACCGGCTTGCGTCCGGTGGACCCGTTGAAGATCACGTCCGCCATCGACTCGCCGCGCAGGTTCTTGGCCGACATCTCGCCCATCACCCAGCGCACGGCGTCGATGACGTTGGACTTGCCGCAGCCGTTGGGGCCGACGACGCCGACCAGGTTGCTCGGAAACTGGACGGTGGTGGGATCGACGAAGGACTTGAACCCCGCCAGCTTGATCTTCTCGAGGCGCATGGGCGGCAAAGATACAGGAGAGCCCCGGCACCGAACAGGGGAACATAAAATTCACTAATGACTTAAGAATATCTAATATATTATTGATTAATCTTTCTTTTCGTTGGGCGGCGCCGTCCGATCGAGACTCTATATAATGTGCCGCTCCGCAACCGCCCAACCCAGCGCCATGTCCACCACCCCGAGCAAGGATCTCGAGACGTTCCCGAACCCGGCGCCCGACCGCGACTACACGATCCGGATCCGGATCCCCGAGTTCACCTGCCTCTGCCCCAAGACCGGCCAGCCCGACTTCGCGACGCTGCTCCTCGAGTACGTCCCGGACCGCCGGTGCGTCGAGCTCAAGGCCCTCAAGCTCTACGTCTGGTCCTACCGGGACGAGGGCGCCTTCCACGAAGCGGTGACCAACCGGATTCTCGGCGACCTGGTCGCCGCCACTGCGCCCCGGTTCATGCGGCTGACGGCCGAGTTCAACGTCCGCGGCGGTCTCTACACCACGGTGGTCGCCGAGCACCGTGCGGCCGGCTGGACGCCTGCCGCCGCCGTCGCGTTGCCTTGACGGCACCCCTGTTCCTCGGCATCGACCTCGGCACCACCGGCTGCCGGGCGATCGTCGTCGACCCCGACGGCGCAGAGGCTGCCCGGTCCACCGTCGCCCTGCCGCCCCCGCGCCGGCCCGCGCCGGGGCACGCGGAGCAGGACCCGGCGGTCTGGTGGGAGGGCGTGCGGCAGGCGACCACGGGCCTGCCGGCACCGGTGCGCGCGGCCATCGCCGCCGTCGCGGTCGACGGCACCTCCGGAACGGTGGTCCTCGCCGACGCGGCCGGCGCCCCGCTCGCCCCCGCGCTGATGTACGACGACACCCGCGCGGCCGGGGAGGCGGCAAGTCTGCGCGGCGTCGCGCCGGACACCGCCGCGGTTCACGCCGCGACCTCGGGGCTGGCCAAGGCGCTCTGGCTGTCGGCCAGGATCCGCGCGGGCGCCGCGCGCCTCGTGCAGCAGGCCGACTGGGTGCTCGGGCGGCTCTGTGGTCGGCCGGGTCTCGGCGACGAGCACAATGCCCTCAAGCTCGGCTACGACCCGGTGGCGCGGCATTGGCCGGCGTGGCTCGCGGACACGAAGCTCCCCGTCGCGTGGCTCCCCGTGGTCCTGCCGGCGGGCGAGCCCGTCGGGCCGCTGTCACCCGAGGCCGCGACGGCGCTGGGACTGCCGCCGTCCGCGCTGGCCGTGACCGGCACCACGGACAGCACCGCCGCGGCCATCGCCAGCGGCGTCTGCACGGCCGGAGACGCGGTCACGGCGCTGGGCACGACGATGGTGATGAAGGTGCTCGCCCCACAGCCGATCTGGTCCGCGGCCTACGGCGTGTACGCGCACCGCGTGGGCGACCTGTGGCTGGTCGGGGGCGCCTCGAACTGCGGTGGCGCCGTCCTGCGTCAGCACTTCGACGATGCCGCGCTGGCTGCGCTGAGCGAGCGGATCGACCCGGCGCACGCGAGCCCGCTCGACTATTACCCGCTGCCCCGACGGGGCGAGCGTTTTCCCGTGAGCGACCCGACGCTCGAGCCGCGGCTCACGCCCCGGCCGGCGGACCCCGTCGCATTCCTCCACGGGCTGCTCGAGGGCCTGGCCGCGGTCGAGACCCTCGCCTACCGGCGCCTTGCCGACCTGGGCGCACCGTACCCGTCGCGCGTGCTGACGACGGGCGGCGGCGCCGCAAACCCGGCCTGGACCGCGATTCGCGCGCGGCGTCTCGGCGTCCCCGTGGCCCCCGCGCCGTACGCCGACGCCGCCCACGGCGCCGCGCTGCTGGCGCGCCGCGGGTACCTTGCGCACGGCGCGCGGTGACGGCCCCGTCAGGGCGCCGTCGTCAGCAACGCCTGGGCGTCCGTCGCCGCCGTCGTGCCCGGGTGCTCGCGGACCACGCGCTCGAGGATCGGCCTTGCCTCGGCCTTGCGCCCGGCCTTCACCAGGGCGGCGCCGACGTGGTAGGCGATCTCGGGATGGTGCGGCGCGGTCACGTAGGCCTGCTGCAGCATGACGAGACCCTCCTGGACCCGGCCGCCCTGCACGAGAATCCAGCCGTACGTGTCGACGATCTCGGGCCGCTGCGGCGCGAGCTCGTAGGCCCGCCGCGCGGTGTCCGCCGCCCGCCTGTCCCCGAGCTCCTGGTACAGCACGGCGAGATTGTTGAGCAGCAGCGGGTTCTCCGGGCCGCGGGCGATGACCTGCTCGTAGGCCGCCGCCGCGGCCTGGCGCTGCCCCGCCTGGTGCAGGAGGAGCGCGAGCGCCGTGCGCACCGGGACGTCCGACGGCTGACGGTCGACCCAGCCCTGCAGCAGCGCGACGGCGTCGGCGGAACGCTGGCTCGCCGAGAGGGCCTGCGCGTAAACGACCACGCGGGTCGCGGCGGGCTGGCTCTCGTAGGCGCGTTGCGCCGCCCGCAGCCACCGCGCGCCGTCACCGGCGGCCCGGGCGGCGGCCGCCTCGAAGTCGTGGAACTCCACCGCCTGCGGGAATTCCGCCTGAAACTTATTCGTTAATTCAAGTGCTTGCGAGTTATTGTTCGCCTTCAACTCGAGCTCCACCTGGGCGATCCGCAGCTCGGGGAACTGCTTCGCCGCATCCAGCTCGGCCGCCCGCCGGAAGCTGGCGCGCGCCCCGTCGAGATTCCCGGCCGCCAGCTGCGCCCGGCCGAGCTGGAACCAGGCCTCGACGGATCCGGACTGGGCGTCCGCGACGCGCTGCAGGGTGCGCGCAGCGCTCGCGGCATCGCCCGTGGCCAGCTGCGCCATGCCCCGCAGGAGCTGGGCCGCCGGGGTTTCCGCCGCGGCCGGCGTCAGCTCGTTGAGCAGTCCGAGCGCCCGCAGGCCGTCGTTGCGGCGCAGCGCCGACTGCACCAGCAGCAGGGTGGGCTGGGGCGCGTCGGGCTGCGCCTCGTGAGCACGCACCCGCCACTCCTCCGCCTTTGCGGCGTCGCCCTGCTCCTGCGCCAGCGCGGCCAGCCCGAGCAGCGCCGCGACGTTGCGGGGCTCCACGCCCAGCACGCCCTGGTAGTGAGCGGCGGCCGCCTGGGGCTGCCCCGCCGCGGCACTCGCCCGCGCCCGGTTCAGCCGCGCACCGACGAAGCGCGGATCGCGCTCCTGCGCCTTGGCGAACCAGGTGTCGGCGGCCGCGTAGTCGCGTTGCGCGAGCATGACCAGTCCCTTGAGGTTGGCCGGCACGGCGCTTCCGGGCATGCGCTGCTCGAGCGCGTCCACCGCCTGCAGCGCGGCCGGATAGTTGGCCGCCCGCAGATGCGAGAGCACGAGGAGCACGTCGGCCTGCACGAGGTCCTGGCCGAGATCCACCGCGGCCTGCAGGTCGCTCGCCGCCCCCGCCACGTCCCCCGCGGCCAGCCGGCCGAGAGCGAGCTGGGTCCGCAACGCGGCCTGGTCCGGGTCGATGTCCACCGCGCGCCCCAGCAACTCCACGCCGCGCGTGGCGTCGCCGGCCTGCAGGTGCGCGGCGCCGAGCAGCGCGAGCAGCTGCGCGTCCTCGGGGGAGCGGGCGGCCAGCGGCTCGAGCACGCCGATCGCGTCGGCGGGCCGGCCCAGCTTCAGGCGGGTCGCGCCGAGCAGCTTGATGGCGGAGACCGGCGGCGCCGGCTGCGCCGCGGCGCGCGAGAGGAAGTCGTCCGCGAGCTGGTAGTCCCCCTTCGCGTAGCTGAGTGCGCCGTACAGGACGAGGGCCTGGCGCTGCTGCGGATCCGCCCGCAGCACGTAGTCCAGGTGCTCGGCGGTGGCGGCGTAGTCCTTGTGCTGGTAAGCGATCAGCGCCCGCAGGTAACGGGCGAGCGGCTGATTGCGCCAGACCTCGGGCAGGGCATCGACATCGCGCTGCGCCTCGTCGGCGCGCTGCTGCATCACGAGCACCAGGGCGCGACCGGCCCGGGCCTGCGGATTGCCGGCGTCCACCGCGATGGCTGCCGAGTAGTCGGCTTCGGCCTCGGCCGGTCGGTTCTCCACGCGCCGGACCTCGGCCCGGACGAGGCGGGCCCTGACGTTGTTCGGAGCGTCGGCGATGAGGGTGTCCAGGGCGGCGAGCCCGTCCGCCTTGCGCCCTTCGGCAAGGAGCAGCAGGACGATGCCGAGGCGGGCGCGCTCGTTGCCCGGCTCCGCCGCCAGCGCCGCCTCGAAGGCCTGGCGCGCGTCGGCGTTCGCCCGGGTCGCCAGCAGGGCCTCGCCCCGCAGACCGAGCAGGGTGGCCCGCAGTGCGGCCGACTCGTCGCCCAAGAGCTCGGTCTCCGCGAGCGCGTCGGCGGGCCGCCCCTGCATCAGGATCGCCTCGGTCAGGACCGGCTTCCAGACCTCGGGCGGCGCGCCCAGCTGGCGGGCGCTGCGCATCTCCTTCTCCGCGCCGGCCCAGTTGGCCTGCCGCACGTACGCCTGTGCGAGCATCACGCGGGCCTCGACGCGTGACGGGTCGCGCTCGAGCGTGTTCTTGAGCTCGATGACGGCCGCCTTCAGGTTGCCTTTCTCGTAGTAGACCTTCGCCTGCTCGAAGAACTTGTCGGCCTTCGAATCGGCGGCGAGCGGCGCGCACAGGGTTGCCCCGAGGATCGCGATCGCGAGTCGGGTCGGGAGTCCGCGGTGTCTTCTCATCGGTTCGCTCCTGGACGGGACGCAGAGGACTGCCGGCCTCAGGTCGGAATGTCGTACTTGCGGAAGAGACTGTACAGGGTGGGGCGGGTCACGCCGAGCAGGTCCGCCGCGCGCGACACGTTGCCGTCCGCGTAGCTCAGCGCCCGCAGGATCGCGCGGGTCTCGGCGGCCTCGCGGACGATGCGCAGATCGAACGGCTCGGGCGGCGCGTCGACGTGGCCGAGCTCGAGGTCGTCGACGCCGACCAGCGGACCGTCCGCCATGATGACGGCGCGCTTCACCCGGTTCTCCAGCTCGCGCACGTTGCCCGGCCACGGGTAGTGCTCGATCGCCTGGATCGCGGGCTCCTGGAAGCCCTTCACCGGTCGCTTGAGCTCGGCGGCGAAGCGCTGCACGAAGGCCCGGGCCAGCAACACGGCGTCCCCCTGCCGCGCGCGCAGCGGGGGAACCTGCACCGTCGCCTCGTTGATGCGGTAGTAGAGGTCCTCGCGGAACTCGGCCCGGGCGATCATCTCGCGCAGGTCGCGGTGGGTGGCGCAGACCACCCGCACGTCGACCGGTATCTCCTGCCGGCCGCCGATGCGTTCGATCACCCGCTCCTGCAGAAAACGCAGCAGCTTCGCCTGCAGTCCGAGCGGGAGGTCTCCCACCTCGTCGAGAAAGAGCATGCCCCCGCTCGCGACTTCGATCTTGCCCGGCGTGGTCTTCACCGCGCCGGTGAACGCCCCTTTCTCGAAGCCGAACAGCTCGCTCTCGAGCAGGTTCTCGGGAATCGCGGCGCAGTTGATCGCCACGAGCCGGCGATCGCGCCGCTCGCTGAGGCGGTGGAGCGCGCGCACGAGGATCTCCTTGCCCGTGCCGCTCTCGCCGATGAACAGGGTCGACACGTCGGTGGGCGCGAGCTTCTCCACCGTCCGGCAGACCTTGATCATCTCGGGACTGACGGCGATGAGCCCCTCGAGCGGCGAGTCGGTGCGCCGCTGGCTGAGGCGCCGGTTCTCGTCCTCGAGGAAGGCCACCCGCGCGGCGCGCCCGACCGCGATGCCGAGCAGGCCCGGGTCGACGGGCTTCTCGAAGAAGTCGTAGGCCCCCAGCCCGATGGCGCGGACCGCATTGGACCGGTCGTTGTGCCCGGTCACGACGATGATCTTGGTGTCCGGCGCGACGCCGAGGATCGCCTGGAGCGTGGCGAAGCCCTCGCTCACGCCACCCGGGTCGGGGGGCAGGCCGAGGTCCAGGGTGACCACGGCCGGGCGCAGCCGCTCGACGAGCGCGATGGCGGCAGGGCGGTCGCCCGCGACCGACACCTCGAAGCCCTCGAAGCTCCAGCGCAGTTGGCTCTGCAATCCAGCATCGTCCTCGACGACGAGGAGACTCTTCACCGGCTCGTTCAATTCCCCCACCTCACCCCTCGCCCGCCGCGTCGGCGGTCGGAATCACGATCGTGAACGACGTCCCCTTGCCCGGGGCGCTCCGGACCTCGACCCAGCCGCCGAGGGACGTCACGAACTCGCGGCACTCGTAGGCGCCGATCCCCATGCCGGTCAGCCCCTTGGTCGAGTCGAAGGGCCGGAAGAGCCGCTCGCGGATGAAGGCGTCGTCCATGCCCGCGCCCGTGTCGCGCACGGTGACGGTGGCCCGCCCGGACGAGACGGCGAGCCCGATCTCCACCTCGCCCGTGGGCGGGGTCGCGTCCTGCGCATTCTGGACGATGTGGCCGATCACCGCCGACAGCCGGTCGGGCTCGGCCCGCACCGGCACCGGCGTCGCGGGCCCCTCGTAGCGCGGCGCCGGCCTCTGCCGCTGGTGGGCCGTGGCGACGTCCCGCACCAGCGCCGCCAGATCGACCCGATCCGCGGCGTCCGCTGCGGTCGCGGAGCGCAGCTGCGACATCAGCCGGTTCATCTTGGCCACCGAATTCTCTATCGTCCGGACCGCGTCGTCGATGAACTCCGGGTTGGCCCGGTGCCGCTGCGCGTTCGAGACCACCAGCGAGAGCTGCGCGATCAGGTTCTTCAGGTCGTGGATGACGAAGGCGGAGATCCGGTTGAAGCCCTCGAACTGCCGTGCCTCCGCCAGGGCCTGTGCCGCCTGGTTCAGCGCGAGGTAGCTCGCCGCCTGCATCCCCGCGGTCTTCAGCAGGTCGAGATTCTCCCAGTTCAGCGCCTGGGGGGCGCGCGGCCGGAACAGGACGACGAAACCCTTGAGCCGGTCGTTGTGCATGAGCGGCACGATGAGCCAGGGCGAGTCGACCGCGTCGAGCCAGCCGGGCAGCGGCAGACTGCCGTACCGCGTCGGGTCCCGCGCGAGCTCGTCCAGGTCGATCACCCAGCGCCTCTCCTCGAGGAAGGCGGTCAGCGCGTCGCCCGGCGGCTGCGGCGGCAGGTCGAGCTCCGGGTGGTGCAGCCGCGCAGCGATCCGGCAGCTGCCCCGCTCGTCGCAGAGCCAGAGCAGGCCGCCCGGGCTCTCCACGATCTCCGCGATGGCGAAGATCACGCGCTCGTTCAGGGGCCGGTCGCTGCCGGGTCCGGCGAGCGCGGCCATGAGGTGCAGCCACTCCTCGCGGTAGTCGTACCGGTAGGTGAAGAAGTGCTTGTTGATCAGCACGCGCAGCCGCGCGCGGAGCTGGCCGGAGAACAGCAGGACGAGCAGGACGAGCAGCGCCCCCATGATGAACGCCGCCTGCAGTATCTGGCCCCACTCGCCGCCGTAGACCTTGATGTAGTAGCCGGCGAGCGCCATGAGCAGCATGTAGACGCCGGCGCTGAAGAAGGCGGTGGTGTGCAGCACCATCCGCCGCGACACGGCCAGCGGCATCGACCAGTCGGGGTTGCGCGCCGCGGACACGGCGAGCAGCGGCACCACCATCGCGTTCACGACCCCGCGCGCAAGCCAGATGTCGTGATCCAGCCGGCGGAAGAGCAGCGCGTCGGTGTAGAGATAGAAGTCGAAGACGAAGATCGCGCCCAGCCCGATGCAGAGGAACTTGATCCCCCAGCGCGCCTCCGGCGGCGTGTTGCGCAGCACCTGCTCGATCAGCCCCATGCCGGCGATCGCCAGCAGCAGCTGCCCTATGAGCTTGAGATCCGCCCGTGTCGTCTCCGACCCGGCGACGGCGCCCACGGGGCCGTAGTCGTCGAGCGACAGCAGCACGACGGCCACGAGCCCGAACAGCACGAGGTGCGCGCCGGCGAGGGCGCGGCGATAGGCGGGGTCCCGCTGCGCGACCGGCGACAGCACCGCGAGGAGGAACAGCAGCCACGTGAAGTAGCGCAGCGACTCGGCGGCCAGCAGCAGGTTCGGGGGCAGGGTCTGGTAGAGGATCTGCCACGCGTGCAGCCCGGCCCAGACCGTCGAAACGACGCTCGCGGCCAGCAGGTAGCCGCCCTTCGCCCTGCCCCGCCACTGCGTGGCGAGCAGCAGGGTCAGGACGCCGAACAGCACGGCGGCCAAGGCGTAGCCCGCGGCCGCCACGGCGGTCATCGCGCGCCCTTGCCCCAGAGAACGACCTCGACCGTCTCGAGCAGGATCACCAGGTCGAGGAAGAGGCTGCAGTTCTTCACGTAGTAGAGGTCGTACTCGAGCTTCCGCTTCGAGTCGTCGATGGACGAGCCGTACTGGTAGTTGAGCTGCGCCCAGCCGGTCAGGCCCGGCTTGACGCGGTGGCGCTCGTCGTAGAAGCGCAGCCGCTGCGACAGCTCGGCGACGAATTCCGGACGCTCGGGGCGGGGTCCGACCAGGCTCATCTCGCCCCGCAGGACGTTGAACAGCTGCGGCATCTCGTCGAGCCGGGTCTTGCGGATGAACTTGCCGACGCGCGTGACGCGGGAGTCGCCGAGCTGCGCCCAGCGGGCGATGCCGTCGGCCTCCGCGTCCTCGCGCATGCTGCGGAACTTGTGCAGGAGGAACGTCCGGCCCTGCAGCCCGACGCGCCGCTGGTGGAACAGCACCGACCCGCGCCCGCCGCACTCGATCAGGATGGCGAGGGCCACCAGCACCATCGCCGGCAGCCCGACGAGCAGCAGTGCCGACGCACCGGCGAGGTCCAGCCCGCGCTTCGCCGCCGCGACCAGCGGCCGCGCACTGAACCCCGTCGAGAAGATGAACCAGCTCGGCTGCACGATCTCGATGTTCACGAAGGAACCGTGCTGCTCGAAGAAGCTGCTGAGGTCGAGCACGCTGATTCCGCTCATCTTGCAGTCGAGGATGTCGTCGACCGGCAGCCGCCGTCGACGATCGTCGACGGCCACCACGATCTCGTCGGCGTCGTGCGCGGCCATGAACTCGAGCAGGCGACCGTCGAGCACGGCCTGCCGCTGGCGTGGAATCCTCTCCTCGACGTCGCCGAGGTTCACGTAGCTGACCACGCGGAACTGCTGCGAGGGGTCCTCGAGCTCCCGCACCAGCGCGGCGTGACGCCCGGTCCCGAGCACGACGACCCGGTGCTGGAACACGTCGCTGCCGGCGAAGCGGAGAAAGAGGCTGCGCACCGACAGGATGCCGACCAGCGAGAACAGCAGGGTCAGACCGATGACGGCGCGCCCGAGCGTGACGTTGGGAATCAGGTAGAAGAGCAGCGTCGTCGCGAAGGTCGAGATGCCGAGCGCCATGAGCAGGCGCACGATGAAACCCGCCCCCCAGGGCAGGCCGCGCTGGTACAGGCCGAGCGCGATCATCGCCAGCGTCGTGATGAGCGCATAGCCGAGGGCGAGCACGACGATCGTCCCGTCGCTCGCGAAGAACTGTTCGACGCCGGTGCCGACCCGGATGTAGTAGCCGGCCGCCAAGGACAGGCCGAGCACCACCACCTCGACCAGCCCGAGGACCAGGAAGACGCGGGAAATGTAGTGGCCGAATACGCGGATCATGAAATCTGAGGCTTCCTGGCGCGGCCCACCGCCGCAACGACCGGGCGCCCCGGGAGGGGCCGCGGCCCGAGATGCATCGGCACCCGAACGAAAATCTTGACCGGCCGCCCCGCGCGCCGGCTGCACGCCCGGGCATAAGTTGTTAGCATCGCCGGCCGATACTGTTCCCCGCCACGTCTCCCTCTGCACTCAAAGGCCTCAGATGCTCGACCTCGAACAGACCCGAATCGGCGTCATCGGATTAGGCTACGTCGGCCTGCCCCTCGCCGTCGAGTTCGGCAAGCGCTTCGCCGTGACCGGATTCGACCTCAATCCCGCGCGCATCGCGGAGTTGCGCGCCGGCCGCGACAGCTCGCTGGAGGTGTCGCCGGAGGAGCTGCGTGCCGCGGGCCGCCTGACCTGCACGACCGACGAGTCCGATCTGGTCGACTGCAACGTCTACGTGGTCACCGTCCCTACGCCGATCGACGAGTTCAAGAACCCGGACCTCCGTCCCCTCGAGTCCGCGAGCCGGACGCTCGGCCGCGTCCTCCGCCGCGGCGACGTGGCAATCTTCGAGTCCACCGTCTACCCCGGGTGCACCGAGGAGGTCTGCGTCCCGATCATGGAAGCGGTCTCCGGCCTCGCCTTCAACACGGACTTCTTCGTCGGCTACAGCCCCGAGCGGATCAACCCCGGTGACAAGGAGCACCGCGTCACCTCGATCCGCAAGGTCACCTCGGGCTCCACGCCGGAGGTGGCGGACTACGTCGACGCGCTGTACCGCACGATCATCACTGCCGGTACGCACAAGGCGAGCAGCATCAAGGTCGCCGAGGCGGCCAAGGTCATCGAGAACACGCAGCGCGACGTCAACATCGCGCTGATCAACGAGCTGGCGCTGATCTTCCAGCGCCTGGGGATCGACACCCTCGAGGTGCTCGAGGCCGCGGGCAGCAAGTGGAACTTCCTGCCGTTCCGACCTGGCCTGGTCGGCGGTCACTGCATCGGCGTGGATCCCTACTACCTGACCCACAAGGCGCAGGCCATCGGGTACCACCCCGAGATCATCCTCGCGGGGCGGCGGATCAACGACTCGATGGGCAACCACGTCGCCCGCGAGACGGTGAAGCTGATGATCAAGCGCGGGATGCAGGTCGCCGGAGCGCGCGTCCTGGTGCTCGGGCTGACGTTCAAGGAGAACTGCCCCGACCTGCGCAACACCCGGGTCGTGGACATCGTGGCGGAGCTGAAGAGCTTCGGCGTAGACGTCGACGTGCACGACCCCTGGATCAACGCCGACGAGGCCGAGCACGAGTACGGGATAAAGCCGGTCGCCGAGGCGGCCCGCGGTGCCTACGACGCGGTCATCGTCGCGGTGGCGCACCGGCAGTTCAAGGCGCTCGGCATCGACGGCGTGCGCGCGCTCGGAAAGCCGAACGCCGTCGTCTTCGACGTCAAGTACCTGTTTCCTGCGGCCGCGGTCGACGGCCGGCTCTGACTGCGCGGGAGGCGCGAGAAGGCAATGCGGATTCTGGTCACCGGCGCTGCCGGATTCATCGGCGCGCAGCTGTCGCTGCGACTGCTCGAGCGCGGCGACGAGGTCGTCGGCATCGACTGCCTCGACCCTTACTACGACGTCGAGCTCAAGAAGGCGCGCCTCGCGCGCCTCACGGTCTTCCCGGGCTTCACCGACCTGCGCATCCGCCTGGAGGACCGTGCAGCGGTCGCCGAAGCCTTCGCGACCCACGCACCGGACCGCGTCGTCAACCTCGCCGCGCAGGCCGGCGTGCGCTACTCGCTCGAGAACCCGCTCGCCTACGTGGACAGCAACCTCGTGGGCTTCGCAAACGTGCTCGAGGGCTGCCGCCACAACGGCGTCGGCCACCTCGTCTACGCCTCGAGCAGCTCGGTCTACGGCGCTAACACCAACATGCCGTTCTCGGTGCACCACAACGTGGATCACCCGCTCAGTCTGTACGCCGCGACCAAGAAGGCGAACGAGCTGATGGCGCACACCTACAGCCACCTCTACGGCGTACCCACGACCGGCCTGCGCTTCTTCACCGTCTACGGCCCCTGGGGCCGGCCGGACATGGCGTTGTTCAAGTTCACCAAGGCGATCCTCGCCGGCCAGCCGATCGAGGTCTTCAACTACGGGCACCACCGCCGGGACTTCACTTACGTCGACGACATCGTCGAGGGCGTCATCCGGGTGCTCGACCGGCCTGCGACCCCGAACCCGCAGTGGACCGGGGACGATCCGGACTCGGCGACCAGCCTCGCGCCCTACCGTCTCTACAACATCGGAAACCACCACCCGGTGGAGCTGATGCGCTACATCGAGGTGCTCGAGGAGTGCCTCGGCCGCAAGGCCGAGAAGATCATGCTGCCGCTGCAGGCCGGCGACGTGCCGGACACCTACGCCGACGTCGAGGACCTGGTCCGCGACACCGGCTACCTGCCGGCGACGCCGGTCGAGACCGGCGTGCGCAACTTCGTCGACTGGTACCGGTCCTACTACCGCGCGTGAGTCGCCGCCGCGGCACTGCCGCGGCGCAAAGTCCCTCCCGTCCCCTCCGCCGACCGGACGCGGCGCTTGCCCGTGCCCGTCGGCGCCCGCGTTCGCTCCGCCCGGGGCGCCTCGTCGCGTAACCGCCCCCACCCCGTCGCACCCCTCCCGCGCAGCCGCCGGCGCGGCGGGGCCAGCGGCATTTTTCCACAGCCCGCGCACAGCCTGTCCCCGCGAATCAGGACCGCTTATTCACAAGATGTTGTGGTTGACAGGCCTCCGACGCCGTATATATTGTGCCTTCGCGGCTCCGTTCCGCCCCGCGCAACGCGGGGACACCGCGTCACCCATACCTAGACCAAAGACGAGACTGGAGGATTCATGGCGACCACCGAGACCCCTGTACGCAGTGCCGTTCCCGACGTCCCGCCGCCTGCCGAGGCCGTCGGGGCCCTTCCCGCCGAGCTCGCGGCCTACGAGCCGGGCGCGTTCCACGTCATCCGTCGGAACGGCAAGGTCACGGGCTTCGACGCCAACAAGATCGCGGTCGCGGTCACCAAGGCCTTCCTCGCGGTCGAGGGCGGCAGCGCGGCTGCCTCCAGCCGCATCCACCAGACCGTCCAGGCCATCACCGACCAGGTCGTCGCGGCCCTCACCCGCCGGATGCCGTCCGGCGGCACGGTCCACATCGAGGACGTCCAGGACCAGGTCGAGCTCGCCCTGATGCGCGCGGGGGAGCACAAGATCGCCCGCTCCTACGTCCTGTACCGCGAGGAGCGCGCCCGCGAGCGCGCCGCGAAGGCCGCCGAGGCACCGGAGCCCAAGCGCCTCGTGAACGTCACCCTCGCCGACGGCTCCAGCCGCCCGCTCGACGTCGACCGCCTGCGCCGCCTGGTGGCCGAGGCCTGCGCCGGCCTCGACGAGGTGCAGCCGGAGGCGATCCTCGACGACACCTGCCGCAACCTGTTCGAGGGCGTGAAGGAGCAGGACGTGTCGCAGGCGCTGGTCATGAGCGCGCGCACCCTGATCGAGACCGAGCCGAACTACTCGGAGGCCGCGGCCCGGCTCCTGCTCGACATCCTGCGGCGCGAGGCCCTCGGTTTCCTCGGGCTCGACACCCGGGTGGACACCCAGGCGGAGATGGCCGACCGCTACGCGGAGTACTTCGAGGCCTACGTGCGGCGCGCCGGCGAGCTCGAGCTGCTCGACAAGCGCCTGGCGCAGTTCGACCTCGTCCGCATCGGCGCGGCGCTGCGGCCGGAGCGGGACCTCCAGTTCACGTACCTCGGGCTGCAGACCCTGTACGACCGCTACTTCATCCACTGCCATGGCACCCGCTTCGAGCTGCCGCAGGCCTTCTTCATGCGCGTGGCGATGGGTCTCGCGATCAACGAGATCGACCGCGAGCAGCGTGCGATCGAGTTCTACGAGCTGCTGTCGAGCTTCGACTTCATGAGCTCCACGCCGACGCTGTTCAACTCGGGCACGCTGCGTCCGCAGCTGTCGAGCTGCTATCTGACGACGGTCGCGGACGACCTCGACGGCATCTACAGCGCCATCAAGGACAACGCCCTGCTCTCCAAGTACGCGGGCGGCCTCGGCAACGACTGGACCCGCGTGCGCGGCATGGGCGCTCACATCAAGGGCACCAACGGCAAGTCGCAGGGCGTCGTGCCGTTCCTCAAGGTGGCGAACGACACCGCGGTCGCGGTCAACCAGGGCGGAAAGCGCAAGGGCGCGGTCTGCGCCTACCTCGAGACCTGGCACGTCGACATCGAGGAGTTCCTCGACCTGCGCAAGAACACCGGCGACGACCGCCGGCGC
>JALORY010000074.1 GCA_025458675.1 Gammaproteobacteria bacterium | reverse complement strand
TCCCGCTATCGCGGCGCCACCCTGCTCACCCCGAACCTCGCCGAGCTCGAGGCGGTGGTCGGTCGCTGTGCCGGCGAGGCGGAGATCGTCTCCCGCGGCGAGCGTGTGTTGGACGACCTGGAGCTGCGCGCCCTGCTGGTCACGCGCGGCGAGCACGGCATGACGCTGCTGCAGCGCGGCCGGCCGCCTCTCCACCTGCCTGCCCAGGCGCGCGAGGTCTACGACATCACCGGCGCGGGCGACACGGTGATCGCCGTGCTGGCGGCGTCTCTCGCGGCGGGGGTGCCGATCGAGTCGGCGACCGCGCTCGCGAACACCGCGGCCGGCATCGTGGTCGGCAAGCTCGGGACCGCCTGCGTCACGCCGGGCGAGCTCCACGCGGTGCTCGCCGGGCTCGAGCCGGCCCCGCGCGGCGTGCTCGACGAGGCGCGGCTGCACGCCGCGATGCAGGCGGCGCGGGCCCGCGGCGAGACCGTGGTGTTCACCAACGGCTGCTTCGACATCCTGCACGCCGGGCACGTCGCCTATCTCGAGGAGGCGAGCCGGCTGGGAGACCGGCTGGTGGTCGCCGTCAACGTGGACGACACCGTGCGCGCACTCAAAGGGGCGGGTCGGCCCGTCAACCCGCTGGAGAGCCGGATGCGGGTGCTGGCAGCGCTCGCCTGCGTCGACTGGGTGGTGCCGTTCGCCGAGGAGACCCCCGAGCGCCTCATCTGCCGGCTGCTGCCGGACGTGCTCGTCAAGGGCGGCGACCACGACCCCGCGACGATCGCCGGGGGCGACTGCGTGCGCGCGGCGGGCGGCCAGGTGCGCGCGCTCGGCTACGTGGAAGGCGTGTCCACGACGCGCCTCATCGCCTCCCTCCGCGGCGATGGTCCGGCCGGCCGGGACTGACGCGGGCCGCGTCAGCCGCCGATGACCTCCGGGCGTCGATGAGAACGCTCTACACCCTGCTCTGGGTGATCGCCCTGCCCCTCGCGCTCGCGCGCCTGCTGTGGCGCAGCCGGCGCGTGCCGTCCTACCGCGAACGCTGGGAAGAGCGGCTCGGCCGCTTTGCGCCGCCGCCGCAGACCGGCGGTGTCTGGGTGCACGCGGTGTCGGTCGGCGAGGTTCAGGCCGCGCAACCCCTCGTCAGGCGCCTGCTCGCGAACCCTGCCGCGCTCCCGCTTACCGTCACGACGACGACGCCCACCGGCTCGGCACGCGTCGCGGAGCTGTTCGGCGACCAGGTCTTCCACGTCTACTTCCCGTTCGACCTGCCGTGGGCGGTGGACGGCTTCCTCGACCGCGTCCAGCCGCGCCTGCTCGTCCTCGTCGAGACCGAGATCTGGCCCAACCTGCTCGGCGCCTGCGCGCGGCGCGGCATTCCGACGCTCCTCGCCAACGGCCGGCTGTCCGCCCGTTCTGCGGCAGGCTACGCGCGGCTCGGCAGCTTCACGCGCGAGACCTTCGCCGCGATCGGCGGGGTCGCGGCCCAGAGCGCTGCGGACGCCGAGCGCTTCGTCGCGCTCGGCGCGCCCCCCGGGCGCGTGCGCGTCACGGGCAGCATGAAGTTCGACCAGCGTCTGCGCCGCAGCGTCGCCGAGCAGTCGGAGGTGCTGCGCCGGGAGTGGGGTGCCGACCGGCCGGTCTGGGTCGCGGCCAGCACGCACGAGGGAGAGGACGAGCAGGTCCTCGCGGCGCACGCGCAGGTGCGCGAGGCGCTGCCGGACGCCTTGCTGGTGCTCGTGCCGCGCCACCCCGAGCGCTTCGACCGCGTGGCGGGGCTCGTGCGCCGGCGCGGCCTGCCGCTGGTGCGTCGGACGGAGCGCGCGACCGTCGGCCCGGACACCGCCGTGTTCCTCGGTGACACCATGGGCGAGCTGTCCATGTTCTTCGGCGCCGCCGACGCGGCGTTCGTCGGCGGGAGCCTGGTGGACATCGGCGGACACAACGTGCTCGAGCCGGCGGCGCTCGGCCTGCCGGTGGCCTTCGGGCCGCACATGCACAACTTCGCGGCGATCGCGGGGATGCTGCTCGACGCGGAGGCGGCGCTGCAGGTGCGCAACGCGGCGGCTCTGGCGCAGCTGATGACTCGCTGGCTGGGCGATGCGAGCCTGCGCACGCGGCTGGGCGAGAACGGGCGCAAGGTCGTCGAGAGCAACCGCGGCGCGCTGGACCGCACGCTCGAGATGGTGGACGAGCTGCTGCCGGCGCCGGGGCGCGCGACGTGAAGGGCGCCGCGCGGGCGCTTCCCTGGCTCTACGCGCTGCTGGCGCGCGCCGTGCTCGCGAGCTGCCGCGTCGTTCGCCTCGGGCGCGAGGGGGTCGAGCGCCTCGAGCGCGAGGGGCGGACCTGGATCTATACGGCCTGGCACGAGAACACGGGGGCCAGCGTGGCGCTGGAGCGCGGGCGCAGGCTCGCCATGATGGCGAGCGACAGTCGCGACGGGGAGTACATCGCCCGGGGCATCGAGCTGCTCGGAAACATCCCGGTGCGGGGCTCTTCCTCCAAGGGAGGAGCCAAGGCGGCCAAGGCGATGACCCGCTGGCTGCGCGATGGGCACAGCGCGGCGGTGACGCCCGACGGCCCGCGCGGCCCGTGCCGCGTGATGCAGTCCGGCGCACTGTGGATCGGCGCGCTGTCGGGCGCGCCGCTCGTGCCCTACCACGTCGCGGCCACGCGCGAGTGGGTGCTGGCGAAGACCTGGGACAGGCACCGCTTCCCTCGGCCCTTCTCGACCGTCTACGTCGGCATCGGCGAGCCCTACGTGGTCGACCGCGCACGGCTGCAGGCGGACGAGGCGGCGGTGCTCGCCGAGTATGGCGCGCGCATGGCGGCCAACGCCGCACGGACGGAGCAGGCGGCCCGCGGCTAGCGGGCGGGAGCCGGGAACCGCAGCGGCTGCCGCCGTCCGGAGACGGCTAGAAGACGAACGCGGCGGGCTTCGGCGCGCCGACCAGCGGCGGGACGACGGTCTCGAACAGCGCTTCGCGGCGGAAGACCTCGCCGCGCACCCGCGTGACGAGCGTCGCCCGCTCGGCCGGTGGCTCGCCCAGCACCGCGAACAGGCGGCCGCCCTCGGCGAGCAACGCCGGGAAACGCTCGGGCAGCAATGGCAGGGAGCCCGTGATCGCGATCGCGTCGTAGGTTCCTCCGCTCAGCTCCGCGTCGAGGGCGTCGCCCGCGATCAGCTCGACGTTGCCGATGCCGAGCTCCGTCAACCGGGCCTGCGCTTCGGCCACGAGGCCGGCGTCGCGGTCGATGCTGACCACGTGACCGCCCAGCCGGGCGAGACAGGCAGTGAGGTAGCCCGAGCCGGTACCGACCTCGAGCACCCGGTCGGTCGGGCGGATCGCGAGGGCCTGCAGCAGCTTCGCCTCGATCTTCGGCGCGAGCATGGACTCGCCGTTGCCCAGGGGCACCTCCACGTCCGCGTAGGCGAGGGCGCGGTAGGCCGCCGGCACGAACCGGTCACGCGGGACGAGCTGCAGCACGTCGAGCACGCGCGGGTCGACGACCTCCCACGGGCGGATCTGCTGCTCCACCATGTTGAAACGGGCGCGCTCGGGGTCGAAGGCGGTCATGGCGTCACCAGCCTGTGTTCGCTGCGGGAATGGCCTGCAAGCCTAAGGGCTTTGCCGGAGGCAGGCAAGGCGGGTCCGGCGACCCCGCACGGCGCGCGGCTTCGGGCGCCGGCGTGCGGTTGCGCGCGTCCGACGCTTGGCTTAGTGTCGCGAGGCCACCCTAGGGGTGCCCGGCGCGCCGGGCTGAGACACACCCTTGGAACCTGATCCGGCTCGTACCGGCGGAGGGAAGCGGTGGGCAGCGACAGGCGCCCGCGGTCCCTCCGGAACCCCACCGAGAACCCGACCATGAGCGCCATACCCGACGACTTCGCCGCCACGACCGCCCGCCTCTCCGAGGAAGTGACGCGGCCTTTTCCGGCCGCGCGAAAGATCTATGTCGAGGGCTCGCGCCCGGACCTGCGGGTGCCGATGCGGGAAATCCGCCAGACGCCGACGGTCACCAACGAGGGCTTCGAGGAGAACCCGCCCATCACCGTCTACGACACCTCGGGTCCGTTCACGGACCCGGCGGTCCCCGTCGATCTGACGCGCGGTCTGCCGGAGGTCCGCACGCGGTGGATCGAGGAGCGTGGCGACACCGAGGTGCTGGCCGGGCCGAGCTCCGAGTACGGGTGCCGCCGGCAGGCCGACCCGACGCTGGCCGCGCTGCGCTTCGCCCACATCCGCGCGCCGCGCCGCGCCCTGGCGGGGCGCAGCGTCACGCAGATGCACTACGCGCGGCGGGGCCTCGTCACGCCGGAGATGGAGTTCGTCGCCATCCGCGAGCAACAGCGGCTCGACGCCCTGCGGGCCGACCCCCGCTATGCGCGGCTGCTGCGCCAGCACCCGGGCCAGCACTTCGGCGCCCGCCTGCCGGCGGAAGTGACTCCGGAGTTCGTGCGCGCCGAGGTCGCCGCCGGGCGCGCGATCATCCCGTGCAACGTCAACCACCCGGAGCTCGAGCCGATGATCATCGGCCGCAATTTCCGGGTGAAGATCAACACCAACATCGGCAACTCGGCGGTCGCCTCGTCGATCGCGGAGGAGGTCGAGAAAATGGCCTGGTCCGCGCGCTGGGGCGGCGACACGCTGATGGACCTCTCGACCGGCAAGAACATCCACGAGACCCGCGAGTGGATCCTGCGCAACGCGCCGATGCCCATCGGCACGGTGCCGCTGTACCAGGCGCTCGAGAAGGTAGGCGGCAGGGCCGAAGCGCTCACCTGGGAGATCGTGCGCGACACCCTCGTCGAGCAGGCGGAGCAGGGGGTCGACTACTTCACCATCCACGCGGGCGTGCGTCTGCCCTACGTGCCGCTCACGGCGGACCGTGTGACGGGCATCGTCTCGCGCGGCGGCTCGATCATGGCGAAGTGGTGCCTGGCCCATCATCGGGACAACTTCCTCTACACGCACTTCGAGGACATCTGCGAGATCATGAAGGCCTACGACGTGGCCTTCAGCCTCGGCGACGGGCTGCGGCCCGGCTGCATCGCCGACGCCAACGACCGGGCGCAGTTCGCCGAGCTGGAGACCCTCGGCGAGCTGACGAAGATCGCCTGGCGGCACGACGTGCAGGTGATGATCGAAGGGCCCGGGCACATCCCCATGCAGCTCGTCAAGGAGAACATGGACAAGGAGCTGGTCGACTGCTTCGAGGCGCCGTTCTACACGCTGGGGCCACTCGTCACCGACGTCGCTCCCGCCTACGACCACCTCACCTCGGCGATCGGCGCGGCGCAGATCGGCTGGTACGGCACGGCGATGCTCTGCTACGTCACCCCGAAGGAGCACCTGGGGCTGCCCAACAAGGCGGACGTGCGCGACGGCATCATCGCCTACAAGATCGCGGCGCACGCCGCCGACCTGGCGAAGGGCCTGCCCGGCGCGCAGGTCCGCGACAACGCGCTCTCCAAGGCGCGCTTCGAGTTCCGCTGGGAGGACCAGTTCAACCTCTCGCTCGACCCCGACCGCGCCCGCGAGTACCACGACGAGACGATGCCCAAGGAGGCGCACAAGGTCGCGCACTTCTGCTCGATGTGCGGTCCGCACTTCTGCTCGATGAAGATCACGCAGGACGTGCGCGACTACGCGGCGCAGCAGGGGCTCGCGGAACAGGAGGCGCTCGCGAAGGGCATGGAGGAGAAGGCGGTCGAGTTCCGCCGCCGGGGCGGCCGGCTCTACGAGGAGATCTGAGCCCGCCGGCGATGGCCGAGGGCTACATCCACACCTACACCGCGGACGAGCAGGCGCGTCTCGTCGACCAGGCAGCGGTCCTCGAGCGCTACGTCCACCCGGGCATGACCTTCGCCTCGGGCGCGAGCGTGCTGGAGATCGGTTGCGGCGTCGGCGCGCAGATGGCGGTGGTGCTGCGCCGCCACCCGGCGGTGCGCGTGACGGGAATCGACCTGGCGGGGGTGCAGCTCGCCACGGCACGCCGCGTGCTCGAGACGCCGCTCCGCGCCGGCATCGCCACACTGGTGCAGGGCTCCGGTCTCGCGCTGCCCTTCGCGGCGGAATCCTTCGACGCGGTCTATCTGGTGTGGGTCCTCGAGCACGTCGGTGCCGCCGGGGTTCCGCTGCTGCGCGAGGCCGCCCGCGTGTTGCGCCCCGGCGGTCGGCTCTGGTGCACCGAGGTGTTCAATGGCGGACTCCGCATCGCGCCCGAGTCGCCCGCGCTCACGGCTTACTGGCGCGAGTTCAACGCGCTGCAGCGCGAGCTGGGCGGGGACCCGGACGTCGGTGTCCGTCTGGCGGACCTCGCGCTCGCCGCGGGACTCGAGGTCGAGGCCCTCGACGACGTCTCCGCGCAGCTGGACGCACGCGTACGCGGCTTGGCCGCCCGGCGCGAGTTCCTGCGCAGCTGGCGGGAGCTGCTGCTGAGCGGCGCGCGCGAGCTCGAGTCGCGCGGGCGAGTCGACCCCGCGCTCGTCGCGGGCATGCTCGATGCCTTCGCGCGCGTCGCGAGCGATCCGGCCGGCGCGTTCCGCTACGAGCTCCGGCAGCTGCGGGCGACGCGGCGCGGCTAGTCGTCGCGCGGCGCGGCGTCGCGCAGGGTGGGCAACAGCTTGACCAGCTCGTCGAGGGCCTTGGCGTGTTCGGCCACCCGGCGCAGGGCCGCCATCTCGTGCAGCGCCTCGCGCCGGTTCGCGGCGGGAAAGCCCATGACCTGATCTTTGGGCGCCACGTCCTTGGTGACGCCCGCCTGCGCCAGCACCATCGCCTGGGCGCCCACGGTGACGTGGTCGGAGACGCCGCTCTGCGACGCCAGGATCGCGTAGTCCCCGATCACGGTGGAGCCGCCGATGCCGACCTGGCCGAGCAGCAGGGCGTGCGCCCCGACGCGCACGTTGTGGGCGATGTGCACCTGGTTGTCGATCTTGGTGCCGTCGCCGACGCGGGTCACGCCGAGCGCTGCGCGATCGATGCAGGTGTTGGCCCCGATCTCGACGTCCGAGCCGATCGCCACGCTGCCGACCTGCGGGAACTTCACGTGCGCGCCGCCGCGGAACTTGTAGCCGAAGCCGTCCGAGCCGATCACCGCGCCGGCGTGAACGACGACGCGATCCCCCAGCACGACGCCGTCGTAGAGCACGACGTTCGGGTGCAGTACGCAGTCGTCGCCGATCGAGGCGTCGTTGCCCACGCGACAGCCCGCATGCAGCACGCAGCGTTCGCCGACCATCGCACGCTCACCGATGGTCGCGAACGCCCCGACGGAGCTCTCCGCGCCGACCGAGGCGCTGGCGGCGATGTCCGCCCGGTCGCTGATCGCGCCGGTCGGCCTGGTCTCGGGGTGGAGGCGCCTGAGGCAGACGATGAACGCGATCTCGGGATCGTCGACCGCGAGCAGCGCGGCGCTGCCGTTCCCCGCCCGGTCCGCCAGGGCGCGCGGGACGATCACGGCGGTGGCTCGGGTCGAGTCGAGCTTCGCCGCGTGCCTCGCGCCGGCGATGAAGGTCAGTTGCCCGGCATCCGCCTCGTCCACGTTCGCCGCCCCGCGAATCCGGGCATCGGGGTCGCCGCCGATCAGTTCCGCGCCGCACAGGGCCGCAAGCTCCTTGACTGTCGCTGTCATCGAGGGTCCTTCGGACGTGTGTGGCCGGGTCGGCCACTATAGACGCATCGGCGCTGGGCGCGGCCCATCCGCTGAGCGATGATGGCGGCCGACCCACCGTGCGCCGTCGGCTGCGCGAGGAGGCTCGTGGTGTCCCAGTCC
>JALORY010000073.1 GCA_025458675.1 Gammaproteobacteria bacterium | reverse complement strand
GTCCTTGCGCAGGCGCCGCGTGTACTCGATGCCGCTCGTGCCCGGCATCATCCAGTCGAGAAGGATCAGGTTCGGCGCCCGTTCGGCCATGAGCCGCTCCGCCTCCGTGACATCGGCGGCGAGCAGGACCGTGTAGCCGGCGCCCTCGAGCGTCACGGCGAGCAGCTCGCGCACCGCGTCCTCGTCCTCCACCACGACCACGCGCGCTTCGTTGACCACCTGTCGGTTCCCCATTGAAATATGGCGCGCCGATTACACGGTCGATTTGTGACAATACCATGAACGCTCCGGGCGTCCGCCGCCGGCCGGAAGCGTTTCCCCGCACCGCCGGCGTCCCGGAATGCCCATGATCGACAGCCGCATCTCCCTCGCGCACGGCAACGGCGGGCGCTTCATGCGCGAGCTCATCGAGGAGCTCTTCGCCGCGCACCTCGGCAACCCCGGCCTCGACGTGCAGGCGGACGCCGTGCGCATCGCGCTGCCGCCGGGCGACGTCATGTTCACGACGGACGGGTTCACCGTGCAGCCGCTCGAGTTCCCCGGCGGCAACATCGGCTCGCTCGCGGTGCACGGCACGGTCAACGACCTCTCGGTGTCCGGCGCCGATCCGCTCTACCTGAGCCTCAACGTCTTCATCGAGGAGGGTCTCGAGGTCGCGCTGCTCGAGCGCGTCATCCGCGCCGTCGCCGCGGCCGCCGAAGAGGCGTCGGTCCGGGTGGTCGCCGGAGACACCAAGGTGGTCCGGCGCGGCGAGGCGGCCGGCCTCTATCTCGCCACGACGGGCATCGGCGTCCGCCCCGCCGGGCTCGAGCTCGGCCTCGGCCGGATCGGCGCGGGCGACCGGCTGCTCGTGAGCGGCCCGGTCGGCGACCACGGCACGGCGGTGATGCTCGCCCGCGAGGAGTTCGGCATGCGGGGCGACCTGGCCTCGGACGCCGCGAGCGTGCACCCGCTGACGCGCGCGGTGCGTGATCTCCCGGGCCTTCGCTTCATGCGCGACCCGACCCGGGGGGGACTCGCCACGGTGGCCCACGAGATCTGCCGTGCGACCGGCCTCGGCCTGCGCCTCGACGAGACGGCGATCCCGGTGCGCGACCCGGTGCGCTCCGTGTGCGAGATCCTGGGCTACGACCCGATGTACCTGGCCTGCGAGGGGCGCGTGGTCGCCGCCGTGGCCGCGGATCGGGCGGACGAGGCGCTCGCCCGCTGGCGTGCGCTGCCCTCGGGCCGGGACGCCGCGATCATCGGCGAGGTCCGCGCCGAGGCGCCGCGGGTCGTGCTCCACACCGAACTGGGTGGCCAGCGCATCCTCGAGGAGCTCGAGGACGACCCCCTGCCGCGGATCTGCTGAGCTCAGCGGATCCCGGCGACCCCGCCGAGGCCGAGCACCCGCCCCACGGCCTCGCCGGCCGCCGCGCCGATGCGCGAGGCGAGCCGGGCCCACACGTCCTCGTGCTCGCTGAAGTCGACGATGGTCTCGACGCCGATCACTTCACGTGCCACGTGGCCGGCGTCGCCGAAGCCGTCGGCGAGACCGCGGTCCACGCTCTCCTGCCCGGTCCAGTAGAGCCCCGAGTAGAGCTCGGGATCGTCCTTGAGGCGCTCGCCTCGACCCGCCTTCACCGTCGAGATGAACTGCTGGTGCAGCTTGTCGAGCAGGGACTGCACGTGCAACTGGTCGAACTCCTTGACGGGCGAGAAGGGGTCGAGCACGGCCTTGTGCTCGCCGGCGGTCATCAGCCGCCGCTCGACGCCGAGCTTTTCCAGGGTGTCCACGAAACCGAAGCCGTTCATCAGCACCCCGATCGAGCCCACCACGCTGGAGCGGTTCACGTAGATCTTGTCGGCCGCGACCGCGACGTAGTACCCCCCCGAGGCGCACAGGTCTTCGACCACGGCGTAGACCGGGATCTTCGGGTATTTGTCGCGCAGGCGGCGTATCTCCTCGTTGATCATCGCCGACTGCACCGGGCTGCCACCGGGGCTGTTGATCCGCAGGATCACGCCCTTCGTGCCCTTGTCCTTGAACGCCGCCTTCAGGGCCTTGGTCACGTTGTCGGCGCTCGCGTCCGTCTCGGAGCTGATGATCCCGTCGACGTCCACGCGTGCGGCGTGGCCGCCGGTGTGCAGCCGCGATTCCGGAAGGTGGTCGACCGCGAGGAGCGCAAGGAGCGCGACCAGGTAGACGAGCACCAGCACCCGGAAGAAGATCCGCCAGCGCCGGCTGCGCCGCTGCTCGGTCACGCCCGCGAGCAGCACCTTCTCGATCAGCTGCCGCTCCCACGCAGCCTCCTGCCCCTCGCCTCGCCCTGCGGCCGGGCGGCCCTTGTCCGGTTGGTCGGCCATGCGTGCTCCTCGGTATTCGGTTCGGTGAAGATCGATCAGCGGCCGCCAGCGGCCAGCCAGGGCGGCAGCGCGTCGATGCGGTCCAGGCAGGCGAGCGCGCCCTCGGCCAGGAGCCGCTCGGGCTCGTGGACGCCGTAGGACACGGCGACAGCGGGCACCCGCGCATTGCGCGCCATCTGCATGTCGAACTCGGTGTCCCCGATCATCAGGCTCTCGGCCGGCCCCGCGCCGACGGCCGCCATCACCTCCTCGAGCATCTGCGGGTGCGGCTTGGAGTAGGTCTCGTCGGCGCAGCGGCTGACGTCGAAGTAGCGCCGCAGGCCCGTCTCCTCCAGGACGAGGTCGAGGCCGCGCCGGCTCTTGCCGGTGGCGATGCCCAGCAGGTAGCCCGCGCCACTCAGCGCCTCCAGGGTCTCGACGACGCCGGGAAACAGCACCGACGGCGTGGGATCGGCGCCGAGGAAGTGGTGGCGATAGCGCTCGACCACCTCCCCCACCAACGCGTCCCCGGTCGAAGGAAACAGGCGGTCCATCGCCTCGCGCAGGCCCAGCCCGATGATCTGCCGCGCCTCGTCGGGCGGCGGGACGCGCACCCCGACGTCGCGGGCGGCCGCCTGGATGCAGGCCACGATCCGTGCCTGCGAGTCCATCAGCGTGCCATCCCAGTCGAAGACCAGCAGCCGGTAGCCGTTCACTTCGTCTCGAGCCCTTCCAGAATCCCCTGCAGGGTCACGTCGAGCGGCGCGCTGACCCGCAGCGGCGGCTCGTCCCCCGGCCAGCGCACGGTCAGCGACGCGGCGTGCAGGAACAGCCGCCGCAGTCCCCGCTCACGGTACCGGGCGTTCGCCGCGCCGTCACCGTACTTGGGGTCGCCGAGGACGGGTGTCCCGAGGTGGGCGGCGTGGACCCGGATCTGGTGGGTGCGTCCGGTCACGAGGCGCGCCTCCACGAGCGTGCTGTCGGCGAAGCGGGACAGCACCCGGAACCGGGTGATCGCGGGCTTGCCGTCCGCGCTGACGTGCACCATCCGCTCCCCACCCTGCAGGACGTTCTTGCGCAGCGGGACGTCCACGTCCACCCGGTCGCGCTCCCAGCGTCCCGCCAGCAGGGCCAGGTAGCGCTTCTCGATCCGTCCCTCCCGCTGCAGCTCGTGCAGCAGGCGAAGGGCGCTGCGCCGCTTCGCGAGCATCAGGCAGCCGGACGTGTCCCGATCGAGCCGGTGGACGAGCTCCAGTTCCCGTTCGTCCGGGCGCATGGCGCGCAGCGCTTCGATCACGCCGAGGCTGAGGCCGCTGCCCCCGTGGACCGCAACGCCCGAGGGCTTGTCCACCACGATCAGCCGGTCGTCCTCGTGGAGCACGGCGTCCGCGAGGCGACGCACGAGACCCGGCTCCGGCGTCCCGGCGGGCCGCTCCGCCGCCACCCGGACGGGTGGCACCCGCACCACGTCGCCCGCCTCGAGCCGGTAGGCCGGGGCCACCCGCCCCGAGTTCACCCGGACCTCTCCGCTGCGAAGAATGCGGTAGATGACGCTGCGCGGGACCCCTTTCAACCGGCGGAGCAGGAAGTTGTCGATGCGCTGGCCTGCGTCCGCCGCGGACGCCTCCCACCGCTGGACCCGGGGCGCCATAGCCGGCGTCGTCATGCGCGGCGCACCTCGTTACGGTAGACCATTGACATTCTTTTGGTTTGCTGCATAACCGCGCTCTGCTATAGTCGGGCGTCGACCAGTCCCGGCCTCGCCTCGCGGCGGCGCTCGGGTGGCAGACCGGATCTCCCTGCGCGCGACGCCCAAGGCTAACCGACGCCGCCGCGCGCGACCAACCCCAAGACCACGCCGACCTCGGCGTTGCAGAGCACGCGGCACCCCTCGCGGGGCAGGCGCCCGTCGGCGCAGCCACCCGCCAGGCCGGTTGCGCGGCGGAACCCGGATCGTGACATCGTCGAACCGCGACAGTGCAGTGACGAGACTCCCGGTGCCCCTCGCCAGCGCCTGCTCTGCCCCGCGCCCGGGTCCGCGTCCGACCGGACAAGGACTTCATGAAAAGAATGCTGATCAACGCGACGCAGCCGGAAGAGCTGCGGGTCGCGATCGTTGACGGGCAGAAGCTCTACAACCTCGACATCGAAACCCAACCCCCGGCCGGGAACAGAAGAAGGCCAACATCTACAAGGGGCGCATCACCCGCGTCGAGCCCAGCCTCGAGGCGGCGTTCGTCGACTACGGCGCCGACCGCCACGGATTCCTCCCGCTAAAGGAGGTGGCGCGCAGCTATTTCGCCGAGTCCGCCCAGGGCAGCGGCCGCGTCGCCATTCAGGAAGCGCTGCGCGAAGGCCAGGAGGTCGTCGTCCAGATCGACAAGGAGGAGCGCGGCACCAAGGGCGCGGCGCTCACCACCTTCATCTCGCTCGCCGGCCGCTACCTCGTCCTCATGCCCAACAACCCGCGGGCGGGCGGCGTCTCGCGCCGGATCGAGGGGGAGGACCGCAGCGAGCTGCGGGAGGCCATGAGCCAGCTCGAGATCCCCGAGGACATGGGACTCATCGTCCGCACCGCGGGCGTGGGCAAGACCAAAGAAGAACTGCAGTGGGATCTCGACTACCTGCTCCAGCTCTGGCGCGCCATCGAGGAGTCCACCCGGGAGCGGAAGGCCCCTTTCCTGGTCTACCAGGAGAGCAACGTCATCATCCGCTCGATCCGCGACTACCTGCGCTCGGACATCGGCGAGATCGTCATCGACGACCCGCAGGTTCACGACCAGGCGCGCGACTTCGTCCGCCAGGTGATGCCGCAGTTCCTGCGCAAGGTGCGGCTCTACGAGGACGAGGTCCCGCTCTTCTCGCGCTACCAGATCGAGAGCCAGATCGAGTCCGCCTTCCAGCGCGAGGTCCGGTTGCCCTCCGGCGGCTCGATCGTCATCGACCACACCGAGGCCCTCACCAGCATCGACATCAACTCGGCCCGCGCCACGAAGGGAGCGGACATCGAGGAGACCGCGCTGCAGACCAACCTCGAGGCCGCGGACGAGGTGGCCCGCCAGCTGCGCCTGCGCGACCTGGGCGGCCTGTTCGTCATCGACTTCATCGACATGACGCCCTCCCGCAACCAGCGCGAGGTCGAGAACCGGCTCAAGGAAGCGCTGAAGGAAGACCGGGCGCGCGTCCAGATCGGCCGCATCTCCCGCTTCGGCCTGCTCGAGATGTCGCGCCAGCGGCTGCGACCCTCGCTGGGCGAGGCCACTCAGCAGCTCTGTCCGCGCTGCGAAGGCCACGGCTTCGTCCGCGGCGTCGAGTCGCTCGGCCTGTCCATCCTGCGGATCATCGAAGAGCAGGCCCTCAAGGACAGCACGGCCAGGATCGTGGCCCAGCTGCCGGTCGACGTCGCGACCTTCCTGCTCAACGAAAAGCGCCAGAACATCTCCAAGATTCAGGAGCGGCACGAGGTCGAGGTCGTGCTGGTGCCCAACCCGAACCTCGAGACCCCGCGCTACGACATTCAGCGTCTGCGCACCTCGGAGGTGCGCGAAGGCGAACCGCAGACCGCGAGCTACCGGCTGGTCGCCGAGCCCGAGACCGGGGGCGAGTCGGTCCACGCCAACACGCGTCAGGCCCGCGCCGAGGAGCCGGCCGTTCGGTCCGTGCTACCCGCGACGCCCGCCCCTGCCCGCCCGGAGCCCGAGATCGAGACCGCGACGGAGCCGCCGCCCGCCGCCCCGACGGCTGCGCCGCCGCCGGCATCGGCGCAGGAGCACGTCGGCTTCTTCCGGCGGTTCATCTCGACCCTCTTCCACCCATCGCGGGAGCCTGCCAGGAGCGAGGAGCCGCCCCTCGCCAGCTCGCCGCTGCCCGCGCCGCAGGAGGGTGCACGGCAGCAGACAAGGCCGCCGCGGTCCCGCGACGAGCGCGGTCAGGGCCGTCCCGATCGCAGTCGACGCGAAGAGCGCGGCTCGCGTGACGAGCGGGGCTCGCGCGACGTGCGGGACGCACGGCCCGGACGCGGCCCCCGCGACGAGCGTGGACCTCGCGACGAGCGTGGACCTCGCGACGAGCGTGGTCCCCGCGAGGACCGGAGCGCCAGAAGCGAGCGCGGTCCCCGAGAGGAACGGGGCCGACGCGACGAGCGGGGCGTGCGCGAAGAGCGCGGCCCGCGGGAGCAGCGCCCCCCTCGGGAGGATCGTCCGCCCCGGGAGGCGCGCCCCGAGCGCGAGGCGGCGCCGCCGCGTGAGCAGGCGCCTCTGGCAGCACGCCGTGACGAACCGGAGGCCGGGCAGTCCCGGGAGACCCCGCCCCGTCGGGACGTGACGGTGACCGGCGAGTCCGGCGTGGCCCTCCCCGCCGCTTTCCGGGACGAGATCCCGCCGATCATCGCCGCGGCCGTCGCAATCGAGCCGCCGCGTGCGCAGGATGCCCCGCAGCCGGAAACGCCGGCGGTGGAGCCACCGCGGGCCGACGCGGCGCCGGCCGAGGAGTCCGGGGCGGGCCCGTCGGAGCAGCAGTCCGCGACCGGACCGTCGAAGACGCCGACCGCCGACGCGACCGCGCCGCTCGTGGACAGTGCCGCCGACCGGCCGGAGACGCCGCCTGCGACGGCGGAACCGCCCGTGGGGATCTCGGCCCAGGCGAGCGCAGAGGCAGAGTCCGGCGAGGCGCCGACGGTCTCGGACGAAAGCGACGAGAGCGACGAGGACGAGGCGGGCGACGAGGGCGCGGCCGACACGGGCGAAGCCCCGGTGGCCGGCGCGGACGGTGTACCTGCCCGCCGCTCGCGGCGCGGGCGGCGCGGAGGTCGCCGCCGTCGTTCGGGGAACCGCCCGTCCGGCAGCAGCACCGAGGTCGACGGCGGGGCGCCCGCGGAGCCGGGCGAGCCGGCGCCTGCGAGCGAGGCCGTGCCACAGGCTGTCCTACCGTTCGGCGAGGCGGCACCGGCCGGCCGGGCGGAGCCCGGTCCGGGCAAGGTCGAGGGCTAACCGGCGGCGCGGAGCGGGCGCGTCGATCAGAGATCGCGGGTGCGGATCTCGTCGAGCAGGCCCTGCGCCGCCGCCTCGACGAGATCGAACACGCGCTCGAAGCCGCTCGGCCCGCCGTAGTACGGGTCGGGCACCTCGCGGGTCCGCATGTGCGGCGCGTAGTCCATGAAGAGCCGAACCTTCTCGCGCTGCTCCCCCGGACAGATCTCGAGGAGGGCGAAGTAGTTGTCCTGGTCCATCGCCAGCACATAGTCGAAAACCGCGAAATCCGGCGGGGCGGCTTGGCGCGCGCGCAGGTCCGACAGGTCGATGCCGCGCCGCTGCGCCGTGGCCTGCGCCCGCCGGTCCGGCGGCTTGCCCACGTGGTAGGCGTGCGTGCCGGCCGAATCGATCTCGATCCGGCCGGCCAGCCCGGCGTCGTTCACGAGCTTGCGGAAAACGCCGTGCGCGGTGGGCGAACGGCAGATGTTTCCCATGCAGACGAAGAGCACCCTCACCACGTCGAGATACCGGAAGCAGCTGCTGACGGTCGCAAGATTGCCACTTCGCCGGCGCGGCTGCACGATCCGGATCCGCCGGGGCCGTCCGGCCCCGGCGCGGACTACCGGGGGCCTCTTCGCCGCCGGATCAGGCCCATCGCGGCGAGGCCGAGGCCGAGCAGCGACAGGCTCACGGGCTCGGGTATCCTCGCGAGGTAGATCCCCGCCCAGCTCGCCTCGTCGTTCGCGAAGCTCGCGGTGATCGCCAGGTTGCCGTTCCGGAACCCGTCCCGTTCGATCCCCAGGCCGATGATGCCCATGCCGGCGGCAGCCGGATCGACCAGGCCGCCGTCCATCGTGGTGTCGAGAATGACGTCGAGGAGCCCGTTCAGACGGCCGTAGAGTCCCTTGACTCCCGCGTCGGTCAGACCCAGGAACGCGACGTCCTGACCGTCCACGGCGACGAACGACGACGAGCGCCAGCGGGGCGGCTCGGCGTCGCCCTCCTCACTCTCGCCCGCGTCGGGCGGCCGCCCGGAGAAGGTCCAGAACAGGAGGTCGTCGAGCACGATCCCGGTGTCGCCGAGCGCCACGCCGGTCTGGGCGATCATCGACAGGACGTCGTTCGCCGGGTCGAGGTCGCCGCGGGTGTCCGCGAGAAAGACGCCCTGGTGCCGCGGCACCTCGAGCGTGTAGACCCCGTCACCGGCGATGCCGCTGTCGTCCTGGGCGAGGCAGGCGTCCTTGATGGCCGCGTTGCCATCGGTCGGGCACCGGACCGTCACGCTGCGCATCTCGTCGCCCCAGGCGCCCCAGAAGCCGACGTACCGGCCGTCGAACGAGAGACCTTCGCCGAAGCGGTTGAAGGTCGCCCCCGTCACCGTCGGCACGGCGGTGTTGAAGCCGGCGACGGTGCGCAGTTTCGGATCCGGCGACCGCGGCGCGAGGAACACGCCGCCGGCGGTCGGCGACTCTTCGTTGTCGAAGCCCGTGAACACGACCTTGCCGGCCGCGGCACTCGGCGGCGCGGTCGAGCCGAACACCGCTTCGCCCGCCCCGCCCGGCAGCGCGTCGGTCGGGATCGCCATGCCGCTCGCGGCGATCCGCTGGACGGGCGAGGTGCCGCCGGCCGCAACCACGTCGCGGTAGTAGACGCCGGTGCCGCCCGCGAAGTTGCCCTTGAAGGCCACGGTATTGCCGTCGGGCGAGGGTGCGCCGGGGAACTGGTCGAACTTCGTGCCCGGCGCGGCGCCCGGCACCGCGAGATACCCGAATCCCTCCGTCGCGCCGAGCGGGGTCACGCCGCTGACGAGCGTGCTGGCGGGTTTGGCGTACACCCCTGCCGTCCCGACGCGCGTCGTCGTCGGCTCGCCGGTGTCGGGATCGGTGCCCGTCACGACCTCGAGAATCGGCTGGTGCTGCGCCCGGAAGGCGAGCGAGCGCGTGTTGGCGTCGATGCGCGGGAACGCGGGGGTTTCGTTGAACGTGGTGTCCAGCGGCGTCGGCGAGGTGCCGGAACCGTCGTAGACCGGGATCGGCACGGGCACGGTGCCGTCGGCGACCACGGCCACCGGCGCCCCGCTCACCGACATATCACGCGTGAATACCCCGCGGATGGGCTCGCCACCCCCGCCGCCACCGCCTCCGCCCGAGGGCTTTCTGGCGCGGGCACGGAATACCACGAGTCCGTCCGCGTTGACCGACGGCTGGTTGTAGCCGAAGAACCGTTCGCCCTTGGTGGCGGTGGGCGGCGCATCGGCGTTGTTCACCACCGTCGCCCAGTCCAGCAGCAGCGAGGCCTGCGCGCCGCCGACGGCGACGGACCCTGCGAGCCCGACCGCGACGGCCGCCGCCATTGTCGAATAGTGGAAACGACACATCGTTGAAACCCTCCTGGTCCTCGGGGCACTGCAGACGGCCCGTGCGGCCCGTGCGCGCCCTCTAATAGTTGAGTGGTTCTTTGACCAGACTCCGCCGGCGGCGGACGATCACCGCTTGCATCGTTGGTACGCAATACACGTACCACGATACGATAAATATTATATTTCAACGATTTACTATATTTTTTATACTACGGGCAGGCGTGGAACGTAAAGAAATGTAACAGTTCACGCGCATTGCGATGCGTCGCGGTGAGGGTCAGGGCCTGGCGCCGGCGAGCAGGGACCGGCGCACCGCGTCGAGATCGGCGGGCGTGTCGACGCCGGGGCCGGGCGCCTCGCAGGCGAGCCCCAGGCGAATGCGCGCCCCGTGCCACAGGGCCCGCAACTGCTCGAGCGACTCGCACTGCTCGAGGGGTGCAGCCGGCCACGCGACGAAGGCACGCAGGAAGCCGACCCGGTAGGCATAGAGGCCGAGGTGGCGCACGAAGTCGACGCCGGCCGGCAGGACGCGCGCCGCGGGGAAGGAGTCACGGTGCCAGGGAATCGGCGCCCGACTGAAGTAGAGCGCCCAACCCCTCCCGTCGACGACGGCCTTGACGACGTTCGGATCGAACAGTTCGTCGCGGCCGGTGATCGGCACGCCCAGGGTCGCCATCGCGGCGTCCGGGTGAGCGGCGAGATCGGCTGCGACCTGGCGGAGCAGCGCCGGTGGCATCGTGGGCTCGTCGCCCTGCAGGTTCACGACGATCGCGTCGTCGGCCCATCCGAGCCGCTCGGCAACCTCCGCGATGCGATCCGTGCCGCTGCGGTGGTCGGCGCGCGTGACGAGCACGTCGGCACCGAAGGCACGCGCCGCCGCCTCGACCCGGGCGTCGTCGGTGGCGACGACCACGCGCGTCGCACCACTCGCGACGGCGCGCTCCCAGACGTGCCAGATCATCGGCTTGCCGGCGATGTCCGCGAGCGGCTTGCCCGGCAGGCGGGTGGAGGCGTAGCGGGCGGGAATGACGACGTTGAAGCCGGACATGCCTCAGGCCGCCGGCACTTCTTCCTCGGGCGGCAGCGCGCGCGCCTCCTGCTCCAGCATCACCGGGATCCCGTCGCGGACGGGATAGGCCAGTCGGCAGCCGCGGCAGATCAGCTCGCCCGCCGCGACGGCGTAGTGCAGCTTTCCCTTGCAGACCGGGCAGACGAGGATGTCGAGCAGCTTGCTATCCATGGGAGATCTCCGCGAGACGCGCGTCGAGGCGCGCGACGAAGGACGGGTCGGGCACGGCGTCCACGGGCAGCACCCAGTGCGACGGTCCCGCGAACAGGCCGCATTTTACGGCATCTTTCTCCGTCATCAGCACGGGCCTGCCGTCCGCCGGCGGCGCGACGTCCGCGGCGTCGTAACGATGGTGATCGGGATAGCCGCGGCCCTCGACGACGAGCCCCGCGTCCTCGAGCGTGCGGAAGAACCGCTCCGGGTTGCCGATGCCCGCGACGGCCACGACCGCCCTGCCCCGCCACGTGGCCAGCGGCTCGCGCCGGGCGGGCTCGGCCAGGGCGTAGAGCTGACCCGGGACGAGGGACATGCCGTGCTCGCCGGCCACCGGCGTGCCGTTCGTGACCACGAGGTCGACCGACCGCAGCCGCGCCCGCCCCTCCCGCAAGGGTCCAGCAGGCAGCAGCATACCGTTGCCGAAACGCCGGGCGCCGTCGACGACGGCGATCTCGAGGTCCCGCGCCAGGCGGTAGTGCTGGAGGCCGTCGTCGGCGATCACCAGGTCGCAGCGTGCGTGCTCGCAGAGCCAGGACGCACCGCGCGCGCGGTCGCGATCGACGACCACGGGGCAGCCGGCGCGCCGCGCGATCAGCACAGGCTCGTCGCCCGCCAGCGCGGGGTCCGAAGCGGCGTCCACCGGCGTCGGCCGCTCCGCCCGGGCGCCGTAGCCGCGGGACACGACGCCGGGTCGCCAGCCGCGGGTCGCGAGGTGGGCCGCGAGCCAGACGACGAGGGGAGTCTTGCCGGTGCCGCCCACCGTGATGTTGCCGACGACGATCACCGGCACGGGCAGCCTGCGGGTCGCGACCACGCCGACCCGGTAGGCGGCGCGCCGCAGGCCCGACACGATCCAGAACAGCGCGGCGAATGGCAGCAGCAGCCAGGCGACCGGACTTCCGCCGTACCAGATCCTCTCGATGGCGCGCACGCGCCGCGATTCCCTCAGGGTTGCGGCGCCGGCGCGCGCACGGCGAACGCGATCTGGACGAGCCCGACCTGGCTGGCCGCATCCATCACCTTGATGACCGCGCCGTGCGGCGCCCGGGCGTCGGCAGCGATCACGACCGGGAGGTCGCGGCGCTCCCCCGCGACCTCGAGGAGGCCGCGCTTCACGGTCTCGATGTCCGTGTTGACGAGCTCGCGATCCCCCACGAACACCTGGCCCTCGGTGTCCACCACCACGTCGATGCGGTCCGGCTCCCGGCGCGATTCCGCCTGCGCCTGCGCGTCGGGAAGCTCGACCCGCACCCGGCCGAACCGGTCGAAGGTGGTCGAGACCATGAAGAACAGAATGAGCAGGAACAGCACGTCGATCATCGAGGTGAGGTTCACCTCGGGGGTCACGCGCTTCTTCGGGCCGCGCAGATTCATCGCCGCGGGCTCACTTCTCGCGCTCGCCGTGCATGACCTCGACGAGCTTGAGCGC
>JALORY010000130.1 GCA_025458675.1 Gammaproteobacteria bacterium | reverse complement strand
CCGCTTCGACGCCGAGCCGGTGCGCGAGGGCATCGAGCGGAGCGGCGCGGAGGAGTGGGGCGAGGACGGCGAGGCGCAGGCCGCGGGGCTCGCGCAGGTGATCCCGCTCGCCCTGGATGCCGCCGGTGCGGCACGCGTCACGGTGCCTGATCTGCGGCCCGGGCAGGTTGCGCAGGAGCTGGTCGCGGAGCTCGAGTACCCCGACGCCAACGGCGAGCGGCTGACCGTGTCCAGCCGGGTCCCGCTGTGGCCGGCGCAGCTGAGCGTCGGCATCAAGACCGAGAGCTGGGCGCCCGAGCGCGATCGCGTCCGCTTCGAGGTGGTCGCGCTCGACCTTGCGGGCAAGCCGATCGTTGGCCAGCAGGTGTCCGTCGCCGTCTACCAGCGCGCCACCTATTCGCACCGCCGGCGGCTGATCGGCGGCTTCTACGACTATGAGCAGCGCACCGAGACCCGGCGGCTCGACGCTGCCTGCCGGGGTGCGACCGACGCGCGCGGCCTGCTCGCGTGCGACATCCGCCCCGGCGTGTCCGGGGAGCTGGTGCTGCAGGCGAGCGCGGTCGACGCCCTGGGCAACCGCGCCGAAGCGACCGGCGACGTCTGGCTCACCGGTCCCGACGAGCAGTGGTTCGGCGGCGGGCCCAGCGATCGCATGGACGTTCTGCCCGAGCGCACCGAGTACGAGGCGGGCGAGCGCGCGCGGCTGCAGGTGCGCATGCCGTTCCGCCGCGCGACCGCGCTCGTGACGGTCGAGCGCGAGGGCGTCATCGACGCCTTCGTCACCCCGATCGAGGGCACCAACCCGGTGGTGGAGGTGCCGGTCATCCCGGCGCACGCGCCCAACGTCTACGTCTCGGTCCTCGCCGTGCGCGGGCGCGTCGGCGGACCGAAGGCGGAGCCGCTCGGGCCGGAGGAGAGCGCGCAGGTCACCGCGCTCGTCGACCTGGGCAAGCCGGCGTTCCGGCTCGGCATCGCCGAGCTCAGGGTCGGCTGGGCGCCGCACCGTCTCGACGTGCGGGTGGTTCCCGACGGTGAGGTGTACCCGGTGCGCGGGACGGCGAAGGTCAAGGTGTCGGTGAAGCGCGCGACGGGCGGCGACACCCTGCCGTCGCCGGCCGAGGTCGCCTTCGCGGCGGTCGACGAGGGCCTCCTCGAGCTGAGGCCGAACGCGTCGTGGAAGCTGCTCGACGGCATGCTCGGCGAGGCGCGGCCGCTCGAGGTCAACACCGCCACGGCACAGATGCAGGTCGTGGGCAAGCGCCACTACGGACGCAAGGCGGTGCCCACCGGCGGCGGCGGCGGCCGGCAGGGCGCGCGCCAGCTGTTCGATACCCTCCTGCTCTGGCGCGGTCGCGTCGCCCTCGACGCGAACGGCGAGGCGGAGCTGGAGGTGCCGATCAACGACTCGCTGACCGCCTTCCGGCTCGCTGCGGTGGCGAGTGCGGGCACCGATCTGTTCGGGTTGGGCGAAGGCCGCATCCGCACCCACCAGGACGCGATGCTGCTGTCCGGCCTGTTGCCGACCGTGCGCGAGGGCGACCGCTACCTCGGCGCCTTCACACTCCGCAACGGTGCCGACCGCCCGCTGAAGCTCGAAGCGAAGGCGCAGGTCGCGCCGGCGCAGGGCCCGGCGCTGCCGGCGCTGGAGACGCAGTCGGTCGAGCTGGCGCCGGGCGAGGCGCGCACGCTGACCTGGGAGGTGGCGGCCCCACGGGACGCCGGCGCACTGACCTGGAACGTGTCGGTCGACGAGGTGTCGGGGACGGCCCGCGACGCGCTGCAGGTTACGCAGCGGGTGATTCCTGCGGTCCCCGAGCGCGTCTACCAGGCGATGGTCACCCAGCTCGACGGTCCGTTCGCGCTCGAGGTGCAGCGCCCGGCCGCGGCCCTGCCGGACCGCGGCGGCGTGCGCGTGGCCCTGCAGGCGCGGCTCGCCGAGGGCCTGGAGGGCGTCGCCTCCTTCATGAAGGACTACCCGTATTCCTGCCTCGAGCAGCGCGTGTCGAAGCTGATTGCCGCGGGGAACCGCTCGGGGTGGGAAGCGCTGGTCGACGCCCTGCCGCAGCACCAGGACCGTGACGGGCTTTTCAAGTACTTCGCCACCGACTGGCTGCGCGGCAGCGACACGCTCACCGCGTACGTCCTCGCGGTCGCCCACGAGGCGGGCTGGAAGCTGCCGCCCGCCGTGCTCGAACGGGCGATCGCCGGCCTCAAGGGCTTCGTCGAGGCGAAGACGCCGCGGCGCGACGCCTTCCGCGCGCCGGATCTGGTCGTGCGCAAGCTCGCGGCGATCGAGGTGCTCGCGCGCTACGGCAAGGCGACGCCGCAGATGCTGCAGCCGCTGTACGTCGATCCGGCCTCGTGGCCGACGTCCGCGCTGCTCGACTGGATCGGGATCCTGCGCCGCGTGGAGAAGGTGCCGGACGCCGCGGCGCGTCTGCAGCAGGCGGAATCGATCCTGCGCAGCCGCATGGACCTGCAGGGCCGCGCGTTGCGGTTCTCGAGCGAGCAGGGCGATCGTCTCTGGTGGCTGATGGTGTCGGGCGACGTCAACGCGGCGCGTGCGCTGCTG
>JALORY010000129.1 GCA_025458675.1 Gammaproteobacteria bacterium | reverse complement strand
CCAGCGCCTGCGCCCGTCGATCAGCGAGTCCACCAACATCACCTGCCCGCGCTGCAACGGCATGGGCGTGATCCGCAGCGTCGAGTCGCTGGCGCTCGCCATCCTGCGGCTGATCGGCGAGGAGGCACGCAAGGACCGCACCGCCAAGGTGATCGCGCAGCTGCCGGTGGACGTTGCCACCTATCTCATGAACGAGAAGCGGGAGTGGCTGCAGAGCATCGAGACGCGTAGCCACGTGGACGTGATCCTGGTCCCGAACCGCTACCTCGACACGCCGGCCTACGAGATCCGCCGCGTGCGCGACGACGAGCTCGGCCTGCCCGAGTACTCGGTGATCAGCCACCAGATGGCCGTGCAGCCGAAGATCGACCTCGAGGCGATCGCGGCCGAGGAGAAGGCTCCCCCGCCGCCGCCGGTGCCGGCGGTGACGACGGTCGTCCCGAGCACGCCTGCGCCGCCGCCCGCTCCCGAGCCGGTCGCGGTGGCGGTCGCCCCCGTGGCCGCGGCGCCGGTGGTGGTGGTTCCGCAGTACGGACCGCGCGACGGCGCGTTCGTGCGTCTATGGCACTGGCTGGTCGGCGACAAGCGGGCACCGGCGCCCGAAGCTGCACCGGCCCGCGCCGAACACGTGCAAGGCCGCGACGAGCGCGGACGGGACCGGGGTCGGGACCGCGACCGCGGGCGCGACCGGGATCGCGGGCGTGACCGCGACCCGCGCGGCGGCGCGCGCGAGGAAACGCGGCGCGATGCCCGTCGCGACGAGCGCGGTGGCGGCGGAAGGGACGACCCGTCGCAGCGCGGCGGCCGCCGGGACGAGCCGCGGGCGGATCGCCGCGACGGCGAGCGCCGCCCCGAGTCGCGTCGCGACGAGCGTGGCGACCGCGGTCGTCGCCCCGAACAGACGCAGGCCCAGGGCGGCGGACAGCGCGAAGGGCAGCGCGAGGGGCAGCGCGATCGGCGGCCCGACGGCCAGCAGCCCCAGCGCGGCGGGCAGGGCGCGCGCCAGGATCAGCCGCGCTCCGAGCAACCCCGCAGCGAGCAGCCGCGCGGCGAGCCGGGGCGCCAGGAACAGGCGCCGAAAGTCTCGGCCCCGCCCGCCCCAGTCGCCGCGCCGGTCGATCCCGCCGTCGCAGCCGCTGGTGCGCTTCTGCCGGTCGCCGAGCAGGCCGGAACGACCGCAGCGCCGGCCGTCCCCTCAGGCAGTGATGCCACGTCCGAGTCGCGCCCCGAGCGCGGGGACCGGCCAGAGGGTGAACGCGGCGAGCGCACCGGGCGCCGCTCGCGGCGCGGAGGTCGCCGGCGTCGACGCGAACCGGGCGAGTTCGCAGGTGCAACCGAGGCCGGGGGAAACGAGGGTGCGCCGCCGGCAGGCAGCGAGGGCGCTCCCGAGGCGCAGTCGTTCGATTTCGAACGCGCACCGGCGGCACCGCCCGTGGCTGCGGTGCCTCGGCAGGAGTGGACGCCCGGGCCACCGAGCGACGCGACGCGGGAAGGCCCGCGCAGCGAGCCCTGATCGCGCAGTCTGTCCGGCGTCGTCCCTAGCGAGGGCGCCGGGCGGGCTTGCGCCGCAGGACTTCCTCGAGCAGTCCGGCCGCGGCCTCCTCGGCGAGGTCCAGCACCTGCTCGAAACCGAGCGGTCCGCCGTAGTACGGGTCCGGCACGTCCTCGACGTCGCTGCGTTCCGCGAACTCCATGAAGAGGCGAATGCGCTCGCGCCTGCCCGCCGGGCTGCGCTGCAGCAGGGTCTCGCGGTTCAGGCGGTCCATCGCCACGATCAGGTCGAAGCGCTCGAAATCAGCATCGTCCACCTGCCGCGCGCGCAGGCGACCAAGGTCGACGCCGCGCCGCGAGGCGGCGGCGACAGAGCGACTGTCCGGCGGCTCGCCGACGTGATAATCGTGCGTGCCGGCGGAGTCGATCTCGAGATCGAGGCCTGGAGCGCGTTCCTCGACGAGGCGACGGAATACTCCCTCTGCCGTCGGAGATCGGCAGATGTTGCCCATGCAGACGAAAAGGATCCGCATCTTGCTGGTTCGCGAACAACCGTGACCGCACCATTCTAGCCCGCGCCACGCGAGTCGCGACCGAGGAAGCCAACGTCATGACAACACGAAGCCGTCGCCTGCTCACGATCTCGGCCGTCGCCGCGGTGTTGCTGCTCGCCGCGCTCGCCTCCTTCGTCTGGTGGGGCCCGATCCCCGTCTCCGACAAGCGCGTCATGCTCGACTTCCTGCTCGGCCGCGGCATCACGCCGCCGAGCGAGGAGACGGTCGCAGAGCGGCTGCAGGCGCCGCCGGGACTACACGTGCAGGCCTACTCGAGCGAGGTCCCGCTCGCGCGGGTAATGGTCTTCACGCCCGGGGGCGACCTGATCGTGAGTCGAACACGCGGCGATCTCGTGTCGCTGCTGGAGCGCGACCGCGACGGAGACGGCCGGGCCGACGGGCATCGGGTGCTGTTCGATGACCTCGACGGTCCGCACGGTCTCGCCCTGCACGAGGGCTGGGTCTACGTCGCCGAGCGGACGGCGATCGGACGGGCGCGCTTCGACGGCGCCACCGGGCAGGTCACGGGCC